>JAFPXN010000019.1 GCA_017412505.1 Bacillota bacterium | reverse complement strand
GTAAGATCGAGGAGGGCCAGATCGGGTTCTGCGGAGGCAGGACCGCGAAGGACGGACAGACAGCGGCGAATAACTACGGCCGCATCACCTCGCTTGCGCTCGATCCCATCGAAAAGAAGCCCTTATCGCGCTTTCACCCCGGCAGCCGGATCCTGTCCGCGGGCAGTTTCGGCTGCAATCTGCGCTGCCCGTTCTGCCAGAACTACGAGATCTCCTGGTCCAGGCAGGCGATGCGGTACGCGGAAAAGGCGGAAACGCTGAGCCCGGAAGAACTGGCGGATCTTGCGGAGCAGCTGAAGGCGAGGGGCAATATCGGCATCGCGTTCACGTACAACGAGCCGCTCATCGGCTACGAGTTCGTGCGCGATACGGCAAAGCTCGCGCACGAGAGGGGCCTGAAAAACGTCCTGGTCACGAACGGGACCGCGGAACTGGCTGTGCTGGAGGAACTGAAACCGTACGTCGACGCCATGAACGTCGACCTGAAAGGCTTCACCGACCGCTATTACGGCGAGGTGCTCGGCGGCGACCGGAAAATGGTGATGGATTTCATCGAAGCTGCCGCCGGCTTCTGCCACGTGGAACTGACGACCCTGATCGTCCCGGGCGAAAACGATTCCGAGGAGGAGATGCGTGAACTTTCGGCCTGGGTCAGCCGGCTGAGGAATCCGGATGGAGAGAGCATTCCGCTGCACGTTTCCCGCTTCTTCCCACGCTTCCACATGCAGGACAGGGGCGCGACGGAAGTGAAGACCGTCTACCGCCTGGCGGAAGTTGCCCGCGAAAATCTGGAATACGTCTACACGGGGAATTGCTGAAAGGCTCCTTGAAATTTGTTTTGATGAATGTCAAAATAAATATTGACAGCCCCGGTTTGCTGTGATAAATTTGCTTTGATGATCATCAAAGCAAATTATTATGAAAAAGGGGAATCGATATGGAAGAATTCATCAAAGCATTAAGAGAACAGCACGCCGCGCTGAATCAGCAGGCGGCCGATCTGCGCGCGCAGGAGAAAGGCGACGAGGCGGTCTTCAGCACAGTGCGCGCGAACGTATACGATATCTGCGCCACGGTCATGAACGTGCAAGTCAAAAAGGGCGACGTTCCCGGCTTCGGCAGAATGCTGGACCGTTTTCAGCGCGAATGGGGCGCCGCGCTGGATGCTGCGAAGCGCCAGGATAACGCCAAAAAGATCTGCGTGGAAGAGACGAAACTGGAGGCGCTCGCGGACGTGCGTACCCGCTTCGAAGAACTGGGGTGCGAATAATGGAAAGAGAAAAAGCGATCCGCATCTTCAAGTGCCTGTCGGATGCGTCGCGCCTGAACATCATCGCAACGCTGCAAAAGGGAGAAGCCTACGGGGAACTGCTGGCGGAAAGGCTTGGTTTAAGCGCCTCCACGCTGTCCTTTCACATGAAAAAACTCGAGGAGGCGGGACTGGTGACCTCCCGCAAGGAGCAGTATTACACCGTCTACGCGCTGGCTGAAGCGGTCACGCAGCTGCGCCTGTGCGACCTGCTCGGGGACGGCAGTTCCGCGGAGGAAGACGAAGCCCGGCGCCGCGAGGAAGCCTACCGGCAGAAAGTGCTGGAATCGTTTTTCGACGGCGACCGGTTAAAGTCTATCCCCGTACAGCGCAAGAAAAAGCTGATCGTTCTGCAGAAGATCGCGGAAAACTTCACCCCGGGCAAGGTCTATGAAGAAGCGGCTCTGAGCGATATCATCGAGGCCATCCATCCCGATTACTGCACGCTGCGCCGGGATATGATCTCCGAAGGGATCCTGACCCGCGAGAACGGCAAGTACGTGCGGGTGAAATAGCAACGGGCAGTTGCGTGCGCTGCCCGCCGCCCGGGATTAGAATGGAAGTCGGGAGGAAACGATCATGAGTACGAAAGACGTCATCTATGAACTGAGAACGAAGAATCATCTGTCGCAGGACGAACTGGCCGAAAAGGTCTTCGTGACCCGCCAGGCCGTTTCCCGCTGGGAGACCGGCGAGACCGTGCCGAACACCGAGACGCTCAAGCTGCTGTCGAAACTGTTTAACGTGTCGATCAACACGCTGCTGGGGTCGCCGCACAAGCTGATCTGCCAGTGCTGCGGCATGCCGCTGGACGATACGCTGATCGGACGCGATCAGGACGGTACGCCCAACGAACAATACTGCAAGTGGTGCTACGCGGACGGGACGTACACGTACAGCGACATGGACAATCTGATCGACGTATGCGCGCCGCACATGGCAACGGACGGTTTTACCGAAGAGCAGGCCCGCGCCTATCTGAAGCAGATGCTGCCGACGCTGGATTACTGGAAGCGTTACGAAGAACTCGGCGACGGCGGGCAGTTCGAGGCGTTCAAACAGCAGTTGATCGAGGAGATCAACGCCCTGCACATCGAAGGCATGCCGAAGGTGGAGACGCTGAACGCTCTCGTCGGACAGTACGTCAACCTGGCGTACCGGCTGCCCAGCGGCGCAGAAGTGAAATTCCTGGACGACAACACCACGTATCTGGGTAACCAGCTGGAACCCGAGTTCGGCGGAGACCGCTGTTTCGGCGTTCTGGCAAACATGGATTTCATCCTGATCTGCACGTATGAATGTGAAGGCGCAAACCCGGAACTTGTCCTTTACAAGAAAAGATAGACCAAAGTCTTACAGAAAGCGGCGCTCGTAAGGGCGCCGCTTTCTATGATATAATTAAAGATACGACAGAATAAGGTGATATGACAGATGCCCAAAACAAACGAACCATTCGACCTGCAGGAATACCTGACAAAGGGCGTAGAAGATATCGTAAGAGACGCGGTCCGCGCCACGCTGAAAAATCCCCGGGAAAGCGCGTTCATGCTGAAGTTCGCGGCTGCCAGCAAGGCGGCGTCCAGACGGCGCAGAGAGTTGGAAGACAACGGCGAGCACGTTCCGTCTTTCCTGATCGCCAGCATCACGAGCAAGTGCAACCTGCACTGCGCGGGCTGCTATTCTCGCTGCAATCACGCGACGGTGGACGCGGAACCGGTCTGCCAGCTGACCTCGGAAGAATGGCTGCGCATCTTCGGCGAAGCGGACGAACTGGGCGTCAGCTTCATCCTTCTCGCGGGCGGCGAGCCAATGCTGCGCCGCGACATCATCGAAGCGGCGGGCAGAAAGCAGAACGTCCTGTTCCCGATCTTTACGAACGGCACGTTTATGGACGCGAAGTACTTCGAGCTCTTCGACAAATGCCGCAACCTTCTCCCCGTCATGAGCATCGAAGGCGGGAAGAGCATCACCGACGAACGGCGCGGGGCGGGCATCTACGACCGGCTGATCGCCAATATGGAGGAACTGAACCGCCGCGGCCTGATCTTCGGCGCGTCCGTCACCGTGACCACGGAGAACATCCGGGAAGTGACGTCGGAGTCCTTCCTGAAGGCGCTTTCGGACAGAGGCTGCCGGGTGGTCATCTTCGTGGAATTCGTGCCGGTCACGGAGGAGAGCAAGGAGCTCGCTCCGGGCGACGAAGAGAGGGTCTACCTCACCGCGGAGATCGAACGGCTCCGCAAAGAAGCGCCCGAGATGGTCTACGTCTCCTTCCCCGGCGACGAAAAGAGCTCCGGCGGCTGCGTGGCTGCCGGCAGAGGCTTTTTCCATATCAATTCCCACGGCGGAGCGGAACCCTGTCCGTTCTCGCCCTATTCCGACGTCAACGTACGGAACGCTTCCCTGCGGGAGGCTCTGCATTCCCCGCTGTTCACCGCGCTGCGGGACGGCGGCGTGCTGCTGGACGACCACGAAGGAGGCTGCGTCCTGTACGAGAAGCGCGACCTGGTAGAGAGCATCATGAAAGGAAAGGAGATCGCTCATGAATAAATTCGTTTATTACGCACCTACGGAGATCGTATTCGGCCCGGGCACGGAGCTTCGCGCCGCTGACCTCGTGAAGAAATACGGCGGAAGTCGCGTGCTGGTCGTCTACGGCGGGCAGTCCGCGAAAAAGAGCGGCCTGATCGACCGTGTGACAGATAATCTGAAGGAAGGCGGACTCGAGGCGCTGGCCCTGGGCGGCGTCGTGCCCAATCCGCTGGTATCGACGGCGCGGCATATGGCGCAGGAAGGCATCGCGTTCGGCGCGGACTTCGTGCTGGGCGTCGGCGGCGGCAGCGTGCTGGATACGGCGAAGGG
>JAFPXN010000018.1 GCA_017412505.1 Bacillota bacterium | reverse complement strand
ATTATTTATTGCACAGCAAGAAAATAGAACCAAAAGCGACCGTGTAAAATGGGCGTTAGACAGATTAAGGCAAAAAGGCGGTTGGTCAAGTACGCCTGCATATGGTTATGACAAAGTTGACGGATTTTTACAAGTAAACTCTACCGAAGCAGAATATGTAAAACTTGTTTTTAAGTGGTTTTTAGAAGAACACTGGGGACAAGGGAAAATAGCAAGAAAGCTGAACGAAATTAACGCACCAACAAAAAGGGGCGGTGCATGGCGTGACAGACAGATACAGAAGATGTTAAGAAATGTGATTTACACAGGAAAACAGGTCACGCATAGAATGGAGACCTACGATATTACACGCCACACACAGAAAGAAATTGACCCCGATGAATGGGTTGTGACGCAAAATGAAGACTTGCGGATAATTTCCGATGATACGTTTGAATTAGCGCAGATTGAATATGACAGGCACACGGAATTATATAGTCGTGGTTCAAGACAAAGTAGCGAACAGCTATTGTCAGGCATTTTGTACTGTGCGCATTGTGGTAGCTGTTTTAGCCGTAAAAAGAAAAACCATTGGGTAAAGAAAGACGGAACAGTTACAGACAAGGGCTATATATGGACGTGTCACATTTATGATGTTTACGGCGGTGTAAACAAAGAAGGTGGACTTTGTACAGGCGAAAGAATACAGGTTATTGAAGACGATTGCATTAAGGCGATACAGTACGAAATAAAAGAACTGAAAGCAAGCAATAATGACGGATTTTTTAAGCTGTACATGAAAGAAAAGTTTAAGGATATTGATACGAAAGACAAAGATACCCTTACCAAAAGAAGCAAAGACCTAAACGGTGAAATGTGACAGTTAAGACAAGACAGGCGTGACGGCTTGATTGATGAAGACCTTTACAAAGACCAAATGAAAGAACTTAATAAGGAAATAAGCGAAGTAAAGGCGGACTTGTCACGGTTGGAACGTGTAAGCGAAGAAAAGAAGCACCAGATAGAATTGTACGAAGCATATAAAAAGGCAATACAGGAAGTTGATATTGATAACCTTACCAATGCTGTGCTGAAAAGCATTTTTTACAAGATTTATGTATCATACACGAAGGACAGCAAGGGCAACAAAACGCCCACATTACGCTTTGTGTATAAGTTTTTAGACAGTACGAACGATGATATTATTATTTCACAGTACGGCGATACAGACGTAAATTTACGCATATTCCAAAGCCTGTACCGCTATAAGAATGAAGAAGAAATAAACAAGACTTTAGCGGAAAACGGATTGTCACCGCTGTAAGTTTTTGACTATATACTTTTAGCAATACATAGCATAGGGTTTGCCGGTTTGTGCAGCGATACGGTGCGCGAGGCCAACACAAAACGATCCAAGGAAATCTGGTGCGGAAACGAACAGAATCCGTGCAAGATGTTTGTAAAAGGGCTTCTTTCTAAAGAAGAATTAGTAGGTTGCTATAAAGAGGATCGGATTAAGAATGGAACGCCAGGCTTTTGCAACGAAGTGAAAGTCTTGTTAGAATGGCGGGTCGGCGCCGGCAGCAACACCAGAAAAGGTGCTAAACAAGGAACAAGAAGGGCGTTTCCTGGGGCGAAACCTGATGACCTGTGCGTGTTAACGACCCGGGATCCCTTCCATTCGGCTGAAGAAGATCGCTACATATTCGGGGCTTTTATCATTGAAAAAGTTGAGGATGGTAACGAATTTTCTGAGGGTTATCTGTACGGAAATCCGAAACTGGCGATTTCTTTTAATTCACTGGAAGCCCATCAACTGCAGTATTACAAATATAAGCATTGGGAAGAAGGCAAAAAACTAGTTTGGGGAACAGGACTTCAACGCATATTAAGTGATGAAGAAGCGCTGAAAATGCTGAATGCTTTTATTGAAGTGAAAGAATCCCCGGAAGGAAAAGAAACAGCAAAAAGGATGAAAGAGCATTTCCTTAAGTATCATCCAATAGAAGTAAATTGCTAGCATCCCTTCATAGAGTCACCCTACATCTACCCGGAGGCCTCACCCCATGACCACCTACAACGACATCTTAACATCTGCAAAACAAACGCTCGAGGGCGTCTGCCGCGTCTGCCCGGTCTGCGACGGCAAGGCCTGCCGGGGTCAGATCCCGGGCGTGGGCGGCAAGGGCAGCGGGCGGGCGTTTACCGTGTGCCGGGACTTCCTGGACGGCGTCAGGATCCATATGGACGTCATCCACCCGCATTTCGAGGCGGATACGGGGATCGGGCTGTTCGGGCGGCGGTTCCGCTATCCGTTCTTCGCGGCGCCCATCGGCGGCATGAAGCTCAACTTTGGCGGCAGGATCACGGAAGAAGCGTACGTGCGCGCGGTCGCGGAAGGAACGCGGCAGGCCGGCACGTTTGCCTGGACCGGCGACGGACCGGACGAATCGATCTTCCAGACGACGCTGCCCTTTATCCGCGAAGCGGAGGGCGCGGTGATCCCGACGATCAAGCCGTGGACGCAGGAAAAGTGCCTGGCGCGGATCCGCGAGATCGAGGCGGCCGGCGCCATGGGATTCTCGATGGACATCGATTCGGCGGCGCTGATCAACCTGAAGCTGATGGGCAAGCCGGTGTTTACGAAGAGCGCGCAGGAGCTGCGCGAGCTGGTGGAGGCGACGGATCTGCCGTTCGTTCCCAAAGGGGTCATGACCCCGGCGGCAGCCCTTCGCTGCGCGGAGGCGGGATGCTATGGCATCGTGGTGTCGAGTCACGGCGGCCGGGTGATGGAAGACGCGCCTGCGCCGGCCAGCCAGGTGGCTGCGATCCGCAAGGCGGTGGGCGCTTCGCTGAAGATCTTCGTGGACGGCGGCGTGCGCACGGGCGCGGACGTCTTTAAGTGCCTGGCGCTGGGCGCGGACGCGGTGCTGATCGGCAGGCCGTACGCGATCGCGGCTCACGGCGGCGGGGCGGAAGGCGTGCGCCTGCTGACCGAAAAGATCGGCGCCGAGCTGTCCGAGACCATGCTGATGACCGGCTGCAGCAGCCTGGAGGAGATCACGATAGAGCACACGGGGACATGAGCACATGGGGACAGGTACAATGTGTCGTTTTTGAGCACATGGGGTCAGACCCCGTGTGCTCTTTTTTTATTGTCCGCAAAATTTACAGCTCCTATAGCGGAAGCTCCGGCTCCCGGAAAGGAGACTGTACATGGAAACAGAGAAAAATGAACGGCTGAACAGGACAAATGCGGTCAAATCTCCTGTCAGGCAGGACGGCCGCAGACGGGCCGCAAAGTATAATTATGCTGATATGGAAGATGTGACGATCAGGGCAGCTGAAGGATTTGCAGAAAGACTTGCCCGGCTGCGAAACGCCAAGGGCGTTTCCGGGAGGGAGATGAGCCTTTCTATGGGTCAGGCCGCGGGATACGTCAACAACATCGAAAACGGCAACAACCTCCCCTCGCTCGCGATGTTCTTCGAGATCTGCGAGTACCTCGGCGTGACCCCGCAGGAATTCTTCAGCTACACCCGCCCCGGCGGGGACGCCGCCGCCTGGGACGCCCTGCAGCGCCTGTCGCCGGACGACAGGGCCCTGGTGATCAGGTTGGCGGAGAGGCTGGGGGAGGAACGGCGTTGATGCAGAACAAGGGGGTAATCATGGACGCAAAAAGAAAACACCGGCTGATAACGTAGGGCCTGCTGCTGGCCGCGATCCTGCTGTCGGCCGTGATGCTGATCCACGTTTTGGGAAGAATCTAATTTGGGAGGAAAAGAAATGGGTAAGAAAAAGAAACATCCGATCCGGACAGTGATCCTTGTCGTGTTTGTCCTGCTGCTCCTGATCGGCGGGCTGGGCAGCAGAGGCAGCAAGAGCGAGCCTGCGGAGGTAGCGGAGGAACCGACGGTGACGCCTGCAGAGGAGGTTGCGGAGGAGCCAGCGGAAGCGACGCAGGAAGAGGCTGCGGCTGATGTAGCGCCCGCGGAAGCTCCGGCCGAGGCGCCTGCAGAGGAACCCGCTGCGGAAACTCCGGCGGAAGCGCCTGCGGAGACCGAAACCCCGGCGGACGGGATCTCCCCGGAGCTGAAGGACTTCCTGGATTCTTATGAGGCGTTCATGGACGAGTACTGCGCCTTCATGGAAAGCTACGATTCTTCGGACGCGGCCGCCTTGCTGAAGTACTCCTCGCTGATGGCCAAGTACGCGGAATTCGCCAAGAAGGCCGACGAGTGGAATTCCCGCGCGATGAACGACGCCGAGACCCTCTATTACGTCCAGGTGATGAACCGCGTGAACGAGAAACTGCTAAAGGTGAGCGCCGGGATGTAGGGGCATGCGTATTAGGATGGCCATGGACTGGCAGGCTACCCGCGGCCCAGCGAAAGCCCGCTGGAAGAAGATGAACAGTTGTGGATGTGCACCCCCGCTCTGTATGGCGGGGGTGGTTTGTGTGGTATAATTTGAAATAGTATAAGAGTTTTTAATTTCTGAATTCTTTAGTAAGATGATAACTCCAGATAATAAGGAGGCGTCAAAATGAGTAAAACAGATGAAGAGAAGCAAGCAATAAAAGAAGCAAAAGAAGCAGCTAAAGCGGCTAAAGCAAAAGAAACACAGCAAAAGCAAGAGGCAAAACGAGCCAAACAGCAGGAAGCAAAGAAAAAAGTTCTGGAAGTTCTTGGAGACGCCAAGGATGTTGTAGAGGCTAAAGCAGATGATGCAGTTGGGGCCATGAAAAAAGCTGGCGCACTAGCTGCTCAAAAGGCGGGTGAGGTTAGCCTGGATGTACAGCGTCAGATGCTAAACCCAGTTTTTGACGATGAACTTAGATCGTCGTCTATGCCGGACATGATACGCATTTGTTCTCCAGATAAACAGCATTTAGATAGCCCTGCATGTAAAAATTCTGTCGGGCATATGCTTGTTGTAAAAGATTTAAAGGTGTTGAACCTTTATCCTGCTTATAAAGATGATTACGAGTTGGAGTTTTATCCTTCGTCACAAGAAGACGTTTATTACCGTCATCCATTTATTCCTAATCGGTATGTAAGTTTTGACAGTTATTTTAATCAAATCAAGAAAGAAAAGGTCGATGAATTAGAAAGAATAGCAAGTGCGTTAGGTGCGAAATCTGTTGAGATAAAGTTATATGCTCATAAAAAGACCTTTACTGGAGTGAAAGGAACTGCTGGGGCTGTTGCTGGGACAAAAGGTAAGGGTAAAGACAAAAAAGCCAAGGCAGAAGCATCTGTGGAGGCAGGATTTGACAGTACATCTTATGAAGAAATCGGTGTTAAATCTGTAGCAAAATTCAAAGGACATGCTCCTGAAGTGCCAGCGCTGCATTATTTTTCTAATGACTCTGACATTCTTACGTTAATTGAGAATAGACTGGGGAAAAACGACTTCATAGAAAAATCATATAAGATTGAATACAAGAATTCATCTCAAATCAATGCAGCACTTGCCATGAAAATCGACGCGGCTTTAAAAAAGATGAAACTAATTGACGCAAATGCAACGATTAGTGGTCAAGTTGAAGAAGAAAGTAGAATGGCATTTGAGTACCATATTAAGTTCCCGCAGAGAACAAGAAGTAAGCGGCTGAAGGAAGAGTAAGTTGAATTAAATTTATAATAATTTAAGGGATTATCTCTTCGTAACAAACCGAATCTGCAGCTGCATGTTGAATGCGGCTGCTATTTTTTTCAGGGTACGCAGCGAAGGGTTGGCGTTGCCGTTTTCCAGTTTGGAGATGTCACTCTGTGTGATTCCTGTGGCTACAGAAAGGTCCTTTTGCGTAAAGGACTTTTCTGCCCGGGCTTCCAGAATCGCTTTAACGATTTGATATTCTGGTTCCAGGGCGTCAAATTCGCTTTTGAAAACGGGGTTCTGCAGTTGTTTCTCCAGGGTTTCTCTATAGTTCTTGCTCATTGTCGCGCTCCTTTTATATGTTAAAACATATATCAGTTGGGTTGTTTTTGTCAATAGGGAACATTTGCTATGCTTTTTCGATTTCGTATATATCACACAATAGGGTATAATCAAGAAAAGGCATTATGAATACCAATACAAAAAAGGACAACACCATGGCCACACAGAAGAAATACACATACAAAAGGCAGGATCCGCGCGAAGAAAAGCGCAGGGCCCGCGAAGCGAAGCGCCAGGCGCGCAAAGGTAAGCCCAGAACAGGGGTCACGATCTTTAAGATCGCGTTCGGCCTGATGTTCTTCGCGGTCAGTATCGGATATATCCCGACCAAGGATTACGGCCCGATGGTGTTTGCGTGGATCATCGGGGGCGCGTTCATCGCCTGGGGCATCGCGCCATATCTGGAGGCGCGCCGGCTCAGAATAGAAGAGGAGAAAGCGCAGGACGAGCGCATTCTGAATACGCCTCTGGAGAAGTTCGGCGATCAGGACCCGTTTGCGGACCAGGCTGAAGAGCTGGCGAAGCATTACGAGAAGGATTAAACGTCTCCAACCCCCTCAAATCGCCCCGTAGCGGCGCGAAAGGGGGCTGGGCGGGTCACAGAGCCATTACCCTTCGTATCCTTTCGGAACAAACCGAATTTGCAGCTGCATGTTGAATGCGGCTGCTATTTTTTTTCAGGGTGCGCAGCGAGGGGTTGGCGTTGCCGTTAGCCCGCTTTTGCGCAAAAGGATTTATGGTTTCGTAAATCGCGCGCGATAGGGTATAATCAATAAAAGACGACCCTCGATTCGCCCGGATGCTTGACCCTGACAGAACCGGGTATTTCGCGCGATGTCATGAGTTTTGCAATGACAATGAGGACAATTTGGCGGATTGTCACGGGAATTCGGGCGAAAAACGGGCAAATTGGACCGTTTTCCAATGACGCAAGTGGGTTTTGGGCATTTTGTCACTGGAAAAGTAATGACAAAGCGTGAAAAGAGGCATTGTGTCATTGCCGGACGGCAACCGGACGGGTCACAGCGCCTTCCGGCGCAAAAAAGAGGAACAATCATGGCAAGAGACGATCGATTCATAAGAGTTTACGCGCAGGGCAAGCTGAGCGGCACGGAAGTCTGGGTGGACAGGGAGACCGGCGTCAACTATCTGTTCCACTTCAGCGGCTATGCCGGCGGGCTCACCCCGCTGTTGAATAAAGAAGGCAAGCCCATCGTGACCCCGGTGGTCCCCGAAGGCTGGGAATAGCGCTGTGTCGCGGGTCCCGCAGGGACGTGGCGAATTGGCGGAGGGTGCTGTTACCTGATAGGGCGAAATGAGCGTTTTGGGGTAACATGCTTCCAATTGATCCGCCGCAAAACGGCAGGTTTTCGCGGACTTCGCGTACTGCGGCGCTGACCCGCGGAGGTTGGCTGGGTCACATTGTTACCTGACGATGATAAATTGCGCCGGCTTGGGTAACATTTGCAGCGTCGAGGCAAGGAAGATTGTTACCTGCAAATCGGGAAATGCGCGGTTTGGGTAACAGGGGTATGAAAGAATCCGGGCGATGTTATCTGGAAAGGCGTAAAAGCGCGAAATGGGTAACATTCGCGGAAATGCGTGCGCCTGCGGGCGGCGCGAGGGGTCGAAGCATGGAAGAAGGAGAGTTGGACTATGAAACTGGGCATCATTCGCTGCATGCAGACCGAGGACTATTGTCCCGGGACGAGAGATTTTAAGACGATACGCGAAAAACTGGGCGTGTTCGAGGGCGTGGAAGAGGACATTGAACTGGTGGGCTTCTGCAGCTGCGGCGGCTGCCCGGGCAAAAGGGCTGTGCTGCGGGCGCGGCTGCTGGTAGAGCGCGGGGCGGACACGATCGCGTTCGCGTCCTGCATCCAGAAGGGGACGCCCATCGGGTACCCCTGCCCGTTCGCGAAAAAGATGAAGGAACTGATCGAAAAGGATCTGGGCGGCAAGGTGCGGCTGCTGGATTACACGCATTAGGAGACGAAAAGATGATCCGGAAGGCAACAAGGGACGACATTCCCCGCGTGGAGGCGGGATATCTGGAACATCTGCGCCACGAGCAGACTCACACGGCGTACACAGTTTGGAAAGAGGGCGTGTATCCGACGGCGCAGACGGCTTTGGACGCGCTGGCGGAAGGCACGCTGTACGTGATGGACGTGGACTGCGAGGCGATGCCCTCGGTGATCGCGGACCGGAAGCAGCCGGAGGCGTACAGGGACGTGGCCTGGGAACGCGAGGCTGACCCGGCGAAGGTCCTGGTGATCCACTTGCTCTGCGTGCCGCCTTCACAGGCGGGCAAGGGCGTGGGCAGCAGCATCGTGCGCTTTCTGATCGGGGAAGCCCGTGCGCTGGGGTATCAGACGGTGCGGCTGGATACCGGCGGTCAGAACGTGCCGGCGGCGAGCCTGTACCGCAAGCTGGGTTTCCGCCTGGCAGGAACGGGCAGCTTTGCGGTGGGCGGCAAGATCGCTCACGCGAATCATCTGTTTTTCGAATATCCGTTGTAGGAGGGCGTTATGGGTCTTTTCAGCAAACCGAAGCATCCGTACTGGGTGCAGCACAGTCATCTGTTCTCGGATCCGGAATACATCTGCTCGGAGTGCGGCTGCAAGGTGGATTTTCCGCAGCCGGAGTGTCCGAACTGCGGCGCGCAGATGGGCGCCAGCCGCGACGACGCGAACTGGGTGGACGAGGCCGAGATCCTGGATATTTTAATGGGAGACAAGTAGAGGAACAGCTTCATGGCGCTTTTGATACCGCGCAAAACTGCAAAACACGCGAAAGGGGCGAGAGGTGCTTCGACAGGCTCAGCGCCCGGATGGACAGGCTCAGCGCCCGAATCCCTGCTGCGGCCGGATAAGCTGAACGTCCTGGTTTTGGGCGCTCCCGGGTCCGGCAAGAGCACGCTGATCCAGGCCATCGCGCCGTACGCGGGCGAGGACAGCCCGCTGGTATTGGTGGACGCGCCGAAGTCTTCCGCGGAGAAAAAACTGCTGCGCAAGGAGCCGGTGCAGGCCATCTGGTACTGCCTGGACGGCATGCAGCACGCGATCCTGCAGGACGATCTGGACGGGCTGCGGGCGGCGGTCAAGCAGTGGCCGGACGTGCCGCTGATCGCGGTGTTTACGCACTCGCTGGGCACAGACGAGCGCGATCTGCAGAACATCACGATGCTGCAGGACGCCTTCGAAGGCTACAGGCGCCAGAAGGACTTAGGCCTGCGCACGAAGGACATCATCCCCGTGCTGGCGCAGGAGTTCGAGACCCCGCTGGGCATCCTGCCCGTGCGCGGACTGGACCGCCTGGTGGAGCGCACGCGCGAAGTCGTGGCGTCCGCGGAACTGGAAGCCTCGGACCGCAAGGTGCGCGCCGTGGTTCACGACTTAAAACGCAAGGAAGCGAACGCGGCGGTGGCGGCATCGGCAGCCCTGGCTGCGACGATCGGCGCGGTGCCGGTCAGCTTCCCGGACGCGACCCTGCTCGTGCCTCTGCAGACGGCTATGCTGGCGAAGATCGCGCGGCTGTACGATCTGAAGGACAAGAGCGCGGCCTCGCAGATCTCCGAAGCGGCCCTGAAAGCCGGCGCGACGACCATCGTGGGACGGTCGCTGCTGGTGGCGGTCAAGGGCATCCCCGTCGTGGGAACGATAGGCGGCAGCGTGCTGAACGCGGCTGTGGCGGCGATCGTAACGAGCGCGGTAGGCGAAAGCTCCGTGATCGTGTATGACAAAATCGCGAAGGGCGAACTGGTGCTGGACGAAACGACGGACCTGGGACGCCTGGTGACCGAAGTCTTCGCCGGCCGGCTGCCGGACATCGTCAGCGTCGTGGCGAAGGCGTTCGCCGGCAAAAAAGCATCCGAGATCCCCAAAGACCTGGCAAAAATGGTCTACAAAATGGTGATTAAAGATAAATAAACGTGTGTATTAAAGTGTGTATTCACTGGTTGGAAAGGAGGCGTTAGCCTTTGAAAGATCTGAAACATCTCATCTTTTTCGAGGACCTGCTGCAGGAAGCGAACAATAAGCTCGTACAGCAGGCGCAGGAAGAAGGCAACGTTTGCGTTGCCTACATCTGCGAAAATACCCCCGAACCTCTCCTCAACCTGCCCGGGACGTTCTCCGCGCGCCTGCGCGCGCCCCGCACGGGGTCGTTCGACATCGCGACGTACTACCTGACCAGCTTTCTCTGCGAATACAGCAGGGCGCTATTGGAGCGCGCTATCGAGGGCGGGTATAACTTCGCGGACTGCGTCATCACGCCGGACGGCTGCTCCATGATGAACCGCTGCGTCGAGAACATGGAACTGCTGAAGGCCGTGGGCAAGGACAAGGAGCACTTCTTCTACGAGTACATGGAGATCCCGATGAAGTCCGACGACAACGGGCTGAACCTGTACACGCTCCAGTGCGAGAACCACATCTTAAAGCCCCTGCGCGAGCACTACGGCATCGACACGTCCGACCGGGCGATCCGCATGGCTGTGGCGGAGCACAACCGGGTGTGCGAGATCATCCGCGCCATGGGCGAGTTCCGCAAGGCGGAGAATCCGGTCATTACGGGCTACGAGTTCTCCGTGATCACGCTGGCGACCTACGTGGCGCCGAAGTACCTCATCCTCGACAAGCTCGAGGAAACCCTGGAAGAATTGAAGACCCGCGAGCCGGATGAGAAAAATCCGTTCCGCGTGCGCGTGGAGGTCGTCGGTTCCGAGACGGACGATCCGGACCTGATCAAGCTGATCGAGGAGTCCGGCGCGTACGTGTGCGCCGACCGCTATTGCTACGGGTCCTTCCCCGGACGCGACCCCATCGTCCTGAACGACGAAGAGGACGCGCTGACCCAGATCTGCCGCATCTACATGCAGCGCGGACAGTGCCCGCGTTACATGAACACCGAGAAGATGATCGCCCGCCGCCAGTACGTCGCAGACCTGGCGAAGGAATACCGCGCGGACGGCATCATCTATCAGCAGATGAAGTTCTGCGACCCCTGGGCGTACGAGAAGATGCTCGGGTCACACATCCTCCGCGAAGATTTCGGCTACCCCGTGCTGGCCGTGGACCGTCCCTACGCTGTGGCCGGGTCTGGACAGCTGCGCACGAGAGTGCAGGCCTTCGTGGAGAGCGTAGAACTGAAGAAGATCCAGGGAGGTGCGCAGAATGGCTAAAGAGATCGGCAAAGACCGGCTGGGCGATTTTTACAAAGAGGGCAGCAAAGTCCGCAAGCGCCGCGAATGGCGCGGTGTAAAGGACACGCTGTACGATTATTCGCGCTGGCTGAAGATCATGATGACCCTCGGCAAGTTCGTGGTCAAACCGCGCAACGTCAAGGCCATGCTGCGCTACCGCTGGATGGCGAACTACCTGGCCGTGCCCATGATGGTCGACCGCCACACCCAGGGCCTGCGGGGCGAATACCTGCGCATGTGCCACGTGGAGCAGGACCTGATCATCGACGACGTGGCGAAGCTGCTGGACAATCTGTTCCGCGGTGACCGCCGCATCGGTAACGATACCGAATTTTCCAAGAAGGTCGTGCTCGTGGACGAAAACGAGATGACCGCGGTGATGATGGGCTTCCCCACGCTGAAGTGCCTGTCCCGCGAGACGCCTTCGACCTACGTTTCCGTGCTGCTGAACCAGCACGCCGCGGAACATTATCTGGACGTCGCGGCCGAGTTCGGCCTGGCGACCGACGTGTGCCCGATGCCCGCGGCGGAAGCCGGCGTCTCCATCGACGACGACGCGCCGGTGCTGGGTGCCTGCGCCATCCAGTGCAATACGACCTGCGACGGGTCTCTGCTGGGCAACGGCGTCATCTCCAAGCGGCTCGAGCTCGAGGACGGCGTGCCCGTGTTCCAGCTGGCTGCGCCGCTGCGCCACAGGGAAGACGACGTGCAGGAATACGCGGCGCAGGAGATCCGGGGCGCCATCGCGTTCGTGGAGAAACACACCGGCGTCAAGTGGGACTGGAAGGCGTACTTCGAGTGCGCGAAGCGGGTCAACTACGCGACCGCGTGCCGCCAGGAATGGCTGGACATGAACCGCACGGATTATCCGCAGGTGTTCGGGTCCAATCTCGCGCTGTACACGGAGACGAACTACATGGCCATCTGCGGCCGCGTGGAGGACTTCGAAAAGGCGGACCGCAAGCTGACGAAGCTGGCGAATCAGGCCTATGAAAAGCGCATGCGCGCCGCGAAGGAATACCGCCACAGAGCCATCGTCTGGGGCGTGCAGAGCCACTTCTACATGGACTTCCTGGTCTGGCTGCTGAACTGCTGGGGCATCGTGCCTCTGACGGACATGCTGTCCATGGTCTCCACGAAGCGCATCGCGGAAGAGGATACCCCCGAGAACCGCGAACAGGCGATCTACGACATGGCCTGGCTGACCGAGAACATGATCATGCGCAACCGCACGCACGGCGGCTACAAGGTGCTGCTGGACGAGCTGTGGGAGTTCACGGAGCAGTTCAACGCGGATATGGTCATCCTGTGGGAGCACATCAACTGCAAGGCGTTGGACGGCATGCACGGCATGTTCGAAGACCGCGCCAGAGAACTGGGCATCCATCTGGTCTGGGTGGATCACGACCTGTTCGATCCGCGCATCATCTCCCGCCAGGGCGTGCGCGACCAGATCAACCTGTACATGCGCACCGTGATGCGCGAGGAACCCATCGATCCGTCTTTGGAAGTCCTTCCGGACGACGAATCCTGGTAGAGCATAGGAGGGTGACCCATGAAGAAAACGCTGAAAATCTTTCTGAAGCTGCTGGGCGTGCTCCTGATGCTGTTCACCGGCACGTTCCTGATCTACATCTTCAATCTGGACATGAAGCTGACCGCCGCCGTCGAGCCGTGGCTCCTAAAGCACTACGACCGCATCGATCGCGACAGGCACCTGTAAAATGTCACACGGGGACAGGTACAATGTGCACTTTTTGCCGCCTGTCCCTAAAATATTTTTAACTAACGCTTTAATGCGTAAAACAACTGTGCTACAATAGTACGCATAAATCGGCCGGTCCGATTTTGGACCGGCCTTTTCGTTTTTTTTCTGCACTATTTAACGGTAACTTGTATGGAAAGAGAAAATTTTAAATCGAGACTTGGCTTCCTGCTCGTCAGCGCAGGCTGCGCCATCGGTATCGGCAACGTATGGAAATTCCCCTACGTCACCGGCGCGAACGGCGGCGGAATCTTCGTCGTCTTCTATCTGCTGTTCCTCATCATCATGGGCATCCCCGTCATGACCATGGAACTCGCGGTCGGCCGCGCCAGCCGCAAGAGCATGATCAAAGCCTATCAGACGCTGGAGAAGCCCGGCGCCAAATGGCATATCCACGGCTGGCTGTGCATGCTGGGCAACTACATGCTGATGATGTACTACACCACCGTTTCCGGCTGGATGTTCTGCTTCTTCTGGAAGTTCCTCACCGGCGGCTTTACGGCGGGCATGACCGCTGACGAAATCAGCGGCGTGTTCGGCGGCATGCTGGGCGATCCGAAGCTCATGATGATCTGGATGACGGTCAACGTCGTGCTCGGCTTCGCCGTCTGCGGCGGCGGCATCCAGAACGGCGTGGAGCGGGTCACGAAAGTGATGATGCTCGCGCTGCTCGGCCTGATGGTCGTCCTCGGCATCCACAGTTTGACCCTCCCCGGCGCGGCGGAAGGCATGAAGTTCTACCTGCTGCCCAGCATGGAGAGAGCCACTGAAATGGGCCTCGGCAAGGTCGCGACGGCGGCCATGAACCAGGCGTTCTTCACCCTGTCCCTGGGCATCGGCTCCATGGAGATCTTCGGTTCGTACATCACGAAGGAGAACTCCCTGCCCGGCGAAGCGGTGCGCATCACGCTGCTCGACACGTTCGTGGCGATCATGGCCGGCATCATCATCTTCCCGGCCTGCTTCTCCTTCGGCGTCGAGACCGGCGCGGGTCCGGGGCTCATCTTCGTGACCCTGCCCAACATCTTCGTGAACATGGCCGGCGGCCGCATCTGGGGCACGCTGTTCTTCCTGTTCATGTGCTTCGCGAGCTTCTCCACCGTCATCGCGGTTTTCGAGAACATCGCGGCGTTCTCCATCGACACGTTCAACATGAGCCGCAGGAAGTCCGTCGTCATGAACGGCATCCTGGTGTGGATCCTGTCCATCCCCTGCGTGCTGGGTTACAACGTCTGGAGCCACATCCACCTGATCCGCGGCGGCGATATCCTGGACAGCGAAGACTTTATCGTGTCCAACCTGCTGCTGCCCATCGGTTCGCTGTGCTTCCTGCTGTTCTGCGTCACCAAGTTTGGCTGGGGCTTCGACAACTACATGGCGGAGGTGAACGAAGGCAAGGGCCTGAAGTTCCCCAAAGGCCTGAAGTTCTATTTCCAGATCATCCTGCCCATCCTGATCCTGTTCCTGGTCTGGCAGGGATTGAAGTAAAAAACAGCTTTAAGACGGATCCGACTGCAGAGCCATTTCCGGCTCTGCAGTTTTTGTTGGAGAGGATTATCGGAATGCTTTCGTTGAATGCATGGGTTGGATGTGCGAACAGTGGTGTGTTGATCCGCCTTTTCTGCCCTGGATGCATGGGCTGCAGTGCTTTGATTGCCCGTTTTTCTTCTTTTCATGCTCCGACCGGGACCCCTGATGCAGCGGGTCTCGGTTTTTGCGTGACCCAAGAATCAAAAATGCGAGAAGGGTCACGGAAATGGCGACAATTCCGTGACCCAAGGGAGAAAAGAGGACTATGGGTCACGGTATTAGCGTGACTCAGGGGATAATGGGTCACGAAACAACGGTTTCAAAGCGAGGCGATATGTTTGAAAAGACTAAATATTATAAATAATGGTAATATATGGTTGTTTCTTTTGCCGATCTATGCTATACCTATAGCATGATAGAGCTTGTGGATATTCAGAAAACGCTGCTCAGGCAAAAGGCGCTGTTAAAAAGGCTGGAGAACGCTGCGGAGAAAGGCCCGGAGGGACAGCTGCGATACCGCAGGTATCCCAACGGAACTGCAGTTCCGTATCTGATCGGAGGTTCGAGAAAGGCTCGCTTCCGGAAGAGGCTGGATCCGGAAGATAAGGTCGCGCTCAAGGTCCTGCAGGATAAGACTTTAGCGCTGCAGGCGATCCCTCTTCTGAAAGACCATATTACGATGTTGGAAGCGGCGCAAGGTTACGAGGATTTTAATCTGTATTCGCTTTGCCGTTTCCTTGGTTCTGAGTTTTTAGAATCTGCAGACGGATTTTTGGGCCGGGTCAACAACCGCGTTCCCAACCCCGCTTTTGATAATATGAAAGACCGGCAAAACCCTTATCCCTTCGATCCCTACCGGAAAGTCGTGACCGATCTCGGCGAATTCCGCTCGAAGAGCGAGTCTCTGGATGCGGAATTTATTGTCGACGCCGGATGCCGTTTCAAGTACGAACCGGCGCTTCCGCTCGGCTCGAAAACGATCTATCCGGACTTTGCGGCAGATCGCGTATGGCGCATGGACGTCGGATATATCGAGCATCTTGGCCTGATCGACAAGCCGGACTACAGAGAAAAGAAGCTGCAGGATATCCGGGACATGGCGGACCACGGAATCTATCCCGGTATACACTTGCTGATCATCAGTGAAAGCAGGAAGGACGGATTCGATGCCGCGATGGCTAAGCGCCTGATCCGGGCATTCTGTATGCCATAAGTGATTTTCGGAATTGTTTTGGAAGAGTATTTCTATAAATCGCAGAGGCTTTGTTTATACCGAGACCCCTGGTCTGGTGGGTCTCGGTTTTTGCGTGACCCGAGAATAAAAAAAGCGAGGTGGGTCACGGGAATGGCGGCAATTCCGTGACCCAAAGGGGAAAAGTAAGACATGGGTCACGGCATTATCGTGCCCCATGCGACTATGAGGCACGGTAGAGCTGCTGCAGAACAGCGAATAATACTTACAGGACACTGCTGATCCGCTGCAGCGCAGCAGAAGCCCTAAGGCAGATGCATACGGCGCCCCTTTACGGATAACGAACAGCTGGAATGCTTTCCATCAGGCTATTATGAAAAAACAGAGCCCCTTGAGGAACTCTGTTTTTTGTTTGCTATGGTTTCGAGGTTTCGCGTTCGCTGGAAAGGCGAACTGTCCTCCTGCCTCGCAGGTGTTTTATTCCACTTCCCTAATGCCTTCCAGGATCTTCTCCCTGGAACGGCGCTTCGGGTCGATCTTGATCTGCACGCGGGTCACGAGGGAGACCAGCACCCACTCCAGGATGAAGTAGACGATGGCCACCGCGATCAGCGAGAAGAACGCCTGGTACGTGCGGCTACGCACGAGGTCGCCCATCTTGGTCAGGTCCATGACGGCGATGTAGCCGACGACGGACGTTTCCTTGATCAGGGAGATGACGTCGTTCTTGTAGATCGGCAGGAAGTGCTGCGCCGCCTGCGGCAGCAGGATGCGGAAGAAGCTCTGCGTGTCGCTGTAGCCCAGCGCCTTCGCCGCCTCCGCCTGACCGCGGTGCACCGCGTTGTTGCCCACCTTCAGCATGTCGAACATGCTGCAGCCGAAGATGAGCGTAAAGCCCAGGATGGAGATCGCCGTGATGTGCGAGCTGTTCGCGAAGATGACGAACGACAGGATCATCAGGAACACGACCGTCGGGATGCCGTGGATGAAGCCGTCGAACACGTTCATGGCCCGGTTGGCCAGCTTGTTGCCGTGGCGGCAGGCCATGTAGGTCGCGAAGCCGAAGATGGTGCCGAACGCCACGGACAGCACCGTGATCAGCAGCGTGGTGCCGATGCCCTGGGCAAACAGCTTCCAGCGGTCTTCCTTGACGAAGGTCTTGTAGAAGCTGTCCTTGATGCCGTCCAGGAAATGCGCTTCGCCGCCCGTCTCGCCTTCCAGCACGAATACGATATCGCAGGAGTAGTACGGGTCGGTCAGCACGGAGGCCTCGGCGCGCTCTTCGTCCACGACGATGTTCATGCCGAAGTCGTATTTGCCCGCGATGACGGCCGGCGCGATGGAGTCGAATTCCATGGCGTGGAACTCGCAGTCGTAGCCGTATTTCGCCGCGAAGTTCAGCATGAACTCCACGTCGTAGCCGGAAAATTCGCCGTTGCTCTCGAAGGAGAAGGGCTCGTAGCCGCCTTCGATGGCGACGTGGATCGTGCCGTTCCCGCCGGTCAGTTCGGGGCGCTCTTCGATCTTGCAGGTGTTCGGGTTCCAGTTGATGACCCAGTAGTCATACAGCTTTTCCAGCCAGCCGTTCTCCCTGCTGTCCGCGATGAACTGCTGCAGTTCGGAGAACAGGCGCTCCTGCTTGTCGTTGTTGCCGACGATGACCGCGAAATCGGACACGCCCACGGCTTCTTCCAGCCGCACGAGCTCGGGATGTTCGAATCTCTGCGCGTAAAAACCGACTTCTTCGATCAGGTACGCGTCGATCTTGTTGGATTCCAGCGCCGGGATCATGTCGTTGGGCATCTTGTAGTAGTACCAGGTCTCGTCTTCCAGGTCGTCCTTGATGTGGTCCTCGTAGAGCACGCCGGTCTGAACGCCCAAGTTCTTGCCGTTCAGCTCCTCGATGGACGTGATGCCGTTCTTGGTCGGCGCCTGCTCCGCGAAGACGGGGACCGCGGCGCCGAAGAGGACGGCCGCCGTCATCAGCAGCGCCAGCAGCAGGGAAGAGAGTCGTTTCGTATTCTTTTTCATGGCTACTGGTCCTCCCATCTGAAGCTGATCTTGGTGTGATTGTTATACCACTTCGGCGAGTTGATGATCTCCTCGTCCACGAGGGTCGTCGTGGGTTCCGCCAGGATGGTGTTGAACAGTTCGTTGTCCGAATCTCTCGGGTCGAAGTGTTCGCCGGCGTATTTCAGCTCCAGGGAGAGCACGTCGCTCTTCTCGGAGTAGTCGATCTGCACGAAGATGTTCGGGTTCGAATGGAGCTCGAACAGGTTGTTGACGCAGATCTCTTCCAGCGCGAGCTGCAGCTTGGACGTTCTTTCGTTCTCGATCAGCAGCTTCTCCGCGTATTCCTGCAGTTCGTCGATGACCGGCTCGAAGTCGAACTCGTCGCTCTCGATGCGGTAGCTGAGCGTGGACAGACGCTGGATGAACTTCTTGGTGTTGTACTGCCGCGGTTCCTCGAAGATCTGCTTCGGCGTGCCTTCTTCATAGATGCCGCCCTCGTCCATGTACCAGACGCGGTTGGAGATCTTGCGCGCGAAATCCATCTCGTGGGTGACGATCATCATCGTGCGGCCGGTCTTGGCGATCATGCGGATGATGGACTGGACTTCGCCGATCATGGAGGGGTCCAGCGCGGAGGTGGGCTCGTCGAACAGGATGATCTCCGGGTCCATGGCCAGCGTGCGCGCGATGGCGATACGCTGCTGCTGACCGCCGGACAGCTCGTCCGGATAGGCCAGCGCCTTGGAGGACAGACCGACCTTGGACAGCAGGTCCATGGCCTTGTCGTAGGCTTCCTGGCGGGAACGGCCCAGCAGGGTGATCTGCGGGTTCATGATGTTCTCGATGACCGTCAGATGTCCGAACAGATTGAAGGACTGGAACACCATGCCCATCTTCTTGCGGACTTCGTTCAGGTCGCACTTGCCGTCGTTGATCACCTGTCCGTCCACGATGATCTGGCCGGACGTGGGCGTCTCCAGCATGTTGATGCAGCGCAGCAGCGTGGATTTGCCGGTACCGGACGGCCCGATGACCGCGATGATGTCCCCGCTGTTGATGACCGCGTTCACGTCCTTCAGAGGCGTGGTGTCCTCGAATTCCTTGCGTAAGTGTTTGATCTCGATCATGCTCTCACCTCTCTATGAGTACAAAAAAGCCCGGAGCTTGCGTTCCGTGCTTCCTGAAATATCGTCATGGTTCCCCGGGCCTTGCCAGCCGCGGGATTCCTCATACCCGCTTCGGCCCGAAAGGCATTGCTTTTCTTCATTTTGGAGCTATCTTGTCCTCGCTTCGATCCTAAGAAAAATGTAAGTGCAGTGTACGATATATAAGGGTAAAAGTCAATCGTTTTTATGTTACAATTACAATACGGTTTAACAGTTATTAAGGAGGCATGAAATGGATAACTTTTCGGTAAGCAACCAGAAGAAGCTGGGCTTCGGTCTGATGCGTCTGCCCAAGAAGGGGGACGAGATCGATATCGAACAGACCTGCGTGATGGTGGACAAGTTCCTGGAAGCAGGTTTTACCTATTTCGACACCGCATGGGCGTATAACGGCAGCGAAGAAGCCATGAGAAAAGCGCTCATCGAGCGTCACCCCAGAGAGAATTACACGGTGGCCACGGAGCTGGCTGCCTGGATCAAGTGCGAGACGCGCGAAGACGCGATCGCGCAGTTTACGACGTCGCTGGAGCGCAGCGGCGCCGGCCATTTCGACTATTATCTGCTGCACAACCTGGGCGAGCACCGCACGAAGTTCTACGACGATTTCGATATGTGGAGTTTCGTAAAAGAGAAGAAGGCCGAAGGGCTGATCCGCCACATCGGCATCTCGTTCCACGACAAAGCGGACGTGCTGGAACCCATCCTGCAGGCCCACCCGGAGATCGAGTTCGTGCAGCTGCAGATCAACTACGCGGACTGGGAGAGCCCCCGCGTGCAGTCGCGGCTGTGCTATGAAATTTGCAGAAAATACGACAAGCCGGTCGTGATCATGGAACCCGTGAAGGGAGGCCTGCTGGCCAACCCGCCCAAGCCCGTGGAGGAGATCTTCAAGGCGGCTGACCCGGACATGTCCTGCTCGTCCTGGGCCGTGCGCTTCGCGGCGGACCTGCCCGGCGTGCTGACCGTGCTTTCCGGCATGAGCAGCGTGGAGCAGATGGAGGACAACCTGTCCTACATGAAGGATTTCCAGGGCTTGACGGACGAACAGCGCGCGGTGCTGGACAAGGCCCGCGAGGCGATGGCGGCCATCCCCATCATCCCCTGCACGACCTGCAATTACTGCGCGAAGGTCTGCCCGATGAACGTGGGTATTTCCGGAACGTTCAACGCGTACAACACGCTGGCGGTCTACGACAACATGGACAAGGCCAAAGGCGACCTGGACTTCCAGGTGAACAGCCGCGGCAAGGCTAAGGCCATCGAATGCATCAAGTGCGGCGCCTGCATGGAGGTCTGCCCGCAGCATCTGGAGATCCCGGATCTGCTGGAGAAGGCCGCGGCCGCTCTGAAGATCGAATAGGAGGAACCCTCATGGAAAACAAACCTGCGAAGTACATCTGCGGCGCCTGCGGCTACGTCTACGACCCCGAATTGGGCGACGAGAAGAACAAGGTCGCGCCCGGCACGCCGTTCGAAGACATCAAGGGCATTTACATGTGCCCCATCTGCGGCTTAGGCAAGGCCGTATTCAAGAAAGAAGAGTAACGCAAAGCGAGAGGACAGAGAGATGAAGACACTATTGCTTTCCAAGACCGACGTGCAGAACGCGGTCTCCATGGACGACGTGATCGCAGCCGTGGAAGAGGCGTATAAAGCGTATCAGCAGGGCCAGGTGGAACAGCCGCCCATCCAGGGTATGGAGATCCCCGAACACAACGCGGAATCCGACGTCAAGTCCTGCTACAATCACGCGAACCACATGTTCTCCATCAAGACGGTGGGCCTGTTCAAGGACAACATCAAGGGCCCCGGCAAGTTCGCGGCGGCGGACGGCGGCAAGCTGCCCAACATGATGGGCAACGTCATCCTGGGGGACGGCGAGACCGGCGGCACCCTGGCCATCATGGATGCGTCCCTGATCACCGGCATCCGCACCGGCGCGGCAGGCGCCATCTCTTCGAAATACATGGCCCGCAAGGACGCCCGCGTGGCAGCCGTGTTCGGCGCAGGCGCCCAAGCCCGGATGCAGATCTACGCGCTGGCGAAGGTCCGCGACCTGACGGAAGTCCGTTTCTACGACAAGTTCGGCACGCCGGAACTGATGGCTGCCTACAAGGCGGACGTGGAGCGGGAGACCGGCGCGAAGGCTGTCGAATGCGCCTCCGTGGAGGAGGCTGCGAAAGGCGCGGACATTCTGATCTGCCCGACACCTTCCAGAGAAGCGTATCTGAAGAAGGAGTGGGTCAAGCCCGGCACGCACATCGTGGAAGTGGGCGTGGACGGCGCCGGTAAGCAGGAGATGGACCCGGCGATCTTCGCCATGGCTTCGAAGGTCGTATGCGACTCCATCGCGCAGTGCCTGTCCAGAGGTGAGACCCGCAACGCCATCGCGGCGGGCTGCCTGAAGGAAGAGGACATCTACGGCGAGATCGGCGAGTTGGTGCTCGGCACGAAGGTCGGCCGCGAGAACGACGAGGAGATTACCATCTTCGACACGACGGGCATGGGCATCCAGGACAACACCACGGCCGAAGCGATCTACAAGGTCGCGCTGGAGAAGGGCATGGGTTCCTGGTTCGAGTTTATCTAAGCGCGGAAAAGGAGCAAAGGAGATACATCATGGAAGGCAAAGCGAAGATCGGCATCCTCCGCTGGGAGGAGGGCAAAGTCGAGAAGGGGCTGCTGCAGCTGGAAGAGCTGGCGGGCAACTCCACGAACCCGGATTCCTATCCGTTTCCCGTGGAGATGGTGCACGTCCCAGGCGCCTGCATGGATACGATCCTGCGGCACCCTGACCCGGTCATCAAGCAGCGCATGATCGACGCGGCGAAGGAGATGCAGTCCCACGGAGTGAAAGCCGTGTTCGGCAGCTGCGGGTTCAACGCGATCTGGCAGAAGGACATGGCGGCGGCGCTGGACATCTCCGTGTGCATGTCGGCCATCCTGCAGGTGCCGTTCGTACAGCAGACCATAGGACCGGAGCGCAAGGTCCTCGTGGTCACCGCCAACGCCGGCGCGCTCACCGAAGAGCATTTCGAGAGCTGCGGCGTGTATAAAGACCGCTGCAATTACGTCGTCGCCGGGCTGGAAAAGTGCCCGGAATGGAACAAACAGTACGATTCGCCCGATATCCCCTACGACATGGAGTATCTGGAACAGGAGATCCTCGGCGCAATCGACGCGGCCGCGAAGAGCGACCCGGCCATCGGCGCCATCGTCCTGGAGTGCACGGACCTGCCGCCGTACCAGCAGAAGATCCGCGAGGTAACGGGCCTGCCCGTCTACAGCATCAACACCATGATCGGCTACGCCGCGCTGATGCTGGGCGAGATCAAAATGTTTTAGAGCGGTTTGCATGTAAGAGTTGAGGATGAAAAAATGAGAAGAAAAGATAGAGAGGTCACGGATTTCAACCGCATCGTGAGTATCATCGACGAATGCCCCATCATCCACATCGGACTGGCGGACGAGCCTTATCCTTATGTGGTAACCGTAAATTTCGCCTACAAAGTCGAGGGGGAACAGGTATACTTCTACATCCATGGCGCCAAAGCCGGCCGCAAATACGAACTGATGCAGAAGAACAAAAAGTGCGCGTTCTTCATGGAGGTCAACGAAGGCATCAAGGTGATGCCCGAGAAAAAAGACTGCACGACGATCTACCGCAGCGTGGCGGGCAACGCCGAGATCGATTTTCTGGAAGGCGATGACGCCTACGAAGCCGCGAAGATCGTCATGGCGCGTTATCCGGAGACAGCGGTGGCGCCATACAATCTGGCAAGCATCCCCCATACCTGCTTCGCTCGCCTGAAGGTCGTGGAGCTGAACGGCAAGGCGAATCCCGGCAAGCCCGACATTCTCGAGTAGGTTTTGCGTGTATTGTCATAAAAAAGGAGGCTGTTTCAGCCTCCTTTTGCTTTTCTTTTATGGATCTCGTTACAGTTTCGTATACTGCAGCAGCATGGTGGCGCCTTCCGCGCGGGTCAGCGCGCCGTTCGGCATGATGCTGCCCTTGTAGCCGCCCATGATCCCCTGTTCGACGGCCCAGGCCATGGCAGGGCGGCAGCCTTCCAGGATGCGGTCCGCGTCGCTGAAGGCGGTGAGGGTGCCGTCCGGGTCCTGCGCGGATCCTCCCGACATCCGGAACAGATACAGCGCGAACATCTGGCGGGGGATGGGAGCGTTCGGGTCGAACGCGGCATCTTCCGGCAGCGTGACCCCGTTAGCCCCCGCCCATTTCAGGGCCGGCGCGTACCAGGCGCCTTCCGCCGCGACCGGCGTCTTGTCCGTCCGCAGGTTATACACGAGCTGCAGCGCCTGCGCGTAGGTGAGCGGCGTCTGGGGCGAGAACGTGTCCGCCGCGGTGCCCCGCATCAGGTCGGCGCGGTAGGCGCCCAGCACCTGCGGGAAGAACCAGTTTCTGAGGGTCACGTCCTTGAACGGCAGGCCGGAGAGGGCGGACGTCGTGCCGGCCTTGTCGCCGATGACGGACTTCCAGGGGTTTTCCTGCCGCGGATCCGTTGGGTCCCAGCCGTTGTCCTGGGCTTCGGAGATCTGCGGGACGAGCGTGTCCGGCTTGCCCAGGGGGCCGGGGTCGTCCCCGTCGTAAATGATCACCTTCGTGCCCTGCGGGCAGTTGTCGAACACCCACTTGGCGTCGGCGGTCTGCAGCCGCACGCAGCCCAGGGAGGCGAAACCGCCCAGCGCGTTGTACTCGTACGTCATCAGGGTCGACGGGTCTTTTCTTTTATAACAGACGGAATGGAACAGGATGGCCCCGTTGAAGCGGGTCGCGTACTGCCCGTAGGAACCGTCCGCCATGTACATCCAGGCGGCGCGGTTCGAGATGGAAAACGTGCCCGGCGGCGTCTCGCAGCCGGCCCGGCCGGTCGAGGCGACCATGGCGCGCAGGGGGATGCTGTAGTAGCCGTCCGGGTCCAGCCCGTAGACGGTGACGCAGTTCGCCTTCCGGTTGACCATGATAAAGTAGGGCGAGCCGTTGTTTTTCGTGTTGGCGGCCGTCGACGGATCCGCCGCGAAGGCGGGGACCGCGCTGAACGCGGTCATCAGAACGGCCAGCAGGATGCAGATCGTTTTTTTCATGTGACCTCCTGTGGAACGCCGGGGAAAAGTGCACATTGTACCTGTCCCCGTGTGCTCTTATTTTACTACAATTTGTGCTTGTTTGAACGGCTCACATAAGGTAATATTAAGTGTGGTGCGAAATCGGCACCTGTATTTTATCGTTGTTTGAAGAAAGGCAAGACAAATGACAGAATTCAGACTTATTTTCAAGGATCCGGCTGCCTATGCCGATAAACCGGTTGAAGTGTGCGGCTGGATCAGAAACAACCGCAACTCCAACGCATTCGGATTTATCGAGCTGAACGACGGAACCTATTTCAAGTCTGTTCAGATCGTATACGAAAAGGAGTTCCTCAGCAATTTCGAAGAAGTGGCGAAGCTGCCGCTGTCCACGGCGCTGATCGTCAAGGGCACCCTCGTGCTGACCCCGGAAGCCAAGCAGCCGTTCGAGATCAAGGCGACCGAGGTCGTCGTAGCCGCGCCGTCCGATGCGGACTATCCCATCCAGAACAAGCGCCACAGCCTGGAGTTCCTGCGCACGCAGGCCCACCTGCGCCCGAGAACGAACCTGTTCTCCGCCGTGTTCCGCGTCCGCAGCGTCTGCGCGTACGCCATCCACAAGTTCTTCCAGGATAAGGGCTACGTCTACGCGCACGCGCCTCTGATCACGGCCAGCGACGCCGAAGGCGCCGGCGAGATGTTCCACGTCACGACCCTGGATCTGGAGAACGTGCCCAAGAACGAGGACGGCACGGTGGACTACACCCAGGACTTCTTCGGCAAATCCGCGAACCTGACCGTTTCCGGCCAGCTGGAAGCCGAGATCTTCGCGCTGGCATTCAAGAACGTCTACACGTTCGGACCCACGTTCCGCGCCGAGAACTCCAACACCGCGCGCCACGCCTCCGAGTTCTGGATGATCGAACCGGAGATCGCCTTCATGGAGCTGGACGGCATGATGGACCTGATCGAAGAGATGGTCAAGTACATCATCACGTTCGTGCTCGAGCGCTGCCCCGAAGAGATGAACTTCTTCAACAGCTTCGTGGACAAGGGCCTGCTGGCGAGACTGGATAACGTCGTGAACAACGACTTCGTCCGGCTCACCTACACCGAAGGCATCGAACTGCTGGAAAAGGCGGTCGCGAACGGACGCAAGTTCGAATACGCGGTCACCGGCTGGGGCATGGACCTGCAGTCCGAACACGAGCGCTACCTGACCGAAGAAGTGTTCAAGAAGCCCGTCTTCCTGACGAACTATCCGTCCGCCATCAAGGCGTTCTACATGAGAGAGAACGAGGACGGCAAGACCGTCGCGGCCTGCGACCTGCTGGTGCCCGGCGTCGGCGAGATCGTCGGCGGCTCCCAGAGAGAAGAGCGCTACGACGTGCTGCTGAACAAGATCCGCAAGAACGGCATGGACGAGGAGACCTACTGGTGGTACCTCGAACTGCGCAAGTACGGCGGCGTCAAGCACTCCGGCTACGGTCTCGGCTTCGAGCGCATGATCATGTACCTGACGGGCGTCTCCAACATCAGAGACGTGCTGCCGTTCCCGAGAACGCCGAGAACCGCAGACTTTTAAAAAAGTTTATACAAAGACAAAAATATATATGATAAAATAAATTGTTAGCGTTTTGCGGGTGGCACACAAAGAGGCTCGTGCCGAGCGGAGAGGACGATGCGACTCCCAAGTTGGTTCCCGTCGCTAGGGAACGTAGCGATGGCATGAGGATGCGTTGTGTGACAGGACCCGCAAAACGGTTCCAAAGAATCCAATTGTTCACTAATTTTTAGGAGGATGTTTAGAATATGAAAGGCTACAACACCAGCAACATCAGAAACGTCGCTCTCCTCGGCCACGGCGGCACAGGCAAGACCACTTTCCTGGAAAGCTGCCTGAAGGAGACCGGCGTCATCAGCAGAATGGGCAAGGTCGAAGATGGCAACACCGTATCCGACTTCGACAAGATGGAGATCGAAAAAGGCTATTCCATCTCCCTGTCCATCGTACCCGTCGAGTACAACAAGACCAAGATCAACTTCCTGGATACGCCGGGCGTGTTCGACTTCGTAGGCGAAGTCAATTCCGCTCTGAAGGCTGCTGAAGCCGCCGCCATCTTCGTAGACGCATCCTCCGGCATCCAGGTCGGTACGGAAAAGGCCTGGGCTTCCTGCCAGAAGTTCAGCGTTCCCAGATTCTTCGTCATCAACAAAACCGACAAGGAAAACGTCAACCTGGACGAGGTCATCCAGGCCCTGAAGGATAAGTTCGGCCCCTCCGTCGTCACGCTGGACGACAAGGACGCCCTGAACGAAGTCATCGCCGAGACCGACGAAGCGCTCATGGAAAAATACTTCGAAGGCGAAGAATTCACCGACGAAGAATTCAATACCGGCCTGATGAACGGCATCGCTTCCGGCGACATCTGCCCGGTCATGTGCTGCTCCGCCATCAAGAGCGAAGGCACGAAGGAAGTCATGGACAACATCCTGAAGTACGTTGCGGCGCCCGGCGGCGAAGTCAAGACCGAAGACGGCACGATCGCTTACGGCGACGGCCCGGTCTGCGCATACGTCTTCAAGACCATCGCCGACCCGTTCCTCGGCAAGATCTCCCTGGCGAAGGTGATCCGCGGCAAGCTGACCCCGGCCATGATGATCTACAACGTGAACGCCGAGAAAGAAGAGAAGCTCGGCTCCATGTTCTTCCTGCGCGGCAAGACCCAGGGCGAAGCGCCCCAGGTCAACCCCGGCGACATCGTAGCTCTCGGTAAGCTCCAGGTGACCCAGACCGGCGACACGTTGTGCGACAAGGCCAACCAGGTAAAGCTGCCCAAGATCGAATATCCGCAGCCCACGCTGTTCACCGCCATCGAGCCGAAGGCCAAGGGCGACGACGCGAAGGTCGCGGCCGGCATCGCCAAGATGAAGGAAGAAGATCCCTCCTTCAGCTTCGAGAGAAACGTCGAGACCAGACAGTCCCTGCTGGGCACCCAGGGCGACCTGCAGACCGGCATCCTGCTGGCCAAGCTGAAGGATCGCTACGGCGCAGGCGTCGAAGTCGTTCCGCAGAAGGTCGCTTACAGAGAGACCATCAAGGGCAACTCCGACGTTCAGGGCAAGCACAAGAAGCAGACCGGCGGTTCCGGCCAGTACGGCGACACCTACATCCGCTTCAGCCCGTCTCAGGAAGAGTTCGAATTCGTGGACAGCACCGTCGGCGGCTGCATCCCCAAGCAGTTCATCCCCGCGGTCGAAAAAGGCCTGCGCGAATGCATGGAGAAGGGCCCCCTCGCGGGCTGCAAGTGCCAGAACATCAAGGCGGATCTGTACTACGGTTCCTATCACGCTGTTGACTCCGATGAAATGTCCTTCAAGATTGCCGCTTCCCTGGCGTTCAAGAAGGGTATCGTCGAAGCGAAGCCCTGCCTGCTCGAGCCGATCATGCACGTCGAGATCACCGTTCCGCAGGACTACACCGGCGCCATCATGGGCGACCTGCCCACCCGCCGCGGCATCGTCCTCGGTATGGATCCGGCCGGTCCGGGCCTGCAGACCCTGAAGGCAGACGTTCCCCAGGTCGAGATGTTCAACTACGCGAACGACCTGCGCTCCATGACCCAGGCAAGAGGCTCCTTCACCATGGCGTTCGACCGCTATGAGGAAGTTCCCAGCATGCTGGCGCAGAAGATCATCGAAGCCCACAAAGCGGAAGAAGAGAACAAGTAAGGATAACTATGCCCCGGTCCGCTGCTGGACCGGGGCATTTTTAAGCAAGTTAAGGAGGCATACTATGTACAAGATCTACGGAAGCCCTCTGTGCCCGGATTGCCGGGAGTGCAAGGCGAATTTCGATGCCCACGGCATCGCTTATGAAGAAGTCGATATGACCGCGAGCATGGCGAACCTGAAAGAGTTCCTGAAGCTGCGCGATTCCGAACCGGTGTTCGCGCCCTGCAAGGAACGCGGCTCTGTCGGCGTGCCCGCCATCGTCAAGGAAGACGGCTCCATCGAACTGGATTGGGAAGCCATCCTGAAGGAAAAAGGCCTGCCCGTCGTGTTCAAAGAGACGAACGGCGCCATGTGCAGCCTGGATGGCAAGAACTGCTGATTGCCCACAAAATACGCAGAACGAAAAAGACCCCCGGCCGGGGGTCTTTGTGCTTTTTGAAAAGCGTTGGTTCAGCGAGTTCGCGCCGCCCGTCTGTATGCCAGCACCGTGCAGGCCATCAGCACGATCTCGCCGCCCAGGAACAGCAGCAGCGCGCCGTTGTAGTTGCCGAAAGCGTCGTACATGAAGCCGATGACCGACGTGAGCGCCGCGTTGGCGATGGTGTTGAGCATGTTGATGGAAGGATAGACCTTCGCGTGGTTCGCGATGCCGAAGATCTCGCGGGACAGCAGCGCCGTTCCCACGGAAGACAGCGAATAGCACATGCCGATCAGGAAGGCTGCAGCGTACAGCGCCGATCCCGAATGGACTTTCAGCAGCAGAACGATGCCCAGAATCACCAGCATGCCCCAGATCCCGACGCCTTTGCGGATGCCGACGCGGTCGGTCAGCCAGCCGTAGGCCAGTTTGCCGAACGTGTTGGCCAGCATGGACGCGGAGACCATGGCGGAGCCCACGGCAGCCGTCTGTCCGTAACTGTCCGCGATGCCGGAGAAGTGCGGGATATACGCGGTGGAAGCGGAAGCGATGCAGGCGTAGACCAGCACGAGCAGGTAAAGCGCCGGGTCGACTTTTCCGGCAGCTTTAGCGGGGTCCGCGGCAGGCTGCGCCTTGAGCGGTTCTCCTTTTTCTCCCAGGACGAGCGCTTCGTAGCCCGCGTCCTCCGGCTTGATCCCCAGTGGAAAGAGGATGCCGGGCAGGTAGAACAGCACGATGAAGGCTGCCATGGCGAGATAGCCCGTCCGCCAGCCCGCGGCCTCGATGACCGCCGACAGGATGGGGGAGAGGATGGCGCCGGAGATGCCCGCGCTGCAGAAGATCAGGCTGGTCATCAGACCGACTTTGCCCGTAAACCAGTTGTTGATGACGATGGTGACGAGCACGGTGCCTGCCGTGCCGGCAGCGATGCCCCGGAACGCGCTGAGGATATATTGCGGCCAGATGGAATGCGTAAAGGCGAGCAGTGCGGTGGCTCCCGCGAAGACGATGGCGCTGATCAGCACGATGGGGCGGAATTTCATCCGCTTGGCGACCCAGGCGCCGGTGATGCCGCCCAACGCGCAGCCCATCGTGGCGATGGTGTGCGCCATGCTGACGTCGCCGCGGCCGATCAGGAATTCGTCGGCGATGGGATTGAAGAACAGTCCCGCCACGTTGAACAGGACGCCCAGGCAGTTGCTCATCATGCCGCAGAGCGCGGCGATCAGCATGATGTGGCGTGCTTGCAGTTTTTTCATAGGGTCACGCCTCCTAGATCATCCCATACAGCGCGATGAGCGCGGGGATCGTTACGAGGCTGAGAACTGTGGTAAACGTAAAGATGCCGGAAGCGTAGGGCGCGTTTTTCTTATGTTCAACAGCGAACATCGTCACCATGGCGCCCATGGGGCAGGCGGCTGCAGTGAACGCGGTGAGCGCCACCATGTAGGGCACGTGCAGGATACGGACGAATGCGAAGACGATGGCAGGCACGGCGAACAACCGCAGCGCGGAGATGAAATACAGGCGTTTGTTCTTCAGGGCGTCGCCCAGGTTGCTGCGGGCGATGATTGCGCCGGAAGCCATCATCGCCATCGGGGTCGTGCAGTTGCCGATGCTGGAGACAGGGGACGAAATGATGTCGGGCACGGGGATGCGGCACAGGAAAATGAGGATGCCGGCTGCCATGCAGACCATGTTGGGAGAGATGAATACCTTCTTCAGGCTGGCCT
>JAFPXN010000017.1 GCA_017412505.1 Bacillota bacterium | reverse complement strand
TGAATACCACAGTTAATCCAGCCATAACGATGCTTACCATCGACATCAGCTTGATCAGGATGTTCAATGACGGGCCGGAAGTATCCTTGAACGGATCGCCGACGGTGTCGCCTACGACAGCAGCCTTGTGGGTCTCGGAACCCTTGCCGCCGTAAACGCCGCTTTCGACGTACTTCTTGGCGTTGTCCCATGCGCCGCCCGCGTTGGACATCATGATGGCCATCAGAACGCCGGTGACCAGCGCGCCTGCCAGCATGCCGCCCAGAGCTTCGGTGCCCATGATGAAGCCGACAAGCAGCGGAGCGATGACCGCCATAACGGCGGGAACGATCATTTCGTGCAGCGCGGCGCCGGTGGAGATATCCACGCAGCGGGCGTAGTCGGGCTTGGAGGTACCGGCCATGATGCCGGGATCTTCGCGGAACTGTCTGCGGACTTCTTCGATCATCTGGTTCGCAGCCTTACCAACGGAGTTCATGGTGTAGGCGGAGAACATGAACGGCAGCATGCCGCCGATGAAGATGCCTGCGATGACCATCGGGCTGAGCAGGTTGATGCCGCCCAACTGGACAACTTCGGAGTAGGAAGCGAACAGGGCCAGCGCGGTCAGAGCAGCGGAGCCGATGGCAAAGCCCTTGCCGATGGCGGCGGTGGTGTTGCCGACGGAGTCCAGCGTGTCGGTGATCTCTCTGACGTGTTCGGGCAGTTCGGACATTTCCGCGATACCGCCTGCGTTGTCGGAGACCGGACCGTAAGCGTCGACTGCGATGGTCATGCCTGCGGTGGACAGCATGCCGACTGCGGAGATCGCGATGCCGTACAGGCCTGCGAACTTATAGGAGACCAGGATGCCGACCGCGATGATCAGGATGGGCCATACGGTGGACATCATGCCAACGCCCAGGCCGGAGATGATCGTGGTGGCAGCGCCCGTCTGGGACTGCTCTGCGATCTTCTTGACACTCTTGTAGTCAGCGGAGGTGTAGACTTCGGTGATCTTGCCGATGGCGGTACCGACGACCAGACCTGCGATGACAGCCAGAGCCATGTTGAAGCTGTTGAAGAAGACCTTGGACAGGATGCAGGCTACGACTGCGGACAGGATCGCCGCAACGTAGGTGCCCATGTTCAGAGCCTTTGCCGGGTTGGACTTTTCGTCGCCCTTGACGGACATGATGCCGACGATGGAGCAGAGAATGCCGACCGCGGAGATCACGAGGGGGAAGATCGCACCCTTGACGCCGTCGAACGCGAAGCTCGGAGCCAGCGCCAGCGTGATGGCGGAAATGATGGAACCGACGTAGGATTCGAACAGGTCGGAACCCATGCCTGCGATGTCGCCTACGTTGTCGCCGACGTTGTCTGCGATAACGGCGGGGTTGCGCGGGTCATCTTCGGGGATGCCTGCTTCGACTTTGCCGACCAGGTCTGCGCCTACGTCAGCAGCCTTGGTATAGATACCGCCGCCGACACGGCCGAACAGAGCCATGGAAGAAGCGCCCAGACCGAAACCGGTGAGGCAGCTTGCTGCGGTCTCCTTGCCCAGGACGGCGAATGCCAGACCTACGCCCAGGATACCCAGACCTACGACGCACAGACCCATGACGGAGCCGCTGCGGAAAGCGACTTTCAGAGCCTTGTTCATGCCGCCTTCTTCTGCCGCCCATGCGGTTCTGACGTTGCCCTTGGTAGCGACCTGCATACCGAAGAAGCCTGCCAGTACGGAGAAGGCTGCGCCGCATACGTACAGGATCGCGGTGATCCAGTTGATGCCGACGCCGAGAATGACGAAGAGAGCGATGACCACGATGATCATGGTGCGGTATTCTCTCTTCAGGAATGCCATGGCTCCTTCATGAATGAAGCCGGCGATTTCCGTCATGCGTTCATTGCCCGTGGACTGCTTTCCGATCCAGCTGGCGAGCACGTATGCTACGACCAGGGCGGCGATGCCTACCACAGGAGCAATCCACACTAATCCGTTCATTTTGAAATTCCTCCCTTGGAATATAGCGAAAAATATTTGATGAAATAATACAACGTTAAGAGACAATGCCCGGGGGCCTGCCTCTTAACGGTGTTGCCTGTATAAAGCCTGGAGCTTTTCCCTAGCCGATCGCGACCAGGATCAGCGCGACGATGATGAAAACGACCGCACCGGCGACGGTGACCTTTTCCAGGATCGCGTCGTAACCCTTGCTCTTTTTCTTGCCGAACAACTGCTCTGCGCCGCCTGCGATAGAACCGGACAGCCCTGCGCTGTTTCCGGACTGGAACAGGATGCTCGCGATGAGCGCCAGAGAAGCCAGCGCCAGCAGAATCAACAGAAATGTCTTCATTTCTGATACCTCCTTGTAAAGTGACCTATAGATTCTAGCACAGGACGCGGGCAAAAGCAATAATATTTTGCACTCTTTTCCTACTTCAGATTATAAAATGCGCTCATGCCGGCATATTCGGCGGAATCTCCCAGGATATCCTCGATCCGCAGCAACTGGTTGTACTTCGCGATGCGGTCCGTTCTGGACAGGGAACCGGTCTTGATCTGTCCGGTATTGAGCGCGACCACGATGTCCGCGATGGTCGTGTCTTCCGTTTCGCCGGATCTGTGGGAGACGACGGCGGTGTAACCGGCCTTCTTGGCCATTTCCACAGCGTCGAACGTCTCGGTGAGGGTACCGATCTGGTTGACCTTGATCAGGATGGAGTTCGCGACGCCCTTCTTGATGCCTTCTTCCAGTCTCTTCGTGTTCGTGACGAACAGGTCGTCGCCCACGAGCTGGACCTTCTTGCCCAGCGCCTTGGTCAGCTTCTTCCAGCCTGCCCAGTCGTCTTCGGCCATGCCGTCCTCGATCGTGAGGATCGGGTACTTCGCGCACAGTTCCTTGTAGTATTCGATCTGCTCGTCCGCGGTGCGCACGACGCCCTCGCCCTTCATGTTGTAGGTCTTGGTCTCGGCGTCATAGAACTCGGAAGCCGCGACGTCCATGCCCAGGAAAATATCCTTGCCGGGCTTGAAACCTGCCTTCTTGATGGCCTTCAGGATATATTCGATGGCCTCGGCGTTGGTCTTCAGGTTCGGAGCGAAGCCGCCCTCGTCGCCGACTGCGGTGTTCATACCGTCCGCCTTCAGAACGCTCTTCAGCGCGTGGAACGTCTCGGCGCCCATGCGCAGCGCTTCGGAGAAGCTCTTGGCGCCCACGGGCAGGATCATGAATTCCTGGATGTCCAGGGAGTTGTCCGCGTGCTCGCCGCCGTTCATGATGTTCATCATGGGAACAGGCAGGACTTTCGCGTTGATGCCGCCCAGATACTGATACAGGGGCAGGCCCAGGCAGTCCGCGGACGCGTGGGCAGCCGCCATGGAAACGCCCAGGATGGCGTTCGCGCCGAGCTTACCCTTATTTTCGGTGCCGTCCAGTTCGAGCAGCACTCTGTCCAGACCGGGTTGATCCATCACGTCCATGCCGATGATCGCGGGAGCGATGATATCGTTGACGTTGTCGACCGCTTTCTGGACGCCCTTGCCGCCATAGCGCTTCTTGTCGCCGTCGCGCAGTTCCACCGCTTCGTGAACGCCGGTGCTGGCGCCCGAAGGAACGATCGCTCTGCCCATGGTGTCGTCGTCCAGCCAGAGTTCGACTTCTACGGTCGGATTGCCTCTGCTGTCCAGGACTTCTCTTGCGTATACTTCATCGATGCGTGCCATAAAACTTACCTCCGTTTAGTTTTCCGCTGCATGTATGATGTCCAGGAAATCGACGGGATCCAGACTTGCGCCGCCCACCAGGGCTCCGTCGATGTCCTCCATATCCATTAATTCCTTCGCGTTATCCGGTTTGACGCTGCCGCCGTACAGGATACGCACGTCGTCCGCGGCATCGCCGTGGTGCGTGCGGATCACGGTCCGGATGACCCGGCACATCTCCTCCGCCACTTCCGGGGTCGCGACCTTGCCGGTGCCGATGGCCCAGATGGGCTCGTAGGCGATGACGGATTTCGCGACCTGCTCCGGCGTCAGGCCGGCCAGCGCCATGACGACCTGGTGGCGCACGATGTGGCGCTCCAGGCCCTGCTCTCTCTGCGCCAGCGTTTCGCCGCAGCAGATGATGGGCGTCAGGTTCCATTCGAACGCTTTCTTCGCCTTCTTGTTGACCGTCTCGTCGGTCTCGGCGAAATACGCTCTGCGTTCCGAGTGGCCCACGATGACGAAATCCACGCCGATCTCCGCCAGCATGGGCGCGGAGATCTCGCCGGTAAAGGCTCCCTGGTCCTCGAAATGCATGTTCTGGGCCGCTGTGAACAGATCCGTGCCGCGGAACATCTCTTCCAGCGCCAGCAGCTCCGTGAACGGCGCCGCGATGCAGACGTCCAGATCGGGGGTCGTCTGATAGAGCTTCAGGAAATCTCTCGCGAAGCCCCGGGCCGTCTCGCTGTTCTTATGCATCTTCCAGTTGCCGGCTATCAGTGTTCTTCTCATGGTCGCCTCCTATTTATCCTGCAGGCAGGCGACGCCGGGCAGCACTTTGCCTTCCAGGAACTCCAGCGACGCGCCGCCGCCGGTGCTGATGTGGGTCATGCCGTCTTCGAAGCCAAACTGCTTGACCGCCGCCGCGGAATCGCCGCCGCCTACGACGGTGACCGCTTCGCTGTCTGCCATAGCCTTCGCCACAGCCTTCGTGCCATCCTCGAACGCGGGCATCTCGAACACGCCCATGGGGCCGTTCCAGATGACGGTGCCGGCCTTCGCGATCTCCGCCGTGTAGGCTTCGATGGTCTTCGGACCGATGTCCAGACCCATGTAGCCTTCAGGCATCGCGTCGCTGTCCGCGAAGCAGGTCGCGCATGCCGCGTCGAACTTGTCGCCGCACTTGGAATCGACAGGCAGCAGCAGTTCCACGCCCGCCTCCTTCGCTTTTTCCTGCAGATGCTTCGCCAAATCCAGCTTATCCTCTTCGCAGAGGCTGGTGCCGATCGCGCAGCCGTTCGCCTTCAGGAACGTGTACGCCATGCCGCCGCCGATCAGGATCGTGTCGGCCTTGGCGATCAGGTTCTCGATGACGCCGATCTTATCGGATACCTTGGAGCCGCCGAGGATCGCGACGAAGGGCCTCTTCGGATCTTCCACGGCTTCGCCGAGGAATTTCAGCTCCTTTTCGATCAGGAAACCGCTGACCGCGGGCAGGAAGTCCGCGATGCCTGCGGTGGAGGAATGCGCTCTGTGCGCGGTGCCGAACGCGTCGTTGACGAACAGATCGGCCAGATCCGCCAGCTCCCTGCTGAAACCGGGATCGTTCTTCTCCTCTTCCGCGCGGTAGCGGACGTTCTCCAGGAGCATGACGTCGCCGCTCTTCAGAGCTGCAGCCTTAGTGCGGACGTCGTCATCCACGACGGTGTCGGACGGCGCGAACAGCACGTCCTTCTCCAGCAGTTCGCTCAGGCGCTCCGCCACGGGCTGCAGCGTAAAGTCGTGATTCGCTTTTCCCTTGGGACGGCCCAGATGGCTCATCAGGATCACTGCCGCGCCCTGCTCCAGCATGTAGCAGATCGTAGGCAGCGCAGCCCGGATACGGGTGTCGTCCGTGATCCGGCATTCTTTTTGGGGTACGTTGAAGTCGCAGCGGCAGATGACCCGCTTGCCCTTCAGATCTACGTCTCTTACTGTTTTCTTCATAGACTACTCCTTACCTGCGGCTCTGCCGCTCTATTCAAAGCGCTTTCTGGCTGAGGACGGCGGGATGCCGAGGCTTTCCCGGTATTTGGCGACCGTCCTGCGGGAGATGGAAACGCCGTTTTCCTGTTTCAGTTTTTCCGACAGCAGCTGGTCGCTCATCGGATCGCTGCCGTCTTCCGCCTCGATATACCGGCGGATGAGTTTCTTGACGCTCTCGGTGGAGACTTCCCCGCCGCCCGCGTTGTATCCGCCGCAGAAGAGGTCCTTCAGCTCGAATACGCCCCGGGGCGTCTGTGCGAATTTGCCGCTCGTGCAGCGGCTGACTGTCGATTCGTGCACGCCGGCGATTTGCGCTACCTGCGCGAGGGTCATCGGGGCGAGGCTGCCGGTCCCTTTCAGGAAGTCCTCCTGAAGGTCCGCGATGACGCCTGTCACGTTCAGGATGGTCTGGCTGCGCTGCTGGATGCTGCGGATGAGCCACGCGGCGGAATTCAGCCGTCCTTCCAGGAAATCCTTCAGCGGCTCGTCCGCCTGCGGATCCTCCAGAAGACGGCGGTAGAACGGGCTGATGATCAGCCTCGGCGCAGCAGATTCCTGCACGGAGACCGCCAGTTTGCCGTCACGGAGCTCCACGTATACGTCGGGCACGATATACTGCGCTTCCGCATCGCGGCCGAAGCGCCTGCCCGGTTTCGGGTCCAGCGTGCGGATGAGATCGCAGGTATCCTGGATCTGCACCGGCTTGACTCCGAGCGTTTTCGCCAGGGCGCCGGTACGGCCCTTCGCGATATCCTCCAGATGATCTTTGACCAGAAGCATCGCCAGCGGCGTATCCATTCCTCTGCGGATCAGCTGCAGGCTGAGGCATTCCGTCAGATTTCTGGCGCCGATCCCTGCGGGCTCCATAGCCTGCACGTGCAGCAGCGCTTCCCGGATGAGCTTCATGTCCGCACCGGTCTGCTCGGCGATCTCTTCCAGGCTGATGCGGAGATATCCGTCCTCGTCCAGGCAGCCGGCGAGATAGAGCGACATCGGAAGGATCTCGCCTCTCAGTCCGGAAAACTGCAGTTCGGAAGTCAGAAATTCCGCGAGCGTCATGCCGCTTCGCGCGGCGATCTCCCGGTTCTCGTCCTCAGGGTCTTCGTCCGGCTGGACCGGTTCGTAGGAAACGCTGCGGGCGTATTCCGCCCAGTCGACGGCTTTCGGTTCTTCCGGGCGTTCGCTTTCGTCCACTTCCAGCATGGGATTGGAGAGAAGCTGTTCCTGCACGTATTGTTCGAGCTGTACAGCGTTCAGCTGCAGCACGTTGATCGCCTGCAGAAGGCTGGGCGTGAGCGTCAGTTTCTGGCTTTGTTCGATTGTCAGCTCATAGCCTTGTTTCATTCTTTTATTATATACCAGAATGCGAGGGATTTGAACGGTTCACTGCGAGGCCTTCCATTTTTTGCGAAGCGTTTCCAGGCCCCGGTACAGGCGCGCGGATACGACGTGGCTGCTGACCTGCAGCGCTTCGGCCAGCTCCGCCGGCGACCAGCCCAGAAACCGGCAGTAATAGACGGCCTGCCGCTGATCCGGAGACAGTTCCCGCAGGAGCTGCAGCAGCATCCGCATCGATTCCGACTTCATCGCGGCATCCTCCGCGCTGACGGATGCGGGAAGCAGTTCCTCCGGAGGCAGCGGTTCGAAAGAATGCCTGCCGCTGTTGTAAATAAAATGTTTCGCAATAGAAAACAGCCAGCGTTCCGCATACTGCGGATCGTCCAGCTGTTCGAGTTTTTCCCAGGCTCTGCAGAGCGCAGCGTCCGCCGCCTCGTCCGCTTCTGCCGGGTCACGGGAGAGCGTCTGACAGAAGCGGAGCAGCCTGCTCCGGGAGGGATAGATCTGCTGCAGATAGAAATCCTGTCTTTCCCGCAGGGAAAGAAAAACGGACTGTTTACTGCCTCAAGGGGTAAAACAGAAAACGTCCGCGCAAGCAAAAGTATTGCAGCATCAACATCAGTGTAACCTCCAACCCTGTTTCGAAGATATGTTCCGTGCACAAACCGGATACATTCCTACGTTTGCTATTATAGTAAAAAACAGGGTTATATGGAAGTTTTTCAGGTGTCGGTTTCCGCATCCGCGGTGTCGCAGACAGACCCTATGCCAGACCGGGGAAATCCAGCTGGCGCAGCGCCTCGAACAGCACGATAGCCGCGGAATTGGATAAATTGAAAGAACGAAGGCGCGTATCTTCGCTCATGGGGATACGGATCGCCTGCTCCTGATGCGCCGCGATGAAATCCCGGGGAAGGCCCGCGGTCTCCCGGCCGAACAGCAGCATGTCTTCGTCCTGATAGCGTACGTCCGTGTAGCGCTGCGTCCCCTTCGTCGTCGACAGCCACATGCGGTGTCCCTGGTACTCTTCGAGGAACGCCTGCAGGTTCTCGTGGATCTCCACTTTGACGAACGGCCAGTAATCCAGCCCGGCGCGCTTCAGCGTGCGGTCGTCGATGGAAAAGCCCAGGGGCTTGACCAGGTGCAGCCACGTGCCCGTCGCCGCGCAGGTGCGCGAAATATTGCCCGTATTGGGTGGGATCTCCGGCTCTACGAGTACGATGTGCAGCGCCATACTTACAGCCCGTTCTTCTTGCAGATGCCGTCCAGGCAGCAGCCTTCACAGGCCGGCTTCCTGGCGTGGCAGACTCTGCGTCCGTGCCAGATCAGCGCGTGGTGCATCTTCGTCCAGCTGTCCTCGGGAATAGCCTTCATCAGCGCGTCCTCTGTGGCGAACACGTCCTTTTCTGCCGTAAAACCGATGCGGTTCGCCAGCCGGAACACGTGGGTATCCACCGCGATGCGCTGCTGGCCGAACGCCTCCGCCAGCACGACGTTCGCCGTCTTCCTGCCCACGCCGGGCAGTTTGACCAGTTCGTCGTAATCGCCGGGAACGACGCCGCCGTATTCGTCGACCAGCATCTGCGAAAGCTTTCTGACGTTCGCGGACTTCGTCTTGTACATGCCGATGGTGCGGATGAAGCCGGCGATCTCCTCTTCGGACAGTTTTGCCATTGCAAAAGCATCCGGCGCTTTCGCAAACAGCGCCGGAGTGACTTTATTGACGGAAACGTCTGTGGTCTGGGCGAACAGCACGACGCTGACGAGCAGCTGGAACGTATCGCCGTGCTCGAGCTCGCAGCCCGCCTCGGGATATGCTTCTGAGAGCGCGGCGATCGCGTCCTTCACGCCCGCTTTCGTAAGTTTCGCCATAGCAGAGCCTACGCGTTCTTTCCGCAGCAGTTCTTATATTTCTTGCCGCTGCCGCAGGGACAGGGATCGTTCCTGCCCGGCTTCTTTTCGACGCGGACCGTTCTGGATCTGCGGAAATCGTCGTAGATCTGCTTATAGCGCTCCTCTGTGACGATGTTCTTCCATTCCTCCAGGCCGTACAGATAATCCGCGTCCGCCTTGAACATGTTGAACAGCAGCGTCTCCCAGACGACGTCCAGATCGACTTCGCTCTCCTCGTCCAGGTCATCCAGTTTGAACGGATTTGCCAGAGAGGTCTGGATACCGTCCAGGAAGCCCATGAAGATGACGGGTCTCACTTCGTACTTCGCCGCCAGTTCTCCGATCTTGCCGGTAAGCTTCGCCGGATAATTTGCCAACAGATCCTGATAGATCTTCTGTTCTCCGCCGGCGTATTCCTGCCAGAAATCGTCGATCGTCGCCTGCGTCTGGTTGCTGATCAGTTTGTTCCATTCTTTAAAAAGACTCAAGATGATATCCTCCTTACATCAAAGCCGTCACCGGCTGAGCATGTTCCGTGCCGTTGACGATCGCCTGCGCGATCTCGATGATGTCGCCCATCACTGCGGACCCTGTGGGTTCGGGGCCGGCGCCCTTGCCCTGCAGGAAGATCGGTCCCGCCATGTTGCAGTCGATCTGCACCGCGTTGAACTCGCTGCCGCAGCGGCCCAGGAAACTGTCCTTCTCCACGGTCACGGGCTTGACGTACGCTTCGATCTGTCCGTCCTTTTCCTCGGCGCAGGCCAGCAGTTTGATGACCTTGCCTTCGCTCTCTGCCGCGGCCAGATCGTCCATCGTGACGCCGGTGATGCCCACGCGCTCGAAACTGTCCGGAGCGCGGTACACGCCGAACGCAGCGGCGATCAGCACGGACAGTTTGTTGGCGGCATCGTATCCTTCCACGTCGCCGGTCGGGTCCGCTTCGGCAAAGCCAAGCGCCTGGGCGTCCTTCAGGACGTCCTCGTAAGACGCGCCCTCCGCCGCCATACGGGTGAGGATGTAGTTCGTCGTGCCGTTGACGATGCCCTTCACGCTCGTGATGCGGTTGCCGGTGAGCGCCCGGGAAATGCAGCCGATCACGGGGATCGCGCCGCAGACGGACGCCTCGTAGCGCAGCATCGCGTGGTGGAACGCCGCTGTCTTGTTGAATTCGGGCAGGGAGAGCGCCAGCGCCGCCTTATTGGCGGTGACGACGTGCTTGCCCGCGGTAAGGGCAGCTTTGATGAAGCCGGTCGCGGGGTTGATGCCTCCCATCAGCTCGGCTACGATATCGATCTTGGGGTCTTTCAGGATCTCCTCGAAGTTCGTCGTCAGCAGTTCCGCGGGCACGTCGATGCGTCTCGCCGCATCGAGTCTGCGCACCAGAATCTTTTTTATAACGACTTTTGCGCCGACCTTTTTCTCGATCAGCGCAAAATTCTCTTCGAGAGCCCTGTAGGTGCCGCTGCCTACGTTGCCGAAGCCCAGCAGGGCGACACCGATCTCAGTTCTCTTCATATGTCCCTCTTCTACCGGCCTAGCCGATGATCTCCTTTTTCTTCGCTTCGAATTCTTCCTGCGTGATCGCGCCCATATCGAGGAGTTCCTTCCACTTTCTGAGCATTTCGATCGCAGCGTTGTCGTCTGCAGCCTTCGCGATCTTCGCCGCGGTTTCCGCAGCCTGCGCGGCAGCTTCCGCTTCCTTCGCGGCGGCTTCCGCTTCCTGAACGGCCAGGATGGCTTCCGCCTTTTCCTTGATCGCGTTCATCATCTGCTTGCCGGTCTTGACGCCCATGATGCCGGCCATCGCTTCGCAGGTGTCCACTGCGGCTGCGAACGTGTTCTTGTAGTCGTTGACCCACGGACGGATATCGTCTTCGGTCTCCAGGGAGCGCAGCGATACGTTGTAGACCTTGCTCTTCCAATACGGATTGTTCAGGGTCACGTTCAGCTTCAGGCTGTCGACGGGCTTATCCGGCGCCTTGGGCTTTTCTTCCGCAGTCTGCGTATTCGAGGAAGAAGCGGCCATGGAGGTGCGTCCGGGCTGCTTGTCCGTCGAGGCTGCGGCGGGTTTGTTCACCATCGCGCTGGGCTTGACGAACGGCTTCAGCGGCGGCAGCTTGTAGTTCTCGATGGAACTGGTGCCTTCGGAATAGCTGTCCTTGTTGCACTGGATGACCGTGCGGCCGTCCTCCATCAGGTTGAAGCTTACCAGTTCTTCGAACTTGAACAGCGCGGGATTGGAAGGCGATCCGTCCGCGATGTAGAACAGTCTCTTGTCCGTATCCATGTGCAGGACGTAGTTGCCCATGCCGTGGGTCTCGTTGTCGGTAAAGGTGCCGAACGTTTCGGAATTCGCCTTGCGGTAATCCAGATGGTCCCACAGTTCGTTGATCGTCAGGTTTTTCAGCATGGACTGTTCCATGTTGATCTTGGCCGCGCATTCCTTGCAAAGGGGCAGTCCCTCGACCTTTGTCGGGAACAGCCGCGGCGTCGGATTGCCGCAGATGGGGCAGCCTTTTTTGTCATTCGTAAAAATACCCACGTTTACTCCTCAACTTTCTCTTGATCTTTATCCTGCGCTTCTCTCTGGCGTCTGATCTGCTCGGAGACAAGAGCGCTGATCTCGCTGTATTTACCGATCACGTAGCCGTAGCCGTTTCTGGCGTGGGGCACCAGGCAGTACGTGCAGTCCTTGATGCCGTCCTCCGTGATCCTGAAGTTTCCGCCGCACTTCGTCCCGAGGGCGTAGAGCGGACAGTAACAGAACAGGCAATTGAAATCTTCCGGTTTGTCCGTCTTGTGGCAGGGGAAAAACTCACATTCTTTATTCTGCGTGAACGCGTAATGCTTTCCCTCCCAGAAAGGCTTGTTGTCATCCATTGGTCTTCACCTCCCCGCACCTTTTATTTTACAGGGCGCGCGTCTTTAACGCAATGCGCTATCGGCACTGATCGACAAAATAATCGAACAGCTTGTATCCCGGGTTATCCGGCAGCATCTCCGGATGCCATTCCACGCCGAAGATGCATTTCCTGGCAGGCATATACACGCCCTCGATGATGCCGTCAGGGCACAGCGCGGCAATCTCGATGCCTTCGCCGGGCGCCCGCACCGCCTGATGGTGCCAGGACGTGATTTCCAGTTCGGAGATGCCCAGCACCTGCTCGAAGAACTTGCCGGTCAGCAGGTTGACCGGATGCGCCACCGGCGAGTGGCTTTCGGAATTATCCGCGTGTTTAAAGTCCGTGGCGCCCTGCAGGTTGATGTCCTGGTACAGCGTGCCGCCGCAGGCGACGTT
>JAFPXN010000016.1 GCA_017412505.1 Bacillota bacterium | reverse complement strand
GCCCGGATCCTCGATCGCAAAGGCAGGAGAAAGGCCGGCGGCCTTCGTCATCCGCAGGAAGTGGCAAAGCGCGATGCCCAGATCCACCTTCTGCAGATCCCAGTCTCCGTTGTCGTAGCCTTTATCCTTCTTTTCGTAGAAATGAATGGCGTCCCCGCACACGACGAGGCGCCAGGGCTGCTTGTTCACAGCGGACGGAGCCCAGCGGACCGCTTCCAGCGCTTCCGCCAGATCGCCTGCATCTTCTTTGCGCAGGGGCGTTTCGAAGGAATCCCGGAAGAAGAGCTGGTCGAAAGGCAGGCGGCTGTCCGCCTTCACGCCTTTTCTCATCAGGCTTTCCTTGAGGGACATTTTCTTCGCAGGATGGCCCAGCGGCGATACGCAGGGCATAACCTCCCCTTCCTGTAGACCGGACGCCTTCTCGAAAGCATCCCGGTTCATGGTGCCGGCGATCCAGGTCGTGCCGATGCCGTTCGCCTGCGCGAACAGCACCACTTCTTCCATGCTGTAGCCGAACGCCTCTTCCGCGTGGGGCTGCTTTTGGAGCTTGCCGGTCAGGTACAGATCCGTTCCCGCGATGACGGGGCTGGAGAGCCCGTGCTCTTTCGCGGAAAAGATCTGAAAGACCGCGCTCTGTCCGTAAGGATTCTCCGCGCCGTCTGCATATTTCTGCAGAGCCGTTATCTCCTCCGCGGCAAGGCCGTTTCCATCGAATGTTCTGACGCTGCGGCGCGCCTTGATAACGTCCAGCAGCTCGTTTCGATCCAATTCGTTCAGCTGTTTCATTCGATGCCTCCTATCTTCTCCGCGCTATGTGTTATAATAGCCGCAGAGGTGTGTATTCAATGAATCCTGACAGCAAATATACGGTCAAGAAGACCTTCAGTGCGGAGACTGTGGTCTTCCCCGTCCTTTTTATCGCGTTCTTCGCGTATCTTTCCATGCGCATGGGCATGGCGAACATGATCAACACGATCATGAAGACGGCGTTCGACCTTCTGATCAATACCGTCCTGTATATCGTGGCCGTCTGCGTCATCATGGGAGCCGTCTCGGAACTTTTGACCGAATTCGGTTTCGTCGCCCTGATGGACCGCCTGCTGCGTCCGCTGATGAAACCGGTTTTCGGACTGCCCGGCGCGGCGGCTCTGGGCATGGTCTCCACGTTCCTGTCCGACAATCCCGCGATCCTGGCGCTCACCGCCAATCCCCGCTACAAGTATTATTTCAAAGCCTATCAGTTCCCTGCCCTGACGAACCTCGGCACGTCGTTCGGCATGGGACTGATCGTCTGCACCTATATGCTGTCGCTCGCGTCCATCACAGGAGAGTCCTACGGGAAAGCCGTCGTGATCGGCCTGGCCGGCGCCACCGTCGGCGCGATCGTCAGCACGCGCATCATGCTGTATTTTACGAAAAAAGTGTACGGCACGGAAACAGGCGCGCCGGAGGTCTTCCCTTCCGCGGACGACGGCGAGATCGGTGAGCTGGAGCCGGGGCTGCGCCTCGTGCGCAAGGGCAACCTGGGCAACCGCACGCTGGGCGCCCTTCTGGACGGAGGCGCCAACGGTCTGAAACTGGGCGCGGGCATCGTTCCCGGCGTGCTGATCATCTGCACGCTCGTCATGATCCTGATGAACGGTCCCGCGGAAAGCGGACTCTACACCGGAGCCGCCTACGAAGGCGTGGGGCTGATCCCCGCAGTCGCAGCCAAGCTGAATTTCATCCTGGAGCCGCTGTTCGGCTTCAGCAATACCCAGGCCATCGGCGTGCCGGTGACCGCGCTCGGCGCCGCAGGCGCCGCCATTTCCCTCGCTTCGGGTCTCGCGTCCAGAGGGATGCTTGCCGGCGGAGACGTGGCCGTCTTTACCGCCATGTGCATGTGCTGGAGCGGCTACCTCAGCACACATACGTCCATGATGGACAGCCTGCACTGTAAGGAACTGACCGGCAAGGCCCTGATCTCCCACACCATCGGAGGCATCGCGGCGGGATTCGCCGCCCACTGGATCTACGTGCTGGTCAGCCTCTTGTAAAGATCACCTTGCCGTCCAGGATCGTCATATCGACCTTGATGTTGCGGATCTCTTCCGGATCGATGCCGTCCAGATCGCGGTCCAGGATCGCGATATCCGCCCGCTTGCCGGGCTCCAGCGAGCCTTTGATGTCCTGTTCGCGGGTCAGATAGGCGCCGTTGTACGTCATCATCTTCACCGCTTCCTTTACCGTGACGCATTCGGACGTCCCCAGGGACGTGCCGCGCATCGCCTTGCGCGTGACCGCGCTGTACATGTTCCAGAACGGATCCAGCGCGCCGCAGGGCATGTCCGTGGACAGGCCGCAGCGGATGTGGTGATCCAGATAGGTGCGCAGGGGCGTGTAGCTTTCGATCTTGTCCGGCGGCAGCAACTCCGGATAGCCGTCCCCTTCCCCGTAGATGAACGACCCCTGCACGATGGCCATGATGCCCATCTCTTCCATCATCGCCAGCGCTTTTTCCGTCGGGAAATACGCGTGGATGATATTGTGCCGGTGTTCTCTCGGATTCGCTTTCCATGCCTTGTACATCGCCTCCACCGCCCGTTCCAGAGCGATGTCGCCCATGACGTGGATGCCGATATCCCAGCCCGCGTCGTGGGCGGTCTTGATGTATCCGTCCAGTTTGTCCAGATCCAGGCGCAGCGGCACCCGGCGGGGTCCGTCATCTCCCACGTACGCCCAGGATTTCAGGGCGGTCTTGGACGTCAGACCGTAATCGATGGCCATCTTCAATCCGCTGTAGCGGATCCATTCGTTGCCGTAACCCGCGGCAAAATCGTAATCGTCGATCACATGCGCCAGCATCTCGTCGTTCGGCAGGAAGTTGAACCCGTACCAGGAAGGCATCAGGGCTATGCGGAGGGTCAGTTCGCCCCACTCGTACAGGCGGTGATAAGCCCTGGCTAGATTGCGGGTGCCGCCCGCCTCCGTGTTGCTGGTGATGCCGTAAGAATTGTAGACGGGCAGCGCCGTGCGGATCAGTTCGATAAAGGTCTCCGGGGAAGGATCGCCCGCGCCGTCTCCCGCCATGCCGCTGGCCACGTCCATGACGTTTCTCACCAGCATCATGGCGTTGCCGTGCAGGATGCCGTTCGGCTCGCCGGTGAGGGGGTCGCGCACGATCTCGCCTTTCTCCGGGTCCGGCGTGTCCTTCGTGATCCCGGCCAGCTGCAGCGCTCTGGTATTCGCCACGCTGCTGCCGAACACCCGGTCGAACACCACCGGATGATCCGGCGCCGCTTCGTCCAGTTCCTTCTTCGTAAAGCAGCGGTTTTCTTTAAACTGGGACTCGATATAGCTGCAGCCGGTGATCCACCTGCCCTTTGGCGTGACGGCGGCTTTCTCCGCCAGTTTTTCCTTCAGCATATCGAAACTGTCGATGCCGAACAGCACGACGCCCCGGAACGTCTGCCCTGCCTGCCAGAGGTGGCTGTGGCAGTCGTTGATGCCGGGCATGGCGCTGCGCCCTTTCAAGTCGATCAACTTCGTCCAGGGAGCGGCAAGGCCCAGGATCTCGTCGCTTTCGCCGGTTGCGACGATCTCGTTGCCGCAGACGGCCAAAGCGCCGCAGACGCTGTCGGTCTCGTCCGCCGTAAAAATGGTTCCGTTATAGAGGATCAGGTCGGGGATCTCAAATCTGGTATTCATCGTCAGCCTCCGTAAAATCCGGTCGTTTGGAATCGTTCTTACCTGTATTCTAACATATGGTACAATACAGATAAAAGGAGGCATCATCATGCTGAAAGAAGGAACGAAAGCGCCGGGCTTCGCGCTGGCAGACAAAGACGGAAACATCGTAAAACTGGAGGATTTCGCGGGGAAAAAGCTGGTCCTGTACTTTTATCCCAAAGACAATACGCCGGGCTGCACGCGCCAGGCCTGCGCGTTCGCGTCGCTGTACGACGGATTCAAAGATAAGGACGTAGCCGTGGTGGGCGTCAGCAAGGATTCGACTGCGTCCCATCAAAAGTTCGCGGAGAAGTATGACCTGCCCTTCGTGCTGCTGTCCGATCCGGAATTGGAAGCGATCAAAGCCTACGACGTCTGGCAGGAGAAGAAGATGTACGGCAAGGTGAGTTTCGGCGTCGTGCGCACCACCTACGTCATCGATGAAAAAGGCATGATCGAAAAGACCATGCCGAAAGTAAAGCCGGATACCAACGCGATCGATATCCTGGAGTATTTGGGAAAACTGTAGGCACTATACCGCGTCCGCGTGCGTCTTGTTGTAGCGGTACCATTTCCAGTAGCCATAGCAGGTGTTCACCATCATGGCCGCTACGGTGATCAGCATGATGTAGGCGCCGCCGCGGATATACAGGGCTGCGTCCATGATGAGGGTCATAAGCCAGGCATACCACTGCTCCCGGTAGCGCGCTAAAAGCAGTACGCCGTTGGTGATGCCGAAGCCCGAGGACAGCGCGTCCACGTAGGAATCCGCCGCGCCCGGAAGGCGGGAGATGAGCGTGCCTGCCAAAAAAGCAAAGGCAAAGATGGCTGCGATGACCGCGATATCCTGCTTCGGCGTCAGGGTCTTGACCACGGTCAGCTCTTCCCGCTCGGCGTCCTGATGCTTCGTCCAGCGGATATAGCTGAGAATGCTCACCGGGATCCAGAAGACGCAGATGATGATGGCGGTCACATACCAGCCGTTGAAATAACACAGCAGGAGCTCGGAAGTTTCCACAAAGAAGACGTCAACGACAAAATTGAGTTTGCTCTGCTTGGAGATCATCAGTTCGCAGATCGGATTGGACAGCACGCAGATCACCGAAGCTGCGACAGCCACCCGGTTGGAAGTGTCGTCGAGGATATAGTCGGGCAGAAAAAGGACAAACAGCACCGTGATCACTAACACGATGCCCAGGTACCACTTCTGATACGGGGTAAAACTTTTGATAAATGCTTTTAACTGACTCATTTAGGCTTCCTTCAGGTACGCCGCGAGCCTGGGGAAGGCGCGCAGGGCGTTGTAGTAATATACGTTTTCCAGTTCCTCCGCTGTAAAGATCCGCGCGAGGAATTCGTCGAACCGTTCGACGTCGTTCAGGCCGATGGCCGGACAGAAGTCCGTGCCGTGCAGGATCCGGCTCTCGCAGCCCGCCGCCCGGACCGCGCCGCCGTACTGCGGCAGCAGCACGTCCCAGTCGCTCTCGTAGCCCGCTTCGAACAGGCCGGACAGATCCGTGAACAGGTTCGGATGCTCTGCGCAGAACCGGCAGCAGGCGTCTGTGCGGGGGTCATCCATGTGGGCTGCCACGAAATTGACCCCGGGAAATTCCGCCGCCGCCTTCGCGATGTGCGCCGCGGACGAACCTTCCAGATCCTGATCCGACGGAAGCACCAGGGAACACAGCCCCGTATGGAACGTGACGGTAAGGCCCAGCCGCTCCGCGAATTCATAGACGGGCCGCAGTTCTGCGCTGTCCGCGCTGCCCCGCTGATAGCTGGTGTAGATCTTCAGGCCCACGGTCTTCCAGTCGTCCAGATTTGCCTCGATCGCGCGCAGCTGCGGAGCGATCTCCTGTTTCAGGTCGACACAGGGACATAAAAAAAGACGCGGGTCGCTCTGCACCGTCCGGACCGTTTCTGGATTCTGCAGGATGCTGTCCGGAAACTGCATCACGAGCGCGACGCTATTTGTCCGGGAAAAGTATTCATCCCGCATCTTTTCGTTTATAATATGGGTATGACAATCGATTTTTCTCATAACAGTGTATAACTATACCATCATCGCCCGCATTCTGGCAAGGATGGAACGGAAGGAGAAACGATGAAAAGAAATTTGAAGATCATACTTGCCCTGCTGCTGGCGCTGGCGCTCGTGTTCTGCGCAGCCTGCACAAAGGACGAACCCGCGCAGGAACCGCAGGAAGGCACGGAGACGGAAAACAGAGACAATCCGGACGCGACCGGCAGCGGCGCTGCGCCGTCTGAACCGGAACCGGCGCCGGACCCCTATGCGGAATACAACGCGGAAGCGGAAAAAGCCTTCCTCCAGGTGGTGCAGAACTACGTCGTTCTGGGCGAGCTGCCCGGATTCGACCAGGATATCCCCTATTCGGAATACGCCGATGGCGAGTGGACCAACATGTACGCCATCCTGGACATCGACGGCGACGGCAGAAACGAACTGGTGCTGCGCATCGCGCAGACCATCATGGCCAGCATGCAGGAAAACATCTACGCCTATGACGAGGAGACCGGAGAGATCGTGCAGGAACTGTGGGCGTTCCCGCTCTGCACCTATCTGCGCGGCGGGCTCGCCATCCAGAGCGGCTGGTCCCACGGGACCGGCGCGGAAGGCCCGGATTTCTGGCCGTTCAACGTGTTCTACTACAACGAAGAGACCGACGAATACGACCTCGACGGCTACTGCGCGCAGATCAGCCTCGAAGCCATGAAGGAAATAGGCTGGGAGGACAGATTCCCGGCGGAATACGACAAGGACGGAGACGGCATCATCTACGAGATCAGCAACGAAACGACAGGCGATCTCGAATGGGTGGACGAAGACGGCTATCAGTTCTGGTACAACAACCTGTTCGGCGACGAGCCGCCTCTGGACATACCCTGGAAGACCCTGGACGAATTCGTCCATCCCAACGGCTAAAACTCTTCGAATTCCACAAATTCAACATTGCCCCGGTCTGCCTCTTCCTCGAAGAGCAGACCGGCTTTTTGTACGGCGGATTCGAACCCGGTGAGCGCGGCGAACGGCATGAACTGCGCTGCCCTTCTTTCGATGCGCATCGGAGGATGCTTTTTCGATACGGGACGGGGAAGATCCAGCATGTCGCTGTAATCGTCCCGCCCGGGCAGGTAGCGGTCCGTCATTTTCTGTGTCCTCCGATCTGCGCGTTGCGGTCCCGGCCCGTGGCCTCTTCCTGATAGCTCGTGCCCGGCATCACCGCGTTCTTGCCAAAACGGCTCTTGATCGCCAGCAGCGTCTGCTGCAGCTGGCCTTCCTTCGCCAGATCCTTTTCTTCCTGCTCTTTCTGCTTTTCGACCGCCTCGTAGTCCGTAAACAGATCCAGCTGTTCCTCGCCGGCGGTCTTTTTTGCCGCCTCCGCGCTCTGCGTGTGCGCCGCCACGACGTACATGCGCCGCACGAGGCAGGACGGGTCCGCGATGCGGTCGTACAGGCGCATGGCCGCCTCGCAGATCAGGCGGGTGGACGCCGTATGGCGCGTCAGATTCTCCGAACCGTGGGCCGCCTTCGGCACGGTCTTTCCGTACCAGTCCGCCTGCACTTCGCCCGCGTAGCCTTTCCGCAGGCTCTCCGCGTCGTAGCCCAGGCTGATCACGATCTGGTCCGTGGTCAGGCCCTTGGCAGCCAGATCCAGCGCCAGACCGTCCGCCATCTCCCGCACGACCGTGCGGGCTTCCGCGACCGTGTAGCCGTGGGAAAGCACCTGACCGCTGCTGACGCTGCTCTCTTCGGGCTTGTACGCTTTGATATGGCGGATCTCGCAGGGTTCGTATCCCCAGGCATGGTCGATCAGAAGCTCCGCGTTGACCCCGAACAGTTTGTAGAGCAGGTCTTCGTTGTGGGGGTCCTTCGGACCGCCGATGCTGCAGCGCGCCACGTCGCCCATGGTGTACATGCCGTTTTTCGCGAGGCGGTCCGCGATGCCGTGGCCGACCCGCCAGAAGTCCGTGATGGGACGGTGATGCCACAGTTTCTCCCGGTAGCTGCGCTCGTCCAGTTCAGCGATGCGCACGCCGTCCGCGTCGGGCGGGATGTGTTTGGCCTCGATATCCATGGCGATCTTGCACAGATACAGGTTCGGACCGATGCCGGCCGTCGCCGTGATGCCCGTCGTCTTCAGCACGTCCTGAATGATGGTCATGGCGTATTCGTGAGCCGTCTGGCCGGATGCGCGCAGATAGAGCGTCGCGTCGAGGAAGATCTCGTCGATGGAATAGACGTGGATGTCCTCGGGCGCCGCGTATTTCAGATAGGTCTGATAGATCTTCGTGCTGTACTCGATGTATTTGCCCATGCGGGGCACGGCCGTGATGTAATCCAGCTCCAGGGACGGATCTTCCGCCAGAGCGTTCGAATTGTCCGCCTTGCCGGTAAAACGCCGGCCGGGCGCCCGGCGCAGGCGGTCCGCGTTGATCTGCTTCACCGCCTGCTCCACCTCGAACAGCCGCGGCCGTCCGGGGATGCCGTAGCTTTTCAGCGCAGGCGAAACCGCCAGACAGATGGTCTTACTCGTCCGGCTGCGGTCTGCCACCACCAGGTTCGTCGTGAGAGGGTCGCGCCCCCTCTCTCTGCATTCCACGGAAGCGTAGAACGACTTCAGGTCGATGGCGATATAGGTCTTGTCCCAGGGCTTTTCGTTCATCGGACTGCACAAAACATATGTTCGCCTTTATTATACACAAAAAGCGGTCCCGGAGGACCGCTTTCGCAAAACTTTTTACAGTTTGACCACCCAGCCGTAGGGGTCTTCGATCTCGCCCCACTGCAGACCGGTGAGCGTGTCGTAAAGCTTCTTGGAGAACTCGCCGACTTCGCCGTTGTTGAAGACGTATTCGACGCCTTCGTGGGTCAGGGAGCTGATCGGCGAGATGACCGCCGCAGTACCGACGCCCCAGGCTTCCTCGACGCGGCCTTCCTTCGCCGCGGCCAGCAATTCGTCCACGGAGATCCGCTTTTCGATCACTTCCACGCCCCAGTCCTGCATGACCTGGATCATGGATTTTCTCGTGATGCCGGGCAGGATGGAACCGTTCAGCATGGGCGTATAGACTTTGCCGTCGATCTTGAACATGACGTTCATGCCGCCGACTTCCTCGATATACTTTCTCTCGACGCCGTCCAGCCAGATCAGCGCGGGATAGCCGGCTGCCTCGCTGCGCATGATGGCTCGGTTCGCCGCGCCGTAGTTGCCGCCGCACTTGGTGAAGCCGGTGCCGCCGCGGACCGCGCGGACGTCTTCCGTCTCGAACGCGCCCTTGACCGCGGTCAGACCGTCAGCGAAGTAGCTGCCGGAGGGGGACAGGATGATCAGGAACATCTCCTGGTGGATGCCGTGCAGCGTCAGGTTCGGATCGGTGGCGATCAGGAACGGACGGATGTACAGCGTGTTGCCCTTCTTGTGGGGGACCCAGCGTTCGTCGACCTCGACCAGCGCCTTGACCGCCTCGACAAAATCTTCCGGCTCCACGTGGGGCATGCCCATTCGGATGGCGGAATTCTTCATTCTCATGCCGTTTTCGTCCGGGCGGAACAGCCGTACTTTGCCGTCCGCGCCGCGGTATGCTTTCAGACCTTCGAAGATCTCGCCGCCGTAATGGAATACGCTGGCGGCAGGGTCCAGAGTCAGCGGTCCGTAGGGCACGATGCGGGCGTTGTGCCAGCCGTCGTCATCGTGATCCATGATGAACATGTGATCCGTGAAATTGGAACCGAATCCCAGATGTTTCGCTTCGTCGGGAAGGGGTTTCGGGTTAGTGGTTCTTGTGATCTTGATATCCATAAAATGTCCTCCTCATTGAGATGTCTTTCGTAATGTTTTGATTATAGTATGTTGACAACAAATAATCAAGTGTGTTTGTTGTGAAACAAAAACAATGGGGACGGTTCCTGGCGACAACTTCTGAACGAAGATCTGTCTTCACCCGTTCGCTGCCGGATGTGTTACAATAAAGTGAAAGGGCTTAAACAATGAACGATAAACAAACACAGGAGAAAAGCACGGCAAAACGGATCGGCATGGCTGCCTTCATCGTCTTTGCCGTCCTGTTCGCTCTGTTTTTCTTTTATACCGAGAATTATTACCATGCGGACCGGACCGCGGTCATGATGCTGCGCACAGACGAGTACGCGGCTGTGACGTCTTCGCAGACCGGACTGCTGTTCGACGGCCCGGGCGCAGAAGACCTGCTGATCTTCTACCCGGGCGCCAAAGTGCAGGAGACCGCCTACGCGCCGCTGATGCGTCAGATCGCGGAGAGCGGCATGGACGTATTTCTCGTTCGAATGCCCTTCCGCCTGGCGTTCTTCGGGACAAACAAAGCGGACGAGGCGCTGCAGGAGACCGCGGGCTACGCGAACGTGTATATCGGCGGCCATTCCCTGGGAGGCGCCATGGCAGCGAATTATGCCGCAGAACATGCGGAGTCGCTGGACGGGGTCATCCTGCTGGCAGCCTATTCGACGAAACCGCTGCCGGGCAGCCTGTCCGTTCTGTCGGTCTACGGGACGGAAGACGGCGTGCTGAACCGCAGCAATTACGAAAAGAGCCTTGCCAACGTTCCAAACCTGCAGGAATTCGTGATCGAAGGCGGCAACCACGCCCAGTTCGGCAGTTACGGAGAACAGAGAGGCGACGGAGAAGCCTCGATCGATCCGGGGATGCAGTGGAACGAAACGGCGGAAGCGATCCTGGAATTTGCGGGAATAGGAGAATAACAGATGAAGCGATGCGTGATCGTCGGGGGCGCCCCGATCGAACGGTACGACAGGATCAAACCGCTGCTGCGCGGGGACGACTACCTCATCTACTGCGACAGCGGGCTGAAACATATGGAAGCGCTGGGCAGGCAGCCGGACCTGATCATCGGGGACTTCGACTCCCATGAGCGGCCGGAAACGGACATCGAGACCATCGTGCTGCCCACGGTCAAAGACGATACGGACACGATGTTCGCGGTGAAGGAAGGCATACGCCGGGACTTCGAGGACTTTCTGCTGATCGGCGCGCTCGGCGGCAGGCTCGATCACACCATGGTGAACGTCTACTCCCTTTTATATTTGGACGAGAAGGGCAAAAACGGCGCGATAGCGGACGATTTCTCCCTCGTGCGGCTCATTTCCCGCGCCCCTGCGGAAATCGGGCCGGAATGGGCGTTTTTCTCCCTGGTGAACATCGACGGCAGCGCTCATGGAGTCACGATACGGAACGCAAAATACGAACTGGACGACGCCGAGATCCCCTGCTCTTTCCAATATGCCACCAGCAACGAACCCCTACCGGGTAAAACAGCCCTCGTATCCCTCCGGGAAGGCCGCCTGCTGCTGATCTGCGATCACGAATAGGCGGGATGACCCGGCCATTGCAAAAAACAGTATACATAGTTTTCAGAAAGGAGAACTGCTGAATGGGTATGATCATCGATTCCCACGCGCACGTGGGCGGCTCCTGGATGGGCAAGGTCAAAAATCCCTATTCGCCGGAACGGATGAAGGAGATCATGCAGAGTTTCGGCGTTCAGTACGCCTGCATCAGCACCTGGGACGTTCTGAACGACATCGAAAGGGGCAACGCGGACGTCTGCGCTTTGGCAAAGCGGGACCCGTTCTACATCCCCTACGTCGTCGTCTGCCCGGTGCACGAACAGGACTCCGTCGAAGCGATCAAAAGATACGTCGGAGGCGAAGGGTTCAAAGGCATCAAGATGCATCCGACGGCGAACAGCTACCGGGTGGACAGTCTCAAGATGATGGAACCGGTCATGAACCTGGCAGCAGAGTACGACGTGCCGGTGCTGTTCCACGGCGAGGAGGACGGCTGCGGCAGCCCCGGCCAGTTTGCTGCCCTTGCCGAAGCCTTCCCGGAATGCAAGATCATCGTCGCCCATATGTGCCACGGCCTGTGGCTGGACGCCATCGAAGTCTGCCGGGCCCATGAGAACATCTGGCTCGATACGGCGGAATGCTCCCCTCACAACTTCAAGATGGAACGGGCGATCCGGCTCTGCGGTCCCGAAAAGATCATCTTCGGCACCGACACGCCGGTCACGGACATCGGCGCACACCTGGCCATCTTCGAGAATATGAATACATATTATCCCGGCACGCTGACCCGGGAGGGGCTGGAACAGATCATGGCGGGCAACATCGCAAAACTCTTGAAAATGGATATTTAAAACCCATCGTTTAAAAGAAAGGACACTGCAAAAATGGCAACGATCTATTACGACAAGGATGCCGATCTGGAGCTTGTAAAAGACAAGACCATCGCGATCATCGGATACGGCAATCAGGGACGGGCGCAGGCGCTGAACATGAAGGATTCCGGCTGCACGAAGATCATCGTCGGCAGCCGCAAAGACAGCTCCTATGATCAGGCGCTGGAAGACGGATTTGAGGTAAAGCCCATCGAAGAAGCCTCCAGGGAAGCGGATATCATCTTCATGCTTCTTCCGGACGAATTCGCTCCTGCGATCTTCAACGGGCAGATCGCGCCGGGTCTCGAACCCGGCAACGTCGTCAATTTCGCGTCGGCGTATAACATCACGTTCAAAAAGATCGTGCCGCCGGCGTACGTGGACGTCGTGATGGCGGCGCCGCGCATGATCGGCGACGGCGTCAGACAGCTGTTCCTTCGGGGAGAAGGGTTCCCTGCCTTCGTTGGCGTTGCCCAGGACGCTTCGGGGAAGGCGCTGGAATACGGTAAGGCCCTCTGCAAGGCCATCGGCTCCACGAAAAAAGGCGCTATCGAGGTAACCTTCGATGACGAAACGATGCTGGACCTGATGGCGGAACAGGGAACCTGGCCCATCATCTACCATGTGTTCGACGAGTCGTTCAAGCTGCTTGCGGAGACGATGGGTCATCCGGAGGAAGCGGTTCTGATGGAGGCCTATCTGTCCAAGGAGCCGATGTACATGATGGAGAAGGCAGCTGAGCTGGGCATGTACCGCCAGATGCCTTTCCATTCCCACACATCCCAGTTCGGACAGCTGCGAAGCTTCAACACCTTCGATCCCGCACCGATCCGTGAATTCCTGAGAGACCGTTATGACCAGATCAAGGACGGCACCTTCACAAAAGCCTGGGATGAGGAACAGGAGGTAAACCACCTCGCAACGCTGGAGAAACTCAGAGACCAGGCGCTGAACTGCGACATGTCCAAGGCAGAGGAAAGAACGTTCGAAAAACTGAAATAGCAAACGCAAACGGGACAGAGAGATGGCTCCCTGCCCCGTTTTTTTATTGATTTGAGTTTTGCTGTGCGAGACGAGCGCAAGCCTTGGACGAAAATGCTTGCCGCAGCAGTTCCGCGACCGCGCCCAGATCGGGCACCAGCGCGGTGTACAGCGCACGCATCTCCTCCGTGGGAGGCAGAAGGTCGGGCACCATGACGGACATCATGCCGGCCGCTGCGGCAGCGCGGATGCCGTTGTACGAATCTTCCAATACCAGACAGTTTTCGGGCGGTACATCCATCGAGGCGGCCGCCTTTAAAAACAGGTCCGGCGCCGGTTTGCTGCGCGCCGCGTCCTCGCCGCCGGACACGTGCGCGAAGTACGGCAGCAGGCCGGTGTCCCGCAGCTCCGCGGTCACGACGGCCTTCGGGCTCGAAGACGCGACGACCGCCGGCATGCCGGTCCGCTTCAGGTGCTCCAGCAGCTCGAACGCGCCTGTCTTGACAGGCATGGGGCCGCCGTGCAGCTTTTCCGCTACCAGACGCTCCATCTCGGTACGGTATTCCCTGTAAGGAAACTCCGGGCCGAGTTTTTCGTTCACGACTTTGTACACCGCCTGGATGTTGATGCCGATGCTGGCCATGCAGGCGTCCCGGATCTTCCCGCGGTCCAGCCCTTTTTGCTGCGCCAGCGCGTCCCAGGCGTCGACGATCAGCCGCTCCGTGTCGAGCAGCAGTCCGTCCATGTCGAATATCACCAGTTTCGTATCTTTCAGATCCATGTGCTACTCCACGATCTCGATACGGCCTTCCACGCGCGAATCCAGTCCGTCGTTCGTCGCGAAATACTCTTCGAAGATGTTGTTGACGGACGTCGCGACCACACGGGGACGCATGTTCTTCTTCACGTCTTCGAGCGGCACGTCGAAGAACTCGCCGAAGCTGTTGTAATGGTAGGACTGCAGCGCGATCTTCAGCCTGTCTTCCGGCTGGATCTCCTTCCCCTGCCACGTCAGCTCCTCGATCGTATGCGTCGACTTTCTGTACCTGACGTGGAACCCCTTCGAGAACTGATAGAATTCCGTGTGACCCTCCCAGGCCTCGTCCCGCAGCACGAACTGCACCATGTGGCGCAGCTGGTCCCCGGTCACTTCCAGCATGTACAGCGCGTCGTCGAACGGCGTGTTTTCCAGCATGTCCTGATACTCGATGACGGGACCCAGTTCCGTCTTGCGGATGCTGCCGGATCCCAGGACCATCAGGTCGAAGCTGGCCTCCCAAGCCAGGGCGTCCGCGTACAGATTTCCCATCTCCGTCTCCTGGTTGCGCACCGGATGCGTGAGTTTTCTCGCCCAGCGGGTCACGACCCTCTTGTATTTCGTGTCGGTCTGCGTGCGGTAGGAATCCAGCAGTTCCTCCATGATCTCATCCCGGGGCGCCGTGTCCTCGTCGATGGGCACGCACTGCCATTTCAGGGTCTTGATCTCATTCTCGTCGCAGTCCACGTCCAGATCCAGCCGGCCGATGATGCCGGTGCCCGTGCCCGCCTGCACGATGGGCACGCCGTTCACGACCTCCGGCGCCTCCATGAACGTGTGGGAATGACCGCCGATGATCAGGTCCACGCCCCAGTCCGGATTCAGCAGCTTCGCCAGCTCCCGGTCCGCCTCGATGCCGATGTGGGTCATCAGGATCGTCAGATCCGTGCGGATGGTGCGGTAGTTGTCGCAGATGATGCCCACTTCCTTCGCGGCTTCCTCCACGTCGATGAACGTGCCGATGATCTTCTCCGACTTCGCCGAAGCCAGCACTTCTTCCGTCAGGATGCCGATGAACAGGATGCGCATGCCGTCCGCCACGTCGAGGTTCAGATAGGGCTGGAACAGGCGGGCGTTGTTCATGGTCACGAACAGGTTCGCGTTGATGATGGGGAACTTCGCGCACTTTTCCAGGAACAGCAGGTGTCCCATGCCGTAGTCCGCCTCGTGGTTGCCCAGCGTGACCACGTCCGGATGCAGCATGTTCACCAGGTCGATGGTGGACAGCCCCTGATATTCGGAATCGATGATGGAACCGCGGAACATGTCGCCAGCGATGGCGTAGATCACGTGCTCCTCTTCGCTGCGCACTTTATTGAGATAGCCGGACAGCCGCGTCAGGCCGCCCGTTTCCTTCCCGTCCTTGACCGTGGGCAGGAAGTCGCCGTGCATATCGTTGGAATGCAGAATGGTGAGTTTTTTGATATCGCTCATGGGTATGCCCCCCTTTCTTCCACTTTCATTGTACCATAGGGAGACTGCAAGAAAAAAGAGCGGTATGATCCGCTCTTATAAGCCTTTATAGATCTTCCGGTTCGCCGTCGAAGTCGTCGAAGTCGTCGAAATCATCGGGATCGCCGGGTTCATCCGGGGGCTCCGGACGGTCGTCTTCCTCCCAGTCCTCCGGCGGGGGACCCATGGGAGGTTCTCCCTGGGGCGGCTGCATGCCCTGCGGCTTTTCGCCCTGGGGAGGTCTCGGACCGTATCCCTGGGGCGGCATGGGCCGCACGTCTTCGTCCCATTCGTCCCAATCGAACTGCTGTTCGTGTTCTTCGTAGAAGTCTTCCCAGTCTTCCTCGCTCCAGTCGTCCCGTCTCTGGAAGACGAACATGCCCGGGCTCTGTTTTTTTTCGATGGCTTCTTCCCGCTCTTCGGCGGTCACGTCCATCATGTACAGCTTGGGGCCCTTGCCGTCCTTGTGGGGGAACGTGTTCTGCAGGCCCTGCTGCAGTTCTTCCTTCTGCTTTTCACTTCCGGAGGTGACCCCTGCAACCACCGCATCCGCGGCGCTCTCCTCGATGAGGCCCGATTCTTCCATGCGGGAGACCGCGTGGGTCATGGCCTCGTCGAACTTCTTGTTCTTCACTTCCGCAGCGATCTCCCGGGCGAAGGCCTCGCTGTTTTCATCCAGTCCCTCCACGGAGATGACCCGGCCAAACCGGTTGACCCCGAACTCCAGGGAAGTCTCGCCGGCATCCACAGAGACGTAGGAGCTGGCGGAAGCGCTCATGTATCCCAGAGATCCGCCGGCGATGCAGATGACCAGCATGGCAACGACAGCCAGCCGGGCGATGCGGTTGAAGCGCTTTACGCCGCTGATTTTCTGGCGTTCATCCACTTCGATCGTATCGCCCACCCGGCATTTCTGCCGCGTGGTGACGACGATGCCGTCTTCCCGAAGGACCGCCGCCTCTCCGTTTTTAATTTCCAATACGATCGCTTTCATGTCTTTAATGCCTTTCGAATGTATCCCAGGTATTCCGCCAGGACCGGATATTCGCCGGACAGGATCTCCGCTGCCGCGATGATGTAGCGGCGGTGTCTGTCCAATATCTTGCGGGCTACCCCGCTGGCCAGCTCCAGTTCCTTCATGGGGAGGGCCTTGTTCTTCCGCATTTTATCGAGTAACTCTTCGTTCTTCAGGAGCGCCAGCACCGCTTTGCAGCAGGCGTCTTTCGTCTTGCCCGCCTTAGGGGAGCTTTCCGCCAGGTCGAAGAGCGAAAAGCCGTAGGGTTTTAAGATCTCCTGGGCCGCTGCGATCTCTTCTCTTGCCGCTGCCGCCGGATCCACCGCAGGTCCTGCGGACATCTCCGCCACCCTGCTCTGCACCTCCAGGCTGACGGCATCCGGCGTTTCCCCCTCTTCGGTGCCGAAGTCGCCGTCGAAGGCGCCTGGCAGCACGTGGATCTCACCTTTGCGCCGCCACTGGGAACGGATGTCGTCCAGCAGCCGTCTGCGGATGACCACCGAAGCGAAGGCCGGGAACGCCCCTTTTTCCGCTTCGTAACTCTGCACCGCTTCGTGGAAGGCCAGCAGCGCCGTGCTCCATTCGTCGTCGCTGTCCGTGATATACCGGTGGGTGACGTCGCTGCAGATCCGCAGCATCCAGGACTTCTGGGTCTCTATCAAGTTGTTGAGCGCGTCTTCCGAGGTCTTTGCCTCCAGCGCTAAACGATCGATGTCCATGTCCTTGAATATATCATTTTTCGGGGTTCTCTTCAAGGACCGGACCTCTTTCCCTTATATCTTTCGAAGAAGCGACCCCGAAAAACGGGGTCGCTTCGATTCTTATTCCGCAATTTTTACCTGTTCTCCGTCGCACACCAGATCCCAGGCGGCCTCCCGCGTCAGCAGCACCTGGGCGCCTGCCGTCTCCAGGGCTTCCACGGTCTCGATATCCTCCGGGATCTCATCCGAAGAAGTGATGACCGCGATCTGCGGGTCCACCGCTTCCAGCAGTTCCGGCAGCATCTCCTGCCAGTGTCCGTGGTAGGGGACCTTCAGAAAACTGCAGCTTTGCGCGCTCTGCGCCAGGTATTCCGAGATCCTTGCATCTTCTGCATCCCCCATGAAGAGGAGCCGGCAGCTGCCGTCCGTCGCCGTCACGATGAGGGAGGAGTTGTTGCTGGGGTCAACGGCGTATTCGCTCTGCGCCGGGGCATCGATGGCGTAGGATACGCCGCTGATGGAAACCACCGTGTCGCAGGTTACGGTCACCGGGGTGACCCCCGCCAGTTCCAGCGCCTCCAGGTAGTTTTCGTACTCGCTGCTGTCCTTGGGATAGTTGCTCTGGTAGACCGCGCCGACCTCGATACTTTTCAGGATCTTCGCCGCGCCGCCCACATGGTCCTTGTCGAAGTGGCTGATGATGAGGGCGTCTAGTTTTTCGATGCCCTGCTCCTCCAGGTAGGCCAGGATCTCCTTGCCGAAGCCCTTCTCGCCTGTGTCGATCAGAACTGCGCTGTCTTCGGTCCAAAGGAGGAAGGCGTCCGCCTTGCCGGCGGAGAAGCAGTGGAGGTTCAACTCCACGTTCTCCAAAGAGGGCTGCGTGCTTCCCGCCGTGCAGCCTGCCAGAAGACCTGCGGTCAGCAGCGCTGCCAGCAGCAGTTTTCCTGTTCTCAGCCGCCTCATCGCTACAGCGCCTCTTTCTCGACGGCGCGTCCGCAGACGATGGTCAGGTTGCCGTTGCGGCAGCGGATCTCGTCCAGGAATTCCTTGGTTTTGGAGGCGTCCTTCAGGACGATGTGGTAGGTGAGTTCGTACAGCGTGCCCATGTTCGTGGTCTTCACCTTGTCCAGATCGCTGCGGGTCGTATATTTTGCGAACAGATCGTCGAACAGATCTTCATAGTCCAGGTTCTCCGGGATGGAGATCTTCAGCGTGCGCTCACCGTCCCTTTTTCCGCCGAATCCGGCAGTGGTGAGCAGGATCGTGAACACGGCCATCACCAGGAAGAAGCAGACCGCCAGGCCAAGGTAGCCCATGCCCAGGGCCAGTCCCAGGGTCATGGCCAGGAAGATCATGCCGATCTCCCGGGCAGTGCCGGCAGCGGAACGGAACCGCACGAGGGAGAAGCCTCCGGCCACCGCGACGCCGGCGCCGATGTTGCCGTTCACCAGCATGATGACCACCGCCACCATGGCCGGCAGCATGGCCAGCGTAACGGCGAAGCTCTGGGAATATTTATTCTTATACATGCACAGCAGCGCCGTACCGAGGCCCAGCACCAGGGCGAGCCCCGTGCACATCAGGAAATTTGCCGTCGTTATCTGGCTGCCGGTAAAGATCGTGTCCAGGAGGGAAGTGAACATAATTTTGTATCTCCTTGTCTATTTTCCGTGCTCCGTCCGAGCACTACGTTCTTGTAATAGGTTCCGTATTTGGAAAACGAGGTCATATGGATATCGTTTTCCGAAAGAAGGCGGGCCAGCCACAGGGGAGCCGTTCCCGGGATCTTGATCTCCATCAGCACCGTGCCGTCTTCCAGAAGCGCCGATCCGCTATCGCCTTCGCGAAGGTCCAGATGGTCTTCCCGGTAGCGGAGGTTCGTGTCGAACGTGATCCGCAGATCCGGATTCTCCACGCCCTTCGCACCTGCGTAGGCTTCCCTGTCGTATCCGATAAAGACTCTGGGCTTCAGATCCAGGCGGGTGCGCATCCAGTCGATCTCCCGGGAGATCTGGGAGGGCTCTTTCAGGGTGCCGGTCTTCAGGTATTCCGCCGCCTCGTCTGCCGGCAGCACGATCCTTCTCTTGTAGACCACGCCGTCGTACTTCTTCTTGATCTCCACGAATACGTTGTCGGATCCTTTGGCGGTGCCGTAGCTTCGGATGCGCAGTTTTTCCTTATATACGGGCTTTTCGATGGATTCCCGGATCAGCTGCCAGTCGTCGGTGTCGCAGTACAGGTTGCAGATGGTGTAGTTGCTGTGGGCGTCCGGCTCCATATGGCCTTCCATGCCCCGCTTCATCGCTTCGTACTGCGCCTTCGTCAGCAGGAATTTCTTTTCATATCGCTTAAAACAGTTCTGAATGATCTCTGCCATAATCCCTAACCTCTTTTCACTATATCTTTCGGAGGTGACCCGGCCAAAATTGGGGTCATAGCCGAAAAAAGAATAAAAAAACGGCCCGTTTCCCCGGGCCGTCTGCTACTTATTCATTGGAGGTGTTTTGTGTGCATGTTAATTCTGAGGCATCTGCGGCATTTCGCCGTTCATTTCCGGCATCTCAGGTCTTTCACCGTTCATGCCGCCTTGGGGAGGCTGGCCCATGGGGCCGTGACCGCCGTGACCGCCCATGGGACCGAAGCCGCCTTCGGGCATCTCAGGTCTTTCGCCGTTCATTTCAGGCATTTGTCCGCCCATCTGGCCGCCCATGCCGGAGTCCATGGTGATTCCGTAGGGGTTGACGAAGCAGCCGTCCACGCAGTAGAAGCTGCCTTCGTAGTCCACACCGCCTTCGCCGCCGTTGCTTGCCGCCTTCACGATGGTGGTAAGACCGCCCAGGATGTTGATGTTGCCGTTGGAATCCAGTCCGTCTGCGCCTGCGCTCACGTTTACGGTGCCGCCCATGATGTTGATGGAGAAGGTGTAGCCGGAGAGATCGCTGTTGGCTGCGTTGATGCCGTCATCGCTGGCCGTTACGTCGATCTGACCGCTGTAGATGTTTACGACCGCGCCTTCCAGAGCTTCACCGGATTTCTTCACGTTGATGGTGGGTCCGCTTTCGCCTTCCTCACCGATGGTCAGGATGTAGTCGGCCTTGATGCCGTCGTCGCCTGCGCTTACGGTAATGTTGCCGCTCTTGATGGTCAGGTCGGTGCCGGAGTTCATGCCGTCTTCCACGGCCGTTACGTTGATCTTCAGGGATCCGTCGACGATGAAGGAAGCGTCGCCGTAGCCGTCTGCCGTATCGTCCGCGTCGGTGCCGCTCACCTTGATGCCGTGCTCGGCATTGCCGTTGACGTTCAGCGTGCCGGTGCCGGTAAGAACGGTGCTGCTGCCGGCCTTCGCCTTGATGGCTGCGCCGTCGTAGGTGTCCAGTTCTTCGTCCGCGGTGTCCTCCGCGTCGGTCAGGGTGACAGTGCCTTCGATGACGACTTTGGTCTCCGTTCCCTTGTTCAGGGAGAGCGTGGCGCCGGTGGTGCTGGTGAGGTCAAGATCCTTCAGGATGAGGACAACGCCTTGCGTGCCCTTCTTGACCTTGATGTTGCCGTCAGCGCAGGTGCCGGTGACGATATAGGTGCCGGCTTCGCTGATGGTCACCTGATTATTGGAATCGCTCATCACGATGGTCTCAGCGTTCGCGTAGTCCGCTTTCAGATCCTCCGCGCTGTTGGACGTGAGCGCGCTCGTCTGGATCTCCGAAGCCTCGTCCGCGGTCTGGGCGCTGCCCATCTGTCCCATCTGGCCGGGCATTTGCCCGCCGAATTCAGGCTTCCCTTCCATTCCTTCAAACAGGTCCTGGCTCTGGCTGGGCACTTCGCTGCAGATCAGCTGCCGGATCCATTGTCCCAGCGATTGGATCCAGCTGCCGAACGAGTCGCTGCCTTCTGTCGCTTCGCTGTCCGCGAACACGGCGGCCGGCGCTGCGAGGAGCGCGAGCACCAGGACGATGCTTGCCGCTTTCTTTATGATCTTGTTCTTCTTATTCTTCATGGTATTTCTCCTTTTCTTCTGTCGAATACAGATCTCCGAGGGATCCCTCCGCCCTCTTTCACTACAGATTTCGGAAGCCGCCGCCGGATTTTTGGGGTCGCGGAAAAAATATTTTTTATTTTTGTGATACACTTTACTCATAAGGAAGAAAAGGAGGAACTGCCATGCCCTGCACCACACTATTAGTAGGAAAGAAAGCTACCTTCGACGGGTCCACCATGATCGCGAGAAACGAAGATTCCGGCGGCACCGGCTTCGCGCCCAAGAAATTCATCGTCGTCAAACCGGAAGACCAGCCGCGGCAATACGTTTCCGTCATCTCCAAGGTGAAGATCGACCTGCCGGACGATCCCATGCGCTACACCGCCATGCCCAACGCGGATCCGTCGGAAGGCAACTGGTCCGCTGCCGGGGTCAACACAGCCGGCGTATCCATGACCGCGACCGAGACCCTGACGACCAACGAGAGAGTCCTTTCCGGCGACCCCTTCGAAAAGGGCGGCATCGGCGAAGAGGACATCGTGACCCTCGTGCTCCCCTATATCCGCAGCGCCAGAGAAGGCGTCGAACGCCTGGGCATGCTGCTGGAGACTTACGGCACCTACGAGATGAACGGCATCGCGTTCTCCGATCTGGACGAAGTCTGGTGGCTCGAGACCATAGGCGGCCATCACTGGATCGCCCGCCGCGTGCCGGACGACTGCTACGCCGTGGCGCCGAACTATTTCAACCTGGACGAGTTCGACCTGGAGGACGCGCTGGGCGAACAGAAGGAACACATGGCGAGCGCCGACCTGAAGGAATTCATCGCGGAGAACCACCTCGATCTGTCCTTCGAAGGCGATCCCTTCGACGCAAGGCAGGCTTTTGGATCCCACAGCGACGCGGATCACGTCTACAATACGCCCCGTTCCTGGTATATCGAACGGTATTTCAATAACCATACTTATTTCTGGGACGGCCCGCACGCGGACTTCACACCCCGCAGCGACGACATTCCGTTCTGCATGGCGCCGGAACGCAAGGTCACCGTGGAGGACGTCAAGTACGTGCTGTCCGCCCACTATCAGGGCACGACGTACGACCCGTATGCCAGCAGCAGCGAACCGCTGCACAAAGGCGAACTGCGTCCCATCGGCATCAATCGCAACAACTTCCTGTCCCTCACCCAGATCCGGCCGGACAAACCGGAACCCATCCGGATCCTGGAGTGGGTCACCATGGGGTCCAACGTGTTCAACGCCTTCGTCCCCTTCTACGCCAACGTGGACAAGACGCCCGAATACTTCGCGAACACCACGGTGAAAGTGACCACGGAGAGCTTCTACTGGGCGAACCGCATCATCGCGGCGATGGCGGACGCCAGCTACGCGAAGTGCAAGGCGCATATCGAGCGCTACCAGCTGGCGGTGCAGGCGGAAGGATGGAAGATCATCAAGGAGACGGACAAACAGTTCGAAGCGCTGAAGCATAAGACGAACGCCACCGCCATCCGCATGCAGGAAAAGGCGAACGAGAGGATCGCCGCCATGGTCCGCGAAAAGACCGACGACCTGCTGGACAAGGTGCTCCGCGAACGCAGCAACCAGATGAAGAACGCCTACGCCAGGGCGGACGCGTAGCAGTTTCAAACGCAATACAAAAGCGGATATCCCATGGGATATCCGCTTTTTTACGCTTTTCCGCGATTATTCTTCCGCTCTCTTTTCCAGATACATCGTACCGCCGTCATCGTAGACGACCAGCTGGCCTTCCTCGTTGAATTCCATCTTGGAATCCGCGCCGCCCATGTTGATCGTCGCCTTTTCGGCGTCGTAGGTGAAATCGTTCTCCTGGCCGGCGACGCTCATCAGACCGGTGCCGTCGGAGGCAAAGCTCATTACGGCTTCGTAACCGAGGTCTCGCAGCGTCTGCAGGTCCTCTTCACTGGCGGACATCTCTCCGGCCTCGATCTTGATGATGTCGTAGGTGCCGGTATAGTCGACGGGTTCCGCCGCTTCCTTCGTGCACGCCGCGAGGGCGAAGATCATGGCAAGCGCCAGGAATATGCTGAATGCTTTCTTCATACTGTTCCTCCTGTGTTTCTATGGAAACGCCCTAGGGCATGAGTTCGAGGTACATGGTGCCGGCTTTGTCCCGGATCACCAGGGAGCCGTCTTCGTACAGAGTCATCTGAGACGTCTGGTTGTTCATCGTGATGATTCCGTTATCGTCGTCGTAGACGAAGGGGGTGAGCTCGCCCCGCAGGTCCATGACGCCCGTACCGTCTTCCTGCAGCACCAGCAGCGTGCGGTAGCCGCGGTCGCGGATATCCTGCATGGTCTCTTCGTCCGCCGAGCCCTCGCCGGTGACCGTCTCGATGCGCACGATCTGATACGTCGCGGCGAACGTGTCGTCCGGGTTCGGCTTGGCTGTCTGCTGGCCGGAATAATCGATCGATCCGGTTTCCGCCGCCTGCGTTTCTTCAGTTGTTGTTTCCGGAGCCTCTGCGCTGCACGCGGCCAGAGAGAAGGCCAGCAGCACCGCGAAAAACAGGCACCACCATTTTTTCATAAACGATCTCCGTCGGGTCAAAGACTTACCCAACAATTATAACAGAGGATGCGGATATAGCCAACAGGAAATTGCCTCGAGGGGGTCATGCGTCCTTCGGGCCGCTTTTTTCGCCGAACAGGCTCTCCTTGCCTGCGCGCTTCCAGATACGGCAGCAGACCCCAGGCGATCATACCGCCGGCCAGGATCAGACAGAACAGGAAATAGCCGATCGACCACTCGCCGTCCGAATGGTCGAACGATACCGCGAAGAAAAGACCGCCGAGCACGATCTTCGCGATCATGGCGCCTTTGCTCTGCCGCATTCCGGTCCGCGCCTCGCGCTCGTCGGCGCGGCTCGGAACTACTTTCCGCTCATATTTGTTCTTTTTCGCCATGTCCGTACCTCTCTGGCCGCCGCAGCGGTAAGCTATCTGTATCCTCTCCTATTTTACACCATTTCGCTCCGGGTCGGCACCCCGTATATGGTATAATGCTCCTATCAACAGACAGGAGGAAGACTATGATCATTTCCTATCACGGCAAGACGCCGGAGACCGGACAGGCCGCATTCGTAGCGGAGAACGCCGCCATCACGGGCGACGTGACCCTGGGCAAAGACAGCTCCGTATGGTTCTCCGCGGTCATCCGCGGCGACGGGCCGCATATCGAGATCGGAGAACGCAGCAATATCCAGGATGGCTGCGTGCTGCACGCAGATCCGGGCTATCCCCTTACGGTGGGAAGCCGCGTGACGGTCGGTCACGGCGCCATCCTGCACGGCTGCGCGGTCGGAGACGGCTCGCTGATCGGCATGGGCGCCATCGTGCTGAACGGCGCGAAGATCGGAAAGAACTGCATCGTCGGCGCTGGCGCGCTCGTGACCGGCGGCAAGGAATTCGAGGACGGGATGCTGATCCTCGGCAGCCCGGCCAAGGCCGTACGCAGGCTGACGCCGGTCGAGATCGCGTCCAACCTGAGCTCTGCGAAGCACTACGTGGAACAGGCGAAGGAATACGCGAAATAGGCTACATCGCGTCCACTTCCGCCATCAGCGCGGCAGCTTTTGCCACCGCTTCTTCCGTCGCGGCCGGCATGGGCTCCGCGCAGTATGGCTGGATGGGGAGACCCTTCAGCATCATGGCCCGCTT
>JAFPXN010000015.1 GCA_017412505.1 Bacillota bacterium | reverse complement strand
GTATTATCTGGCGGCATAGATATCCTTGCAGCAGAAACGACGCGGGGTAGTCCGGCTGCATAAAAACAGCCAACAACATTGCTGTTGCTGGCTGCGAAAATCTTATGATTTTTCACTGTCCACTTGACGGGTAGCAGTTCAGCCTGTCCGAAGTTCTTTTGATGGATATTTCAGGATACTAATCGAGATTCACGTCGATGGCGAACAGGCCGCCGGCGCCGCCGGAGTACAGGTACAGGATGTTGTCATCCGGTCCGAACTTGCCTTCTCTAGCCATCTTGATCAGGCCGCCGAACGCCTTGCCGGTGTAGACCGGATCGAGGAACAGGCCCTCGTTCTCCGCCATCATGCGGATGGCCGCGTTGCCTTCAGGAGAGGCGATCGCGTAGCCTTCGCCGCAAACGTCTACGAGGTGGACGTCGTCCACGGTCGGGACGAAATCCAGCTCCAGCAGTTCTGCCAGGCCCTTCATGATGTTCGTGGTGATCTCTTCGAACGGGTCGGTATCGACCATCATGCCGATGACCTTCGTTTCGGGCATGAACAGCTTCGCGCCCATCGCGACGCCCGCGTGGGTGCCGCCGCTGCCTTCCGCGCAGCAGATGTAGTCGAATTTAATATCGGTCTGTTCGGAGATCTCCTTGACGCAGTTCACGTAGCCCAGCGCGCCCAGCGCATTGGAACCGCCGGTCGGGATCTTGTAGTAGACCTTGCCGCTCTCCTGGCCGACTCTGTCCATTTCTCTGTAGACGTCGGCAGAATCGCTGGTATCCAGGAAACGTACGTCCGTGTTCATCAGGTATTCGAGCAGGATGTTGCCCTTGCGGTCGGTGACGCCGCGCTTCTTGAGGATGAGGATCGGGGTCAGCCCCAGCTTCTTGCAGCAGGCTGCCGTCAGCATGGCGTGGTTCGACTGCGCGCCGCCGGTCGTGAACACGATCTCGGCGCCCTTGTTCTTCGCGTCCGCCAGCAGGAATTCCAGCTTTCTGACCTTATTGCCGCCCAGACCGATACCTGTCATGTCGTCGCGCTTGATGTAGACGTTCGTGCCCAGGATACGGCTGATATTCTCCAGCTTCTGGATCGGGGTCGGCAGGACTGCCAGGGGGATGCGGGGGAAATCTTCGAGTCTCTTCATAAGGACGCTCCTTTCTTTGCGTAGAACGGGCGAAGGATGCCCGGGTTCTTCTCGATATAATCATAACACAGGTTGCGCCGGAAGTTGAAGCATAATAAAATTGATTCTGAGAACAAGCCCCGGGATCACACAGGATACTGCGTGGGCGACCCTGAGAGGAGGCATGCAGGTGGCAGAATTTTTCAGACCGGAAGATCTTCAGCAGGCGTTATCCCTGCTGGCGGAATACAGGGAAAAAGCAGCCGTCGTGAACGGCGGCAGCGACATCGTCGAAGACATCAGTAAGGGAAAGGTCAAACCGGACGCGATCGTTTCGATCGGCGGTATCCGCGAATTGGGCGGCATCCGCGAAGACGGCGGGATGCTCCGTATCGGCGGGACGGTCACGTATCGGCAGATGCTGGCATCGGACGCCTGTCAGCGATTTCGCGGCCTGATCCGGGCAGTATCCCAGGTAGGGAGCCCTGCGATTCGCATCGTCGGAACGCCGGCCGGAAATCTGGGCACAGCGGCGCCGGCGGCGGACTGCGCGACCATGCTGCTGGCTCTGGGCGCGCAGGTCGTACTGCAGTGCGGGGAAGGACAGCGGACGGTTCCCCTCACAGACTTTTATTACGGCCGGGGAAAGACGCAGCGCAGGCCGGACGAACTGATCGTTTCCATCGACGTGCCCTCTCTCGCGCCCGGCGAAGGGACAGGGTATTACCGCGTGGCGCGGCGCAAAGCCCAGGATATCGGCAAGATCCTTGCCGGATGCCGGCTGACGCTGGAAAACGGCGCGGTCCGCGAAGCGAAGATCTCCCTCGGCGCGCTCAACGCCTGCATCGTTAGGGCGCGCAGCCTGGAAGAGGCGGTCGCCGGTAAGACGGCAGCCGAAGCATTGGGCTATCTGAAGCGCACGTTCCCCGAAGAGGCGGGGCTGAGAGAATCCTATTTCAGGGAATACAAAGAACAGGTGACGTCTTCCGCCGTGGCGAGAGCTTTTGCCTTGGCGTTGGAAGACGCTGCGGAAAGGAGCGGGCTATGGCAATAGTATCGTTTATCCTCAACGGGAAGCCCGTCAGCTGCGACGTACCGGCGGAAGAGACGCTGGTGGACACCATACGCCGCCGGTTTAAACTCACCGGAACGAAAAAAGGCTGCGGCACCGGAGACTGCGGCGCCTGTACCGTTCTTCTGGACGGAGACGCCGTGCGGTCCTGCACGCTGCTCACCGGCATGGTGCACGGCAGGTCCGTGACCACCATCGAAGGCGTCGGCACCATGGATCGGCTCCACCCCGTGCAGCAGGCTTTTGTGGACGTCAACGCCATCCAGTGCGGCTACTGCATTCCCGGCATGGTCCTGACGGCCATTGCGCTCCTGAACCGGAATCCGGATCCGGACGAAGCGGAGATCCGCGAAGCGATCTCCGGCAACCTGTGCCGCTGCACCGGGTACCAGAAGATCGTCGAGGCGATCTCTCTGGCGGCAAAACGCATGCGGGAAGCAGGAGAGGAGGCTGCGCGATGAAGGAAAAGTACATCGGACAGAGAGTCACGCGGCCCGACGCGCTGGCGAAGGTCACCGGACAGGCACAGTTCGCAGCGGATATCGCCGTTCACAGAGACGACCTGCTCCACGCAAAAGCGCTTTACCCGCCCTATGGACACGCCAGGATCCTCTCCATCGATACGTCCGAAGCGGAGCATATGCCCGGCGTAGTCTGCGTCATGACCGCAAAAGATCTTCCGGCGGGCTGTACGAACAAGTACGGCGCGGATGAGCCGGACAAACCCATCTTTGCGGAAAACAAGATCGTATATGAAGGGGACGCTGTGGCAGCCGTGGCGGCAGAAACTTTGGCGCAGGCGGAAGCGGCGGCCGCTAAGATCCGCGTGACGTACGAATCGCTGCCTGCATACGAGGATCCCCGGGAACTGCGGGAGACGTATCCTTCGCCCATCCACGAAAACCATCCCATCTCGGGTCAAAGCCCCGTTTCGCTGTCGGCAACCGTGCGGAACGGCGATCCCGGACCTGCCTTCGAACAGGCAGACGTGGTGCTGGATCACTGGTACCGGACCCCCATGGCGGATCATGCCTATCTCGAACCGGACGTATGCATCGTGGAGCCGGATCCGGTGCAGGGGGGATTCACCATCTGGAGCCCCCAGCACGCAGTGCAGAATGCCAAGCAGGACATGGCGAAACTTTTCGGACTGCCTCAGAGCAAAGTCCGGGTCATCGGCACGCTGGCAGGAGGCGGTTTCGGCGGAAAGGAAGACTCCACCTATGACGTTTCCACCGTAGCGGCGGCGCTGGCGATGAAGACCGGAAAACCCGTCAGCTTCGAGTTTACCAGGGACGAGGTCTTCCGGAACACCGGCAAGCGCCATGCCGAGCAGATCCACCACAGACTGGCGGCGGACAAGGAGGGCAACATCCTTGCGATCGACGTGGACGCGGTCATCGACAAAGGCGCTTACCGCTCCGTCGATATCCTTCCTTACCGCGGCAGTTACTATGCCGGCGGACCCTATAAGATCCCCGTGTCCCATGCGAAAGCAGAATCCGTGTTTACGAACCATCCTTACGGCTGCGCCTTCCGTGGACTTGGCGTCCCCCAGGCGACGTTCGCCATGGAAGGGCAGATGGACTATCTGGCGGCTGAATTGGGCATGGACCCGCTGCAGCTGCGGCTGAAGAATATCGCCCGGGCGGGAGACCGGCTCCATATGGGCCAGGTGATGCTGGAAGAGCGGGGCCTTGGCCTGGAAGAATGCCTGCTGAAAGCTGCGGACGCAATAGGCTGGAAGGACAGGGCGAAGACCGGCTATTACGATAACCGGGGCACCGTTAAGCGGGGCAAGGGCATCGCCTGCTTCCTGTACGGCATCGGTACCGGGTCTTCTCCCGACGGGGCGCATTGCCTGGTACAGGCGCAGCGGGACGGATCCTTCAACGTACAGGTCTCCCAGAGCGAACTGGGTCAGGGGCTTCTCGCAGCCATGTCGCAGATCGCGGCGGATGCTTTGGGCGTCACGCTGGATAAGATACAGGTGGACTATGCGGATACTGCCGCGTCTCTGCTCGCGGGTCCCACCACGTCTTCCCGGTCCACCATGTACGTGGGCAACGCGCTATTGAGCGCCTGTAAGATCCTGACGGACCGATTCCTGGGTTACGCGGAAGGCGTCCTGCGCGTCGGAAAGTCCAATCTGGCGATCGAGGACAACATGGTGATGGTCAAAGGAAAACCCGAGACGGCCGTGCCGCTCGCAGAGATCGTCGAAGGCGCCTATACCGCCCAGATCCCCCTGGCGGCCATCGGCAGCTGGTACCCGCCCCGGGTGTTCTTCAACGAGGACATGACCAACGATCAGATGCACACGTACACCTTCGGCGCCTGCGCCGTGGAGATCGCGGTGGATACGGAGACCGGCATCATCGCCGTGGAGCGCTGCCTGCTGGCGGCGGACGTGGGGAAGGCGATCAATCCGGATACCGTGGAAGGACAGATGCAGGGCGGCCTCACCCAGGGCATCGGCTGGTCGGTCATGGAGGAGATCTTCATGGAGAACGGCCGGATGAAGAATCATTCTTACCATGATTACCTCATCCCCACCGCCATGGATGTGCCGGATATGGAAACTATTATCGTGGAACATCCCTCCGATCTGGGACCCTGCGGCGCGAAGGGCATCGGCGAGCCGCCTCTCGTGGCGACCGCGCCTGCGATCCGCAGCGCGTTCTGGGATGCCACGGGTATCTTTATCGACGAGATCCCGCTGACCCCGGTGAGGGTGATGAAAGCGTTAAAGCGGAAGGATTGCGCGGAATGATCCCCGTGATCGTTCTTGCCGGCGGCGCTGCCAGGCGCTTCGGCAGCAACAAGCTGCTGGCAGAGCTGAACGGGCTGCCGCTCGTGATGCATGCGCCGCTGCGCCTGCAGAAGGCGGGCGGGTTCGATGTGATCGTCATGACCTGTCATGAAGAGGTGAAACAGCTGTGCGATGAGGCCGGGCTGACCTGCCTCTTCCGTTCGCTCTGCAAAGAGGGGCTGTCGGGCTCCGTGCGGGCTGCGGCAGAACACCTGATGGAACGCGGAGTCCCGGCAGCCGTGTTCTGCGGCGGGGACCAGCCCTTTCTGACGGCTGAGACGATGATGACGTTTTACTGCGCATGGCAGTCGTCCGGAAAGGGCCTTGGCAGCTGCATGGCGGAGGGCCTTGCGACAAATCCCACCATTTTTTCTCTGAAATATTATAAAGACCTGACAGCTTTGGCCGGAGATACCGGTGGTCGCGCCGTTCTCCGCGCCAACGAGGCGGACTGCTTTTTCTATGAATTGGCGGATCCGCACGAGATTATGGATATCGATCTGCCGCAGCAACTGGAAGATGCAAGGAAAGGAGCGAAAAGACGATGATGATCTGTCTGACAGGAGCAGGAGGAAAGACAGCCCTGCTGTACGCGCTGGCGGAAAAAGCCGCCGCAGAAGGAAAGAACGTGATCGTCTCGACGACCACACACATCCTGCAGCCGGAGGATCACTATGCCTGCGGTCTGCAGGAAGTACGCAGTCTGTGGCGCAGCGGCAGCTACGCTGTCGTCGGCACCCCCTGTGAGGAAGGAAAACTGAAGATGCTGCCCGGTGAGGAACTGGATTTCTGGGACAGGGAAGCGGATCTGCTTCTGCTGGAAGCGGACGGTGCGAAAGGGTACCCGGTCAAGGTCCCCGCGGCGCACGAACCGGTCATTCCCGCGCAGTGCGTCATGGTGATCGGGGTCATGGGCATGGACGCCCTGGGCAAGCCTCTGAAGGACGTTTGCTTTCGTCTGGAAGAAGCGAAAGCTCTGCTGAACTGCGGGGAAGACCACGTCGTAACGCAGGATGACCTCGTGCGCATCGCCCTCTCACCCGAAGGCCTGGCAAAGGGCTCGCAGGGAAGGGAATACTGCATCGTCCTGAACAAATGCGATCTCAACATGACCGCTGCGGAAGAAATGAGGAAAGCGATCGGGACGCAGTCCCCCGTCCAGGTGACCCTGACGAGCTGGGGCAAGCCGGTTTCCGGAGAAAACAATGGAAGCGTCCTCTAAACTGGTTATAGTCCGCGGCGCAGGCGATCTGGCCAGCGGGACGATCCACGCGCTCGTCCGGTCTGGCTGGCCTGTCATAGCGCTGGAGATGGAAATGCCCGCTTCGATTCGCCGGACAGTCTGTTTTTCCGAGGCGGTCTACGACGGAGAGATAACAGTGGAGGGCGTGACAGCGCGTCTTGCGGCAAGTCCGGAAGACGCTTTACGGATCGCCGGCTCCGGTCGTGCGGCTGTCCTTGTCGATCCGGACTGCCGCTTCCTGGAGCACGTCCGTCCTGCGGTTCTGGTCGACGCGGCCATGGCGAAACGCAACCTCGGGACAAACAGGGATATGGCTCCGCTTACGATCGCGCTGGGGCCCGGGTTTACGGCGGGCGAGGATGTGGATTACGTCGTAGAAACGATGCGGGGACCGTCCCTTGGCTGCGTCCTGGCGCAGGGAACGGCGCTTCCCGATACCGGCGTTCCCGGTATGGTGGGCGGATATACCGCGGATCGCGTGATCCACGCACCGGCAGGCGGAATCCTGCGCGCGCTGCGCGGCATAGGCGACCCCATTGGCAAAGGAGAAACGATCGCCAAGATCGAAACGGGACAGGGAATCGTCCCCGTTTTCGCGGGCATCTCCGGCGTTCTGCGCGGCCTGATCCGCAGCGGTTTCCCCGTGAAAAAAGGTCTGAAGATCGCGGATATCGATCCGAGGCCGGGCAGTGTGCCGCTTTGTTATCAGATCTCCGACAAATCGCGGCGCATCGCCCGGAGCGTGCTTGAAATCATAGAGAAAGGCGTCTAGCGCCTTTCTTTTTATGGTATAATATAATGTCAGACTATAATGAGAAACGAGGACGCCATGTACCAGGCTCTATACCGCAGTTTCCGGCCCGAGACGTTCGACACGCTGCTCGGCCAGGAACACATCGAAAAGATATTGAAAAATCAACTTGCGACGGGCACGACGGGGCACGCGTATCTGTTCTGCGGCACCCGCGGAACGGGCAAAACGACCACGGCGAGACTGCTCGCGAAAGCGCTGAACTGCACGGCGGGGAGCGGGGAAAAACCCTGCGGCGTCTGCCCGAACTGCAAGGCGATCGCGGAAGGGTCTTTCGTGGACGTCATGGAGATCGACGCGGCGTCAAACCGCGGCGTCGACGACATTCGCGAGCTGCGCGAGACTGTGTATTTCCCGCCCATCCAGGGCAAGTATAAAGTCTACATCATCGACGAAGCGCACATGCTGACGAAGGAGGCTGCCAATGCGTTCCTGAAGACGCTGGAGGAACCTCCTGCGAACGTCGTCTTCATCCTGGCGACGACGGAGCCGGAAAAACTGCCCGCCACCATTTTGTCGCGCTGTCTGCGGCTGGATTTCCGCAGGGTCAGCGAGGAGGTGCTGCAGAAGCGCTTTGCCGAGATCTGCCGGGAGATCGGCGTGGAGATCGCCCCGGACGCCCTGGGCCTGATCTGCGCGAACGCGGACGGTTCCGTGCGCGATGGCCTGTCGCTGCTGGATCGCTGCGTGTCCGCTTCGGCCCGGGTCACCCGCGAAGACGTGCTGACGCTTTTAGGCATGGCCGGCGTGGAAGTCTATCTGGACATCACGGATCACGTGCTGGCCGGCCGCACGGGCGAAGCGCTGACGGCGCTGGCTCACGTGCTGGCGGAGGGCAAGGAAGTGAACCAGTTTGCGAGGGACTGGGTGGAGCACTTCCGCAACCTGCTGATCATCCGGTTCACGGAAAAGCCGGAAAACGTGCTCAACCTGTCGCTGGAGAACATTCAGCGGCTGAAAGCCCAGGCGGACGGCGTGGGCATAGAAACCATCAAAAACTGCATCCTCAGACTCTCCCAGGCGCTGGCAGACGCCAAGTGGTCCCCCAAACCGCGGGTGCTGATCGAACTGGCGATCGTGCAGATGTGCGCGGGAGAAGAGGCGCGTTAAATACAGGAGGAATTCATGGGTAAAGGAATGAAGGCCGGCAAGAAGCCCGGCGTCAAGAAGAACAATCAGATGGCGCAGATGCAGCAGATCCAGGCCATGCAGAGACGCATGGAGGAAGCGCAGTCCGCAATCGAGGTCATGGAGACCGAGGCTTCCGCGGGCGGCGGCGCCGTGACCGTCAAAGTGAACGGCAAGCACGAGCTGGTGAGCGTCACGCTGAAGCCGGAGATCGTTGATCCCGACGACATCGAAATGCTGCAGGATCTGATCGTGGCGGCGGCGAACGAAGCCATGCGCCAGATCGAAGAGACGTCCCAGCAGGAGATGTCCAAGGTGACCGGCAGCCTGGGACTGCCCGCAGGACTGTTCTAACATGAAATATTACGCGAAACCGCTTTCGAAACTGATCTCGGAACTGAACAAGCTGCCCGGCATCGGCGGCAAGAGCGCCCAGCGGCTGGCGTTCCACATTCTGTCACTCTCGGACGAAGAGGCGAAGCAGCTGGCGGACACCATCGTGGAAGCCAAGCGGACGATGCACTATTGCTCCGTCTGCGGCAACCTGACGGATGTGGATCCCTGTCCGATCTGCTCGGACGCGATGCGCGACCGCAAGACGGTCTGCGTCGTGGAAAGCCCCCGGGATGTCTCCGCCATGGAGCGTATCCGCGAGTACAACGGACTGTACCACGTGCTGCACGGGGCGATCTCGCCCATGGACGGCATCGGCCCGGACGACATCAATCTGCGTTCGCTCATCGTGCGCCTGCAGGAAAACGATATCAACGAGGTCATCCTGGCGACGAACCCGAACATCGAAGGCGAAGCGACGGCCATGTATATCGCGCGGCTCATCAAGCCAGCCGGCATCAAGGTGACCCGCATCGCCCACGGTATCCCGGTGGGCGGCGATCTGGAATACGCCGACGAAGTGACCCTTTCCAAGGCCATGGAGGGAAGGAGAGAACTGTAATGAAAACGCTGATCAGGGGGGGCCGCATCGTCGACCCCGCGCAGGATCTGGACAAAAAAGCGAATCTGCTGATCGAAGACGGCAAGATCGTCTGCGTCACGGGGGAAGACGTCCCCGCGGACCGGGTGATCGACGCCGCCGGCAAGATGGTGACGCCCGGCTTTATCGATATCCACATGCACGAAGACCCGTTCGAGGACGGAGAACTGCGGCAGGATATCTCGAAGTCCATGCTGCTGATGGGGGTCACGACCGCGATCGGCGGCAACTGCGGAGAGAATTACGGCGATCCGCGGCCCTATCTGGACTATATCGACGCCCACGGAAACTGCACCAATCTGGGGCTTTTCGTCGGGCACGGCTGGGTCCGGGAAGCCTGCGGTGGCACCGATAAATACGCGCAGGTGGACGATGAGACGATAGACCGCATGGAAGCCATGGCGAAAGATTGCCTGGACAAGGGCTGCATGGGGGTGTCCTTCGGCGTCAAATATATCCCCGGCACCCGCATGGAGGAAATGACGAGGCTTTCCGCTCTCTGCGCCCCCTCCGGCCGGCTGGTGACCAGCCATGTAAGGAACGACGTCAGCCGCGTGTTCGCCGCGGTGAAGGAGATGGACGATCTGGCGAAGGCGACAGGCTGCCGCGTGCAGATCTCCCATATCGGCAGCATGGGCGGCTACGGCCAGATGAAGCAGCTGCTGCAGGACGTGGAAGGATATAAAGCAGACGGCACGGACATTCTGTGCGACTGCTATCCCTACACCGCGTTTTCCACCACGATCGGCGCTACGACCTACGACCCCGAGAATTTCGCGGAATACGACGCCGATTACAGCGCCATCCTGATGAGCACCGGCAAATACGCGGGTCAGCGCTGCACGAAGGAGATCTACGACTGGGAGCGAGCAAACGCTCCGGACGACATCACCGTCGGATTCCTGATGACGGAGGAAGACGTGGATAGGGCGCTCCGCCACCCGCTTGTGGTTCTTGGCAGCGACGGTCTGCGCAACGGCGCGCAGGGCCACCCGAGAGCGGCTGGGGCTTTCCCCCGGTTTATCGCGGAATACATCCGCACCGGCAAGGTCGGCTTGATGGAAGGCATCGCGAAAATGACGTGCCGCTCCGCCGAACGCCTGCGCCTGCCGAAGAAGGGCAATCTGAAGCCCGGCAGCGACGCGGACGTCGTGATCTTCGATTACGAACACATCCGCGACACCGCCACGTTCGAAGAACCCGCCCTCGTGCCCGAAGGCATCGCGTATGTGCTTCTGGGCGGCGAGATCGCGGCGAAGGACGGCGAAGTCGTGAACGCGCATCTGGGCAAAGCCGTGCGCTACGAAGAATAAAAGGAGCAGAACATGCTTACGAAAGAATACAGAGACAACCTGGTCAAGCAGCTCGACGCCATGCAGGGCGAAGTCGCCATGTATTATAAAAACATGGTGACGGGCGAAGAGTTCCGCTATCACGAAAACGACGAACTGCAGCCGGCTTCGGTCATCAAACTGCCCGTGTTCCTGCATTATCTGGAACTGGCGGCAGCCGGCAAGATTGACCCGAAGGAAGAAATCCTGTGCACCGACGCGGACCGCGTGGGCGGTTGCGGCGCGCTGCGGGCCTTCCACGGCGACCAAATGGTAAGCCTGGAGACCCTGTGGGAACTGATGATCACGCTGTCCGACAACTGCGCCACGAATCTGCTGATCAACCACCTGGGCAAGGAGGAATTCCAGAAGGCTTTCCCGGAAATGGGACTTCACGTGACGAAGCTGCGCCGCATCATGTTCGATTCCGTTCTGGCGGCGCAGGGCATCGAGAACGGCATCTCCGCTTATGAAATGGGCATGCTGCTGGAGAAGGTCTACCGCAGGGAGTGGGTGGATGAAAAGACGTCCGAATACGCGGAGGAGATCCTCGCGCGGCAGCAGATCAACCACAAGATCCCCGGTTACATTTCCGATTGGAACATGCGCATCGCGCACAAGACTGGAGACGACGACGGCATCGCCAACGACGTGGGCATCGTGTATGCAAAGCAGCCGTTCGTGATCTGCTTCGTGTCCACCCATACGGTCGAGCGCGATTTCGAGATCTTCATCCGTCAGACTGCCTGGGACATCTTCAAGGACTGCGGCGGCGCACCGGAGGCGTAGCGTGGATTTTCTGCTGAAAACGCCGGACCGGGTCGCATTTACGGTCTTCGGTATCGACATCATGTGGTACGGCTTGCTGATCGGCATCGGCATGGTCGTCGCTGTAGTTTTGTCATACCGGCGCGCACCGAAACACGGGCTGAATTCCGAACGGGTGCTGGACGTGGTGCTCTGGAGCATCCCTGCCGGGGTCATCGGAGCCAGGCTCTATTACGTGCTCTTCCAGTGGGATTACTACAAAGACCATCTGAAAAGCATCTTGAACATCCGCGAAGGCGGCCTCGCCATCCACGGCGGTATTCTGGTCGGCGTGGGGCTTGGGGCCATTCTGCTGTGGAAAGTCTGGAAAGAAGACGTGCTTGCGTACGTGGATCTCTGCATCCCGTCCATCGCGCTGGCCCAGGCTATCGGCCGCTGGGGCAACTATTTCAACCAGGAGGCCTACGGCAGAGAAACGACGCTGCCCTGGGCCATGATGGTAGACGGCAAGTTCGTCCATCCGACGTTTCTGTACGAATCGATCTGGTGCCTGCTTCTGGGCTGCTTCCTGATCTGGCTCGCGGACAGCGGGCGGCAGAAATTCAAGGGGCAGATCCTGTGTCTGTACCTGATGCTCTATTCGGTCGAGCGCTTCTTTGTGGAGGGCTTGCGCACCGATTCGCTGATGATCGGCCCCCTGCGCCAGGCGCAGGTGATCAGCCTCGTGCTGTTCGCTGCCGGAGCGGCCGGGTACGTAAGGTGGAAGGGCAAATCCGCTGAAGCATAAACAACAATGGGGCGTTCCGCTTCCGGAGCGCTCTTTTTTTATATGATCCCGCTATCGAACCGGTCATAGAGCGATGTTGAATAAAAGACCGGATATTTGGTATAATCATTATACTAGCAATACTAGCAATCGTTTTTTATTCAGGAGTCTTTCATGAGAGATTATGTCATCAAGCGCATATCGCAGGGCATACTGCTCGTGATCGTCGTTTCGATCCTGGTCTTCGCCATGCTGGATCTGATGCCGGGCGACCCCATCAACATCATGACGGACCGTAAGGTCTCCGCAGAAGTCAAGGAACAACTGCGCATTGAATACCACCTGAACCTGCCGCTGCACCAAAGGTATGTCATCTGGGTGAAGGATATGCTGCACGGCAACTTCGGAAAGTCCATCAAAACGAAACTTCCGGTCACGGACATGATGAAAGCCCGTCTGCCCGTGACGCTGAAGCTCACGCTCACGTCTTTGCTCGTCGAGCTCATCATCGCAGTTCCCATAGGCCTGTTGGCCGCCTATAAAAAAGACAGCATCTTCGACCGCATCGTCATGGACGTCTCGCTGTTTTTCACGGCAGTGCCTTCATACTGGATCGCGGTCATCTTCATGCTGCTGTTCGCGGTGAGGCTGCGCATCCTGCCCCTCTCCGGTTTCAGCACGCCGCTGCATTACGTACTCCCCGTCGCGTCTCTGGTGGTGTCCGGCATCGCCAGCACGATCCGCATGACGAAGACGGAAGTGCTGGACGTGCTGCGCGAGAAATACGTGCTTACGGCTTATGCCAAGGGTCTGAAAAAGAAGAGCGTGCTCGTGAAGCACGTGCTTCGCAACGCGCTCATCCTCGTCACCATCATGTTCTTCATGAGCGTTCCCTGGGTCATCAGCGGAGCGGTCATCATCGAGAATATCTTCACCATACCCGGTATGGGGCAGATGCTCACGACAGGTATCCTCAATCAGGATTTCCCCATCGTACAGGCCTGCGTGTTCATCCTGGCCATCCTTACCGTGGTCTGCAACCTGATCTGCGATATCATTACGGCGGTGCTCGACCCGCGCATCCGTATTTCGCTGGGAGGTGAGAACTGATGAAAAAGTTCCTGTACAACCTCCGCCACAACCGCAATCTCGCGATCGGTACCGTCATGGTCCTGATCGTCGTCCTGGTCGCAATCTTCGCCGATCAGATCGCCCCTTATTCCTTCGACGATTCCTACGTCGCGCCGAAATTCACGAAGCCCTGCAGCGAATTCCCGTTCGGTACGGATGATTTCGGACGCGACATGTTCAGCCGCATCGTTTACGGCAGCCGCATCTCCCTGCGGGTCGCGCTGCTGGCAGCTGTCATCGAGATCTGCCTCGGCGTCAGCATAGGGCTGCTCGCCGGGTATTACGGAGGCAATCTCGACCGCCTGCTTTCCTTTATCGGCGATCTGACCTGGTCCATGCCGCCCATCATCATGTCCATGGCAGTCATCACTGTGCTGGGCAAGGGCCTGACGAACGTGATCATCGCCATCGCGATCGTCAGCTGGGCTTCTTATGCCAGAACAGTCCGGGCGAAGACGCAGTCCCTGAAGAACATGGCGTTCGTGGAGACCGGCGCCGCCTTCAACGAGACGGACTTCTCCCTGATGGTGCGCTACATTCTGCCGAACATCGTGCCGACCATCATCGTTCTGGCATCCCTGTCGATCCCTTCGACCATCATGAACACCACCGCGCTTTCGTTCCTGGGCCTCGGCTCCATGCCGCCGTCCCCGGACTGGGGCCTGCTGCTGTCCAACTCCATGAGCTACATTTCTATCGCTCCGTGGCTGGCCATCTTCCCCGGCGTCGCGCTCGTGTTCACCGTCTTTGCATTCAATCTGTTCGGCGAGGGCCTGCGCGATCTGCTGGATCCGCGGCTCCAGTCCAGATAGGAGGGTCCTATGAGCGATACGATCCTTCGGGTAGAACATTTAAGCGTAGATTATAAGATCAAGGCGGGCTGGCTGTCCGCGGTCAACGACGTGTCGTTTTCCATCGACAGAGGCAAAGTCCTGGCCCTGGTCGGTGAATCCGGCTGCGGCAAATCCACCGTGGCCCATACCATCATGCGTCTGTCCATCGACCACAACGAGCGCATCGGCGGAAATATTTTCTTCGAAGACCGGGATCTGACGAAGATCTCCGAAGCTGAGATGGAAAAGGTCCGAGGCAAGCATATCGGCATGATCTTCCAGAATCCGCTGGATTCCCTGAATCCCGTCTACCGCTCCGGAACGCAGGTCGCGGAAGCGCTGCGGCTGGACGGCATGTCGAAGCGCGAGGCCCGGGAACGGGTGATCCAGCTGTACCGCGACGTGCAGATCCCCAATCCGGAAGAGCGTATCGAGGCGTTCCCGCACGAACTGTCCGGCGGCATGCGCCAGCGCGTCATGATCGCCATGATGCTGGCCCGCCATCCGCAGCTTTTGATCGCAGATGAGCCGACCACGGCGCTGGACGTGACGGTCGAGGCCCAGGTCCTGAACATCATGAAGGAGATGTGCGATAAGGAAAACGCGTCCGTGCTGCTGATCACGCACAATTTCGGCATCGTCGCGGAGATCGCGGACCGCATCGGCATCATGTACGCCGGCGAACTGGTGGAGGAAGGGGAGGTCCACGAGATCTTCCGCAACCCGGTCCACCCGTATTCCCAGGCGCTTCTGGCCGCGCTGCCCAAGATCAAAAAGAGCGAAGGCACGATACGGACGATCGAGGGCACGGTACCCCGCATCCTGGAAAAGAAACCGGAGTGCCGCTTCGCGAACCGCTGCCCCTACGCGGACGAAACGTGCCGCTGCAGCAGCCCTGAAGCGAAATTCATAGAGGATGGCCACATGGTCCGCTGCCATAAGAGGTGATGCTATGGAACCCATCATCAAGATCGAAGGACTCAACAAGCAGTTCAGCTCATCCAAAGGGCTGTTTTCTAGAAAAAAGACTTATGTAAACGCCGTCCAGGACTTCTCTCTGGACATCTACGAAGGAGAGATCCTCGGGCTGATCGGCGAATCCGGCTCCGGAAAGACGACGCTGGCCCGCGTTCTGCTGGGGCTGACCCGGTCTACCGGCGGCAGTCTGAAAATTGGCGGGGCCCAGATGGTCGGCGCGGGTAAGGCGGAGATCAAGAAAGCCCGCGAAAACTTCGCCGTCGTCTTCCAGGACCCCGCGTCGAACCTGAATCCGCGCCAGACCGTGGAAAGTTCCATCATCCGGCCGCTCATCATCCGCGGCATGAGCAAGGAGAAGGCCAGAGAGAAGGCGAAACAGGCTCTGTCGAGCGTGCAGCTGGACGAAAGTTATCTCGAGAGTTATCCGCACCAGTTGTCCGGCGGGCAGCAGCAGCGCATCGCCATCGCGCGGGCGCTGGTCATGGAACCGAAGGTCATGATCCTAGACGAGCCGACGTCCGCCCTGGATATTTCCGTGCAGGCGCAGATCCTCAATCTGCTGCTGAAACTGCAGAAGGAATACAACCTGACCTACGTCATCATCACCCACGATCTGAACGTCATCCGCTACGTGTCGGACCGCATTGCGGTCATGTACATGGGGCGGCTCGTGGAATACGGAACTATCGACGACGTGCTGGAGCATCCGCTCCACCCGTATACGGATATCCTGATCCACTCCGTTCCCGTCAGCGATCCGGACAACCGCGGAGGCGAGAAGCGTAAGTTCCCCGGCGAGCCCGGCGACGTGCCGGAGGATCCGGCAGCCTGCCGCCTCGCCAAGCGTTGCCCCCACGTGACGGAACGCTGCCTGAAGGAGACGCCTCCCCTGAAGGAGGTAACACCCGGTCATTTCGCGGAATGCTTCCTCGTGTAGCATCCGCGCTGAAAATGCATTAACCGTATCTTTTATCACGATAATTCGAAACAGGAGGAAAACATGAAAAAGACACTTGCTATCCTGCTTGCTCTCGCGCTGTGCCTAGGCCTGCTGGCCGGCTGCAGCGGCGGCTCCGGCGGCGGTTCTGACGCTCCGGCTGCCGGTGACGGCGAGCGCACGTCTATCACGATCGCTGAAAGCAGCCAGTGGTGGGGCGCGGACTGCACCCTGCTGGACGGCACTTCTTTCGGTCAGTGCCTCATTCAGGAGCCGCTGGTGGCTCTGGATGACGACGGCAACATGGTGCCTGCGCTTGCGGAAGCCGTCAACGTCAGCGAAGACGGTCTCACCATCACCCTGACGATCCCTGCCGGCATGTATTACGCTTCCGGTGAAGAGGTGCTGCCCGAGGACGTCAAGGCTTCCCTGGACCGTTTCAAAGCGGTTGCGCCTTTTGCCAGCAATCTTGACGCGGTCGAATCCATCGAGATCGACGGACAGGACGTCATCCTGAAACTGTCCGAATTCTCTTCCGACATCTCCTGCTCCCTGAGCGGCACGTTCGTGACCGTACAGGACAAGGACGTGCTGGATACGACCAGCGACGACGATCTGCTCTGGGGTGCGCAGCCCTACGGTCCGTACTACATCTCCGAGTATGTGGAAGGGTCCCACGTGCAGCTGAAGAGAAACGACAAATACTGGACCAATAACCCGAACGTGAAGAACAAGGGCCCGCTCAAGTATGAAGAGATCACGGTCCGCTTCATCCCCGAAGAATTCACGATGGCGAACGCCCTGAATATCGACGACATCCAGGGCACCTATTCCATGTCCCAGGACGGTGTGGCACAGCTCACCCGCGACGACGTGGACGTCAAGACTTTCGTCAACATCCCGAACATCAACTATATCGAATTCAACTGCCACGACGGCCTGATGACCGACAAAGACCTGAGAGAAGCCATGGTCCTGCTCTGCAACAGAGACACCATCAAGGATGACAACAACGGCATGGTCATCCCCGCTTACTCCATCATCACCGAGGGCACGCCGAACAAGAGCGACGCGTTCGAGAGCTGGTTCAAGAGCAATTACAACACGAACGTTGAAGCAGCCAAGCAGAAGCTGGCGGATGCCGGTTGGGCGGATACCGACGGCGACGGCTACCTGGATAAGGACGGCCAGATGCTAGAACTGCTGATCGTCGGAAACGACGACGTCATCGAGAACAACACGCTGCAGTCTCTGCAGATCCAGTTCAAGGAAGCGGGTGTCAAGCTGAACATCGAGACCTACGCGGACTACGGTCACTATGACGTGATCGCGGAAGGCAACTACGACATCGGTCTCGAACACTTCGGCTGGCAGGAACCTGTCCTGCTGCTGCAGTATACGCTGTCCGATACGGCGAACTTCGACGTGTTCGGCATCTCGGATGCGTATTACGAAAACGTGTCCAAAGTCCAGCACACAGTGGATTATGACGAAAGAACGCAGTATGTCGAGATCGCCGAGCATTACCTGGCGGACAACTGGATCACCTGCCCGCTGTACACCGATATGTCGACCATGGTCTTTACCCCGGCAACGGAAGGCATCATCTTCCAGGCCAGCGGCATGGTTTATCACAACGATATGGGATTCTAAATCATGAAGAAAGTCTATTGGGATCTGCTGAACAGCATCCCCGATTACAAAGAATTTCTGACGCTGGAGGAGCTGAACGCAAGTTCGGCTGCTCTGGCGTCAGCCCATCCGGACTGCGTATCCGAGTTCGAACTTGGCAAAAGCACGGAAGGGCGCGTCATCATGGGCCTGAAGATCGGAGAGGGCAGCAAGAATGCGCTCATCTTCGGCTGCCCGCATCCGAACGAACCGATCGGCACCATGCTGCTGGAACACTTCACGAAGTCTCTGGCGGAAAACGAAGACCTGAGACGGGAACTGGATTATACCTGGTACATCGTCAAGGTCTGGGACGCCGACGGCTACGTGCGCAACGAAGGCTGGCTGAAGGGCCCGTACACGCTGTACAACTACTCCCGGAATTTCTACCGGCCCGTATCATTCAAGCAGGTGGACTGGACGTTCCCCATCGATCATAAGAATTATCATTTCCACGACACCATTCCGGAAACGAAGGCGATGATGGAGCTGATCGACCGGGTCAAGCCGGCGTTCACCTACGCGCTGCACAACGCGGGTTTCGGCGGCACGTACTTCTACGTGACCGAGGATTATCCCGAGCTGTATCCCAGCCTGTACGACGCGACGTTCCGCATGGGCGTGCCCCTGCATCTGGGCGAGCCGGAAGCGCCGTCCATTCCCGTGCTGGCGCCGGCCGTTCTGATGGCGGAAGGCATCGAAGCCGAATACGACTATCTCGAAAAGTTCGGCGTAGCGCATCCGGAAGAAGTCATCGAGTGCGGTACCTGCAGCGATTCCTATTCCAAACAGCGCTACGGCACGTTCACGTTCCTGACGGAACTTCCGTACTTCTTCGACCCGCGCATCGCGGACCCGTCTCCCTCGGACAAGATCCGCGGCGACGTGATCCTCGAGAATCTGGCCTGGACGAAGGCGTCCAACGCGAAGATCAACGCGGTGCTGGACAAGACGAAGCAGTATATCGATCCGCAGAACGTCTATCTGCTTGCCATGCGCGACAATATCCGCGAGGAGGGCATGGAAGCCGAAGAAAAAATGGCGAAAGAAGACCCCGCCTACCGCGTTCCCGCTACGAAAGCGCAGGAGTTCGATACGCTGTGGGTCATGAAATTCTACCGTCTGCTGGCCTACGGCATGCTGATCCGCATGCACGAGGAAGAACTGGCAAAGAACCCCGGCGAAGAAGCCTGCAAGGCACTGGCATGGGGCATGGAGCAGGCTGCGCAGCTGCATAAGGAACTGGCGGACGAGTTGGAGGCAAATCTCAACTACTCCGTCATTCCCATCCGCACGCTGGCGAACATCCAGCTCGAGTGCGGCCTGAAGACGGCGGAATACATCCACGGCTTGGCGTAATGCGCGTCCTATACGTTTTATTACAACTGACATGGGGGCTCCCGCAATCTTTGCTGGGGCTCCTGTATCTCTTAAGAGAGGGAAAAGGGAAGGAACACTTCTGGTTTCACGGTGCCTATGTGACCCGCTGGGATCACACGGGAGGCATCAGTCTTGGCATGTTCATTTTCATCGGCGATCCCCTGATGGACTACGGCGAAGAGAACGCCTATCTGACGCACGAGTACGGGCACACCATCCAGTCGCTGCTCTATGGCCCGTTGTACCTGTTTATCGTGGGCGTCCCTTCCTCGCTCTGGGCCGCGAAGTACACGAAGGAAAAACTCCGCGCTGGCATCTCTTATTTCAGCGTGTTTCCGGAGGACCAGGCCAACCGGTTCGGCGAGAGGGTGACCGGGGTAAAGGTGCCGGATCAGCTGCCTTTGGAAATGTTCGAACTTGACGATTCCTTCGCCCTCGAGATCGGCGGCGTCAGGCAGTGGGTGAGCATACGGGGCAGAGACCGGACTGCGCCTGTCCTTCTCGTGCTGCACGGCGGTCCGGGTTCGACGCTTACCGGCCTCAGCCACCTGTATCAGCGGCCCTGGGAAAGGCATTACATCGTGGTCAACTGGGATCAGCGCTGCAGCGGGAAGACCGCGACGATCTCCGGTGCGAAGAGCGAACAGGAGATCACGCTGGAACGCATGCTTGCCGACGCGCTGGAACTGACGGATTATCTGCGCCGGCGCTTTCACCGGGAAAAGATCGTGCTGTTGGGTCATTCCTGGGGCACGATGATGGGCGCTCATCTCGTGCAGGCGCACCCCGAACGCTATGCGGCGTACATCTCCACCGGCACCATGGTGAACACCCGCGAGGAGTCTAAACTGCAGGCTTCCTATTACCGGGAGAAATTCGGGGCGGAAGGGAATGCGAAGAAACGGAAGAGGGTCGAAGATCTTGGCGCGTTCTGGGAGGATGAGATCATCCCGGAAGATAAGACGCTGGCTATGAACCGCATCCTGATCGAGGAAGGCAATTCCAGCGTCAGGGCGCACGGTCTGATCAGCGATATCCGCTATGAACTGCTGCCGCTGCTGCGTTCTCCGGAATATACGCTGAAGGATGCGCTGAATCTCTTTGGATACAAGGCGTATACACAGATCATAGAAAAAGACATGCCCAGCTTCGACCTTGCGAAACTGGGCAGTGAATACCGGATCCCGGTCTATTATATCGAAGGCAGGCAGGACATGCAGACGCCCTATGCGCTGGCAAAGGCCTTCTATGAAAAGACTGTCGCGCCGGACAAGGATTTCTTTACGCTCGATCCCTGCGCGCACTGCTGGGACGTCGACGCCCCGGAGCAGATGGCGCGCGTCATGTGCGAAGAACTGCCGCCGCGCATCCGCGCCTATTCGTCTTCGTCCGCGTCCTCCTTGCGCACGCGCTCGAGGTAGACGTCGATCTTCTTTTTGAGTTTCTTGGGGATCTTGCGGTCCACTGGACACTTGACCGCATTTGCCATGCGGTCCGCGAACCACGCGATGAATTCCACGTCCTTCTGGATCTGCTGCGGCGACAGGATGGCTTCCGTGTCGTAACAGTTGTGGAAAGAAGCGTACTGCCCGCTGCACATGCGTGCGAACGTCACCGCAGGAATGCCTTTATCCGCAAAGGGCGTGGAATCGCTGGAATAGACTTCGTCATAAGCTTTCATGCCCCAGCCGATCTCCATGGCCAGATAGCTCAGGTAGTGGGACAGTTTCTCTTCTGCCGTGCAGCAGGCTTCGAAACTGCCCATGGTTTCGCCGATCATGTCGACGTTGATGTCCAGGACCATCTTGTCGATCTCGTCTTTATGCATCTCAAGATAGTTCTTGGAACCGTACAGGTCTTCTTCCTCGCCGCCGCAGAACACGAAGCGTACGCCGTAGTTGTTCGGGGCGGTCTTTTTTAACTCTTCCATGATCCCCAGCAGGGCGATGCAGCCGGTCATGTTGTCCCAGGTGCCCTTGGACAGGTACGTGGAGTCGAAGTGAGCCGTGCAGACGATCCATTCGTCCCGCTTGCCCGGGATCTCCGCGGTCACATTGCGCATGGTGACCGGAAACTCCTTCTGCTTTAAGACCATATGCAGTTCTTTCGCGCCGCTCTTGACCAGTTTCGCCGCGTCCTTGACGTGGATCTGCATGCCGGGCAGTTTCTTTCCGTCGGCACTTTCCACGATGCGCTCCGCGAGATAGCGTTTGTCCGGGCTGCTGTCCTTGAAATTCACGTTTCCGTTCGTAATGATGAAGCCCAGCGCACCGTTTTCCGCGATGTCTTTATAGTCAAAAGCTTCAAGCCACCCGTCCAGGATGACGATCTTATCCTTTACCTGTGTAAAGGACGCCTTGTCTTTCTCTCTTAAGTGGATGAAAGGGGCCGTGATGTCGGCATTGCCGCTGGCCATATATCCGTTGCAGGGGATCTCTTTCCCGTCCGCGGTCAGCATCGCTAATTGGATCTCGCCGCCCGCGACCTGAAATCCTTCGATCTTCGGTTCCACACCCAGCGCGCGGCATTCTTCCGCCAGGTACTGCGCGACCTTCAGCTCTTCCGGCGTTCCGCTGACGTGGGGAAAGGCCGTATCCTTTAAAATTCTTTTGATCTTTTTGATGTCCATGGAATTGTTCCTTTCATTAGAGCTTTTTCGATCGAACCGGTATTATTTCACTGCGTACCTGGCTGCGCCGGTGATGCCGGCATCGTTGCCCAGGGTGGCGAGTTTGAACTGCATCCGCTTCGTCGTCAGCTTCGGCAGGTCTTTATAAGAATCATAGATGATATCGAGCAGGTAAGGACCGGCCTTCGAGAGACCGCCGCC
>JAFPXN010000164.1 GCA_017412505.1 Bacillota bacterium | reverse complement strand
GGAGATGGACTTCACCTACGGCGACTGCCAGAAGGAAATGGATATGGTCAACAAGGCCTTCATCGAGATCATGATCGAAGGCGACGCCAACGGCAGAGGGTTCCAGTACCCCATCCCGACCTATTCCATCACCCGCGACTTCGACTGGACCGAATCCGAGAACAACAAGCTGCTGTTCGAGATGACCGCGAAGTACGGCACGCCTTACTTCTCCAACTACATCAACTCCGACATGGAGCCCTCCGACGTGCGCTCCATGTGCTGCAGACTGCGTCTGGATCTGCGCGAACTGCGCAAGAAGTCCGGCGGCTTCTTCGGCAGCGGCGAGTCCACCGGTTCCGTGGGCGTGGTCACGATCAACCTGCCGCGCATCGCGTACCTGGCGGAGAACGAAGCGGACTTCTATGAACGCCTCGACAAGCTGATGGATCTGTCCGCCCGCTCCCTGAAGACGAAGCGCACGGTCATCAGCCGCCTGCTGGAGAACGGCCTGTATCCGTACACCAAGCGCTACCTGGGCACCTTCAACAACCACTTCTCCACGATCGGCCTGATCGGCATGAACGAAGTCGGCCTGAACGCCAAGTGGCTGCGCGCCGACATGACCGACCCGAAGACCCAGAAGTTCGCGGTGGAAGTCCTCAACCACATGAGAGAACGCCTGTCCGACTATCAGGAACTGTACGGCGACCTGTACAACCTGGAAGCGACCCCGGCCGAATCCACGACCTACCGCTTCGCGAAGCACGACAAGGAGCAGTATCCCGACATCATCACGGCGAACGAGAACGGAACTCCGTACTACACGAACTCCTCTCACCTGCCCGTGGGCTACACCGAGGACATCTTCTCCGCGCTGGACATCCAGGACGACCTGCAGACGCTGTACACCTCCGGCACCGTGTTCCACGCGTTCCTGGGCGAAAAGCTGCCCGACTGGAAGGCTGCGGCGAACCTCGTGCGCAAGATCGCCGAGAACTACAAGCTGCCGTATTACACCATGAGCCCGACCTACTCGGTCTGCAAGGACCACGGCTATCTGGCCGGCGAGCACTTCACCTGCCCGATCTGCAACCAGAAGACCGAAGTCTACAGCCGCATCACCGGCTACTACCGTCCGGTCCAGAACTGGAACGACGGCAAGACCCAGGAGTTCAAGGACAGAAAGACCTACAACATCGGCCGCTCCCACCTGACCCACACGGGTCCGCTGGCAAGACCGGTGTATATGGAGGCCTCCGCCGTTCGGCAGGCTCCCGCCGAAGAAGCGCCCGTGCTGACCCCCGTGGTCGAAACGCCTGCTCCGGCTCCCGCGCCCGCGGAAGAACCCGCGAAGGCTGCCGTCGAAACGCCTGTCGCTCCGGAACTGCTGGAGAACATCCTGTTCACGACGCCTACCTGCCCGAACTGCAAGATGGCGGCGACGCTGCTCGATAAGGCCGGCATTCCCTACACGAAGCTGTTCGCGGAAAAGAATCCGGAACTGGTCGAAAAGTACGGCATCAAGCAGGCTCCGACCCTCGTCATCGGCGCTGACACCGAGAACTTCCAGAAGTTCCGCGGCGTGTCCGACATCCGCGGCTACCTGGGCGAACTGATCAGAAAGAACGCATAGCAGACGGCGCATCTGAAGGAGAAGAATATGTACGACGTTATTATCGTCGGCGCAGGGCCCGCGGGAATGACCGCGGCCCTTTACGCGCAGAGAAACGGAAAACAGGCACTCGTCATCGAAAAGGGAAGCATCGGCGGCCAGATCACGTTCTCGCCGAAAGTCGAGAACATCCCCGGCTTCGCCAGCCTTTCCGGCAACGAATTCGCGGATCAGTTCATGGAGCAGATCCTCGCCCAGGGCGCGGATCTGGAACTGGAGCGCGTGACCGGCATCGAACCCTTCGAGGCGGACGGCAAACCCGCCTGGAAGATCCACACCGAATACGGCGGCGACTTCGAAGGCAGAAGCGTCATCCTGGCTCTGGGGGTCAAGCACCGCATGCTGGGTCTGCCGGGCGAAGAGGACCTGGTGGGCGAGGGCATCTCGTTCTGCGCGGTCTGCGACGGCGACTTCTACAAGGGCAAGACAGTCTGCGTGGCCGGCGGCGGCAACTCCGCCCTGCAGGAAGCCATCCTGCTGGCCGGCAAGTGCGAAAAGGTGATCATGCTGCAGGACCTGCCCACGTTTACGGGCGAAGCGCGCCTGCAGGAAGTGCTGTTCTCCCATGACAACGTGGAGAAGCACGTGAGCATGAAGATCACCGGCATCAAGACCGAAGGCGGTAAGATCTGCGCGGTCACCGCGCTGGATACGGTATCCGGCGTCGAGGCGGACTACGCCTGCGACGGCTTCTTTGAAGCGATCGGACTCATCCCCGAGAACGACGATTTCAAGGGCTTCGCGGATCTGAACAAGTTCGGCTATTTCGATTCCGCCGAGGACTGCGTCACAAAGACGCCCGGCCTGTTCGTGGCCGGCGACTGCCGATCGAAGTTCATCCGCCAGGTGACCACGGCCTGCGGCGACGGCGCGGTGGCTGCTCTGGCAGCCTGCCGCTACGTGGATATGCTGGTATAGTTTAGGCAGCAAAGGAGCTTCCGATGGAAGAAAAACGCTACGGCGAACCGATCGGCGCGGACGATTACGAAGAACCCCGGTGCCCGCTGTGTATGGAAAAGCCCGGAGATGAAGAACACATCCACACCATCGACATGCGCCGGGTGATGGAAAAACTGGACGAATACCTGGCCCGCAAGGACTACGGCGCGGCGGAACGCCACCTGGAGTTCTGGCTGGGCGAGGCGCGGCTCGGAAACGACAAGCGCGGCGAATTCGCAGTGCGGGGCGAGCAGATCGGCTTCTACCGCAAGCGCGGGGAAGAGGATAAGTGCTTCTCCTGCGTCAGTGATGCGCTGCGGCTGATGTCCAAGCTGGATTATGAGGACTCCGTGTCCGGGGCGACGTGCTACGTGAACTGCGGCACGGCGGCCCACGCGTTCGGCCGCTACGAACAGGCGCTGGAATTTTTCGAGCGCGCCAAGGTCATCTACGACAAGCACCTGCCGGAGAACGACGCACGGCTGGGCGGCCTGTACAACAACATGGCGCTCACCTGCGTGGCGAGAAAACGCTACGGCGAGGCGCATTCGTGCTACACGCGGGCGCTGGAGATCATGACCCAGGTGAAGGGCGGCGAGCCCGAACGGGCCATTACGCTTCTGAACATGGCGAACGCGGTGGAAGCCGAGCACGGCATGGAAAAAGGAGAGCGGAAGATCGAACAGCTGCTGGACGAGGCGGAAGACCTGCTGGCGGCAGGCGACCCGCTCGCCCATCCGGAGCTGGCGGAGGTCATCCACCCGGGATATTACGCTTTCGTCTGCGAATCCTGCGCTCCCACGTTCGATTACTACGGTTATTTCCTCGCGGCGAAGCGCTTCGCGGACCGCGCGAAGGAGATCACGGAACAATTGTCATGAACGGAATGAAACTGGCGAAAGCCTATTACGACGCATACGGGCAGGCCATGCTCGCGCAGCTGCCGGACCTTGCAGGCAAGGTCGCGGCGGGGCTGGCGGGCAGCGGCTCGGAATGCCTGGGGTATGACGACGACATTTCGCAGGACCACGACTTCGAGCCGGGGTTCTGCCTTTTTGCATTCGTCGACGAAACCGGGGACGGTACGGCGCAAAGCCTGTCCCGCAGGGAAGCCTTTGCCCTGGAGCGCGCCTACGCGAAGCTGCCCAGGGAATTCGAAGGCTATTCCCGCCCGCTGGTGAGCCCGGTGGGCGGCGGCCGCAGAGGCCTGATCGATCTTTCGGAGTTCCTGCGGAACGCGACAGGCACGCCGGACGGCCGCCTGACCCTGCAGGACTGGCTGCGGGTGCCCGAGCAGAGCCTGCTCGAGGTGACGGACGGCGCGGTCTGGGCGGATCCGGGACAGATCTTTTCGCCCATCCGGGAAAGATTGGCCTATCTGCCCGAAGACGTACGCAGAAAGAAACTGGCGGGCTGCCTGCTGCTGATGGCGCAGGCGGGTCAGTACAACTACACGCGCTGCATCCGCCACGGCGAGACCGGCGCGGCGCAGATGGCCTGTTTCGAGTTCGCGGAAAACGCGGTGCACGCGGCGCATCTGCTGGAAAAACGGTATATGCCGTACTACAAGTGGGCGTTTAAGAGCCTGCGTTCGCTGGGCGCTTTCGGCGCGGAACTGGCGGACGACCTGGAAGGGCTGATCTCGTCCGGCAACGATGCGGAAACGGCGGAATCGAAGTATTTCGTCATCGAAGATATCGCTGCGCGGGTCATCGACCGGCTGATCGACGATCAGCTGACGGAAGCGAACTGCGGCGACCTGGAGAAGCACGCCTACTCGGTGAACGACGGCGTGCAGGACGCACAGCTGCGCAACATGCATGTGTTAAGCGGGGTATAGGGAATGCAGATACAGGGATTACAGAAGATGACGCTGCTGGACTATCCGGGCCGCGTGGCCTGCACGGTCTTTCTTTCGGGCTGCAATTTCCGCTGCCCGTTCTGCCACAACAGCGAGCTGCTGGATGGAAACACGCCCGGCATCATGGACGACGCGGCGCTGCTGAAGTTCCTCGAAGGCCGCAAGGGCATCCTGGAAGGCGTGGCGTTCACCGGCGGGGAACCGCTGATGCGCAAAGAACTGCCGGAGCTGCTGGCGAAGATCAAGGCGCTGGGCTATCCCATCAAACTGGATACGAACGGCGCGTTCCCGGAGGCGCTGAAAGAGGTCGTGAACGCAGGGCTCGTCGACTACGTGGCCATGGACATCAAGAACAGCCCGGATCGCTACGCCGGGACCTGCGGGCTGGACGACATGGGCCCGCTGATGGCGAAGATCGAGGAATCGAAAGACTTCCTGATCTCCTCCGGCGTCGATTATGAGTTTCGCACCACGACCGTAGCCCAGCTGCACGACGCGGATTCGTTTGCCGCGATCGGCCCCTGGATCCGCGGTGCGAAGCGTTATTTCCTGCAGGTGTTCACGGACCGCGACACGGTGCCCTTCGCCGGGCTGACCGCGCCGTCCTCCGAAGAGCTGCACGCCTACGCGGACCTCGTGCGTCCCTACGTAGGCGACGTGCAGATCCGCGGCGGAGAATAAAGAAACAGAACGTAAAAAGGTTGGAATATGTTTAATCATCACGACATTACGCGCGACGCCTGCATGCTGCACGGGCCGCTGGCCCGGGAGGGTTACGACTGGTGGTGGCACAGTTTTACGGCGCAGGACGCCGAAACGGGCGAAGACAAAGCGTTTTTTATCGAGTTTTTTGTGTGCAATCCCGCGCTCGGGGAAGACGAACCGGTGCTGGGACAGTTGCCGGAAAACCGGGCGGCCGGGAAAAAGCCGTCCTATCTGATGGTCAAAGCGGGGGCCTGGGGCGAGGATGCCTGCCAGCTGCACCGCTTCTTCGCCTGGAAAGACGTCTCCCTGCACGGCGACGCGCCGTACCGGGTAGAGGCGGCGGACTGCCTGGCGTCCGAAGACCTGCTGAAGGGGTCTGTGCGGGTCACGCCGGAAGAGGCGCAGGCCCATCCGGAGTGGATGTGCGGCGCAGGCGACATGGCATGGGATCTGGGCGTGCATAAGCAGATCGCGTTCAACGTGGGCTACGGCGCCAGCAAACCGCTGCGCGACGCGGAAGCCTTCGCCATGTACTGGCATGCCGAGGGCATGAAGACCGCCTACAGCGGCTGGGTGCGGTATAACGGCAGGCTGTACACGGTGACCCCGCCCAAGTGCTATGGCTACGCCGACAAGAACTGGGGCCGCGACTTTACGAGCCCCTGGGTCTGGTTGTCGTCAAACTGCCTGAAGAGCAAAAAGACCGGCGAAATGCTGACGGACAGCGCGTTCGACATCGGCGGCGGGCGGCCGAAGATCTATTTCGTACCGCTGGACCGCCGTCTGCTCGGTGTGTTCTATTACGAGGGCAAGGAGTACGATTTCAACTTCTCGCACGTCTGGCTGAACGTGAAGACCACGTTCTTTTTCCGGGAGCTGGCGGATGAGGTCGTCTGGTACGTGCTGCAGGAAAACGTCCATGCGGCTATGGAGACCGAGATCCGCTGCAAAAAGAAGGACATGCTGCTCGTGAACTACGAGGCGCCGGACGGCAGCAAGAAGCACAACCACCTGTGGAACGGCGGCAACGGAACCGGCACCGTGCGTCTGTACGATAAGGCGGGCGGCAAACTGGCTCTGGTCGACGAGATCGAGGCGACGCACGTCGGCTGCGAATACGGAGAGTACGGAGAATAGGAGACATCATGGCAAGACCCATTACCCGCGAGGAATTGCAGGCGTTCGTCACCCGGCACCTGACGGCCGGCGGCTACTACGAGGAGCCGCTCATCCGCATCGGGCGGGCGGACGACCCGCTGTGGGAAGAATTCAAGAGACCCGGCGCGATCGGCGGCATCTACCGCACGCCGCTGGAATGGCTGCCGGAAGCGAAGACCGTCATTTCGGTCTTCGGCCCCTGGGCGGACGAGGTGGTCACGACCAACGCGGTGGACCCCGTCTACCCCAGCGGCGCCTGGATCGACGCTTACCACAACGGCGGCGCTCTCATCAAACAGGTGAGCGTGACCCTCGCAGAGTGGCTGAACGAAGCCGGATACGCGGCGATGGCGCCTGCCATGAGCAAGGAGTTCCGCTATGTTTACGAAGACGGTTCGCAGCCGGATATTCCGGCTGGCATTTCGTATGCGTCCAACTGGTCGGAGCGGCACGCGGCGTTCGTGTGCGGCCAGGGCACGTTCGGGCTGTCCCGCGGCATCATCACGGAGAGGGGCATGGCCGGACGGTTCTGCAGCGTGGTCACGGATCTGGAACTCGAGCCCGACGCGCGGCCCTACAGCGGCCTGTACGACTATTGCATCAGGTGCGGCAAGTGCGCGGAGAATTGCCCGCCGAAGGCGATCCGCATGGAGAACGGCAAGGACCATCCGCCCTGTGACGCCTGGCTGACCGAGATGAAAGCCCGCAACGGCATCGCAGGCTGCTGCGGCAAATGCCAGGTGAACGTGCCCTGCAGCCGGGGCATTCCCAACAGATAATGGAGGTTGCCTGCACTGCATCACGGCGTTCCTGAAGAGAGGATAGGACGTTAAGGGCACTGACCCGGAAACGGCAAAAAGCCTTTGTTTTCCAAAGACATTTTTCAACAATAAGCAAAAAGCCATAGAATCCAGAAAAATTCTACGGCTTTTTTGTTGAATGTGGAGATTTGCCTTTGTTTTTCAAAGGCTTTTTGTGTAAAACCCGTTTTTGCCTGTGCGGACCGCACTGTCCGGTGACAGAGCAGTCTCATTTTCAGGCTTGTGTGTCATGAACATGGCACAAAGAAATAAAAAAGAACGAGTTGCAGCATAAAAGGCATCTTTTATGACACAACTCGTTTTTCTTTTGTGGAAATGTGCCAAAAATAAGGCACACACTCCCGGAAAAGCCTGAAGAAGTGACATCTATGCTTCAGGTTCCGGGTGATCTCTTCCAAATCTTATTTGCGTCTATTCTTTCATCGCCAGTCCGTCATGGAAGATCTTGCCGACGCATTCGCCCACGCGGTGGTAGGTGTCTGCGGACGGGTCCACGAGGATGGGGTCGAGCTTGGCGATGTCCACGCCGCCTTCTTCATTCAGGATCTCTTCGTCCGCCAGCGTGTTCATGATCTGCCCCATGACCTGGATATGGCTGCCGAACTGCTCCATCTTGACGACCTTGCACTCCAGGGTCAGCTTGAATTCCTCGATGACCGGCGCGTTCACGCATTCCGACGGCGCCGCGTGCAGGCCGGACTTTTCGAACTTGTCCGGAGTCACCTTTGCGGTGACGCAGCCGAGGTAGTCCGCGACGACCTCCTGGCTCGCGCTTGGGATGCTTACGGTGAACGCCTGGGTCTTCCGGATGTTCGCCAGGGTCTGGCGGGACGGATGCAGGCCGAGCATGACGCAGGGCGGTTCGCTGCAGCAGATGCCGCCCCAACCCACGTTGCACACGTCGGGTCTGCCGTTTTCGTCGTAAGTGCCGACCATCAGGACCGGCAGGGGATAGAGAAAGCGCCTTGCGCCGAGAGATCTTTTCATGGTTTGCCTCCTGGTAAAGTGTTCGCTGTTGCCGATATTGGTATTATATCAAAATTCGGGATATAATGGAAAGCGGGGCGGGCGCGTCTGCCTGCCGCAAAGCAGAACAGCAAAGGAGCAAGTATCATGAGGATCATCAACGGCGTGCTGCTCACTATGGAAGGGCAGCGCTTTGAAAACGGTTACGTGGAATTCGAAAACGGCAAGATCACGGCGTTCGGGGACATGGCGGACGCCCCGGCCTATAGCGGCGAAACGTTCGACGCGCAGGGCGGCTATATCCTGCCCGGCCTGATGGACGCCCACACGCACATCGGCATCGGCGAGGAAGGCCTGCGCTGGGAAGGCATCGACTACAACGAGATCACGAATCCGGTCACCCCGCAGCTGCGGGTCATCGACGGGTTCAACCCCTTCGACACGGCCATCCCCAAGGCGGTCGCGGGCGGCGTGACCACGGTCGGCGTTGCCCCGGGCAGCGCGAACGTCATCGGCGGACAGATCGCGGCCATCAAGCTGCGCGGCAAGAGAGTGGACGACATGGTCTTGAAAGCGCCCGCGGCCATGAAGTTCGCCCTGGGCGAAAACCCGAAGAACTGCTACGGCAACCACGATAAGGCGCCGAAGACCCGCATGATGAGCGCCGCCCTCATCCGCGACGCCCTCATGAAGGCGAAGCGTTATATGGAAAAGAAAGAGAAGGGCGAAGACGTCTACGACGCGGAATGCGAAGCGCTCATCCCCGTCTTAAAGCGCGAGATCCCCATGCACGTGCATTCCCACCGCACGGACGACATGCTGACGGCGATGCGCATCGCCAGGGAATTCGACCTGCGCATCTGCATCGTGCACGCCACCCGCTCCGCGAAGATCGCGGACGTGCTGGAGGGCATGGACTTCATCCCCATCGTCGGCCCGTCCGAAGGCCCGGCGAGCAAGCCCGAATGCGTGGACGGATCGTTCGCGACGGCGGGCATCCTGTGCCGGCACGGCCTGACCCCGGCCATCACCACGGACCACGACGTGCAGCCGTTGTGGCTGCTGCCGATGTACGCGGCCATGTGCGTGCGGGAAGGCATGGAGGAAGAAGCCGCGCTGAAGGCGATCACCATCGTGCCGGCGAGAGCGCTGGGCGTCGAGGACAGGGTCGGATCCATCGCCGTGGGCAAGGACGCCGATATCGCCGTTTTCAGCGGCCATCCGTTCCATTACATGACAAAGGCCACCGCCGTGTTTATCGACGGTCTACGGGTCAAATAGAGGCCTTAGAAAGGAAATGAAATGCTGAGTGTAGGAATCAAGGGAAATCTGGAACGCACTGTTACGCAGGAACTGACCGCGGAAGCCCTGGGCAGCGGCCTGCTGCCGGTGTTCGCGACCCCCGCCGCCGTCGCGCTGGCGGAGGAGACCGCCTGGAAAAGCGTGGCGGGCGAACTGGAAGAGGGCCAGGGCACCGTGGGAACGCTCATGGAGCTGGCGCATATCGCCGCGACCCCGCTGGGCATGAAGGTGCGCTGCGAGACCGAACTCGTGGAGGTCGACCGCAGGAAGCTCGTGTTCACGGTCAAGATCTACGACGAGAAGGAAAAAGTCGCGGATGGGCGCCACGAGCGCTTCATCATCGACAACGCGAAGTTTTTGAGCAAGGCGGAGGGAAAACTGCAGAAATAGGAGGCATCTATGAAACTTGCGATGGCGCAGATGCGCATGGACAAAGACGTTCAGAAGAATATCGAAGCGTCGGTGAAGTATATCGAAGAGGCGGTAAAGGGCGGCGCAGATCTGGTATTATTCCCGGAAGTGCAGCTGACCCAGTTCTTCCCGAAATTCGAAGGCCGGGATGCGACGGCTCTCGCGGTCACGCTGGACGGTCCGGAAGTGGCGGCGCTGAAGAACGCCTGCCGGGAAAATAAGATCTGGGCGTCCCCGAACGTCTATCTGAAGAAAGACGGCAACTACTACGACTGTTCCCTGATGATCGATGCAGACGGTGATATCCGCGGGATCTCCAAAATGGTCTACATTTATCAGGCTGAGGATTTTTACGAACAGGATTATTACCACCCGTCCGAGGATGGCTTTATCGTCTACGACACGCCCTTCGGCAAAGTGGGCATCGTCATCTGTTTCGACCGGCACATGCCCGAAAGCATCCGCTCCTGCGCCATGCAGGGGGCGGAACTGGTGCTGATCCCGACGGCCAACCACGATAAGGAGCCCATGGAACTGTTCGAGTGGGAAGTGCGCATTCAGGCCTTCCACAGCCAGGTCTACGTGGCGATGTGCAACCGGGTGGGACCCGAAGATCATCTGAATTTCTGCGGAGAATCCTTGGTCGCGGGGCCTTACGGCGAGCTGGCAGGCAAGGCAGACCGCAGCGAACAGCTTTTCTTCGCGGACGTGCCTACCGGGGAGATCCGGACCGTGCGCAGCCTGAAGACCTGGCTGGCGCTGGCGAAAGACGTGGGACCGGTATACTGACCGGGAGGGCTGCGCCATGACCGACACGCAAAGCATCTACAACTTAATGTACGACCACGCCGAGTTCTACCGGCCGCCCCGCGAAGAGCACAGCGCGTTCCTGGAAGTGGCCTACGGCTGCAGCTGGGGCGCCTGCGCGTTCTGCGACTTCATCAAGGACGAGTACAAGGTCTACAGCCTGAAGGACGTCGCCCGCAAAGCGCAGCTGCTCTCTCAGGTGATCGAAGACAGGACCCGCGTGCACATCCTGGGATGCAATCCGCTGGGGCTGCCGCAGGATTATCTTTTGGACGTGTTCATGCTCGCCCGCCGCTATCTGCCGCAGGTGACGGAATACTCGATGTACGCCCGCTCGGACGACGTGCTGGGCAAGAGCGAGGCCGAGCTGGCGGCTTTAAAGCGCGCCGGCCTGACCGACGTGCACGTGGGCATCGAAAGCGGCGCGGACGAAGTGCTGGCCATGCACAACAAAGGCGAGACGGCGCAGCAGATGATAGACGCCTGCCTGGCGCTGGAGAACGCCGGCATCGCCTGCCACATCAGCCTGATCCCGGGGCTGGGCGGGCGGTCACGCTCGAGGCTGCACGCGGAAAAGACGGCGGAACTTCTGTCGCGGATCCATCCGGCCAGCGTCTGGTGCATCGGCCTCGCGATCTGGGAAGGCACCCCTCTGGCGGATATGATCCGCAGCGGCGCGTTCGACCCGATGGACTACCGCGAGATGCTCGAGGAACTGCGCTATATGGTGTCGCTGACCGAAATGGAAGGGCCGGACTGCACGTTTACGGATTCCTCGGTGCTTGGCCTGTACACGGTCGAAGGCAAGCTGCCCTCCGGCAAGGCGGACCTGCTGCACGTGTTCGACCAGCTGCTGGCCGCCTATCCGGTGGCGCCGGGCGAGATCCGCTACGACGGTCCCTCCGTGATCGGATGACCTGCGGCCGGATCGAAATACAGATAGAGTAGGCAAAAAGGAGAATGATATGAGAACGAAAATGACCATCACAGCCGCCGGTGATTTTATGCATTACCGGATGCTGCCGCCGCGATACGACGGTTTCGAAGAAGTCAAGGCGTTTCTCGAAAGAGGAGACGTCCGGTTTTTCAATCTGGAAACGGTTTTCCCGGACACGTCCTGATTCGGCAATCAGTTCTACGGAGGCGGTTACGACTTCACCGGCGAACGCAGTTTGAACGACGCGAAAGCGTTCGGCATCAACGTCCTGTC
>JAFPXN010000163.1 GCA_017412505.1 Bacillota bacterium | reverse complement strand
TGCGGTCGGCGGAACTGCTACCATTCAGTCCTGCGTTGCCTGCGCCACCGTTTCCGGCGACAACAGCATCGTGCTCTATGGTCTTCTGGTCGGCACGGTCATCTCCATGCTCGTGCCCCTGATGATCGGTATCCTTACCGGTCTTTAAACTACACCTCTTCCACGAACATCCCCAGCCTGTCCAGGATGGTGTCCACCGCTTCCCTGCTGGAATCGCACAGCAGGCAGTCCAGTCCGCTTTCCAGCGCGCAGGCGCCCAGCGTGCCGGAGCCCGCGAAGAAGTCCGCGCAAAATCCCTGCGGCGGACACAGGCTGTCCAAAAGGATCTGCAGCAGCGCCTGGGGTTTTTGCGTCGCGTAATCCGTCCGTTCCGAGGACGTCCTGCCCACCATGTCGACGGTCAGGACGTCTTTTTTATTGACCATGGTGTACCATTTGCCTTCTTCGTCCCGGAATTCCTCGACACCCTTGAAATGATAAGGCCGCCCTTCCCTGTTGTAGGAACGCTCTTTCTGTGTGCGGAAATAGTAATCCGGCCCCTTCGCGTACACGAGGATCGTATCGTGCTTGCGGGCGAAATGACGGCCCGTAGCGCCGCCGGACTTGTAAGCCCAGATCAGCTCGTTCACGAAATTGCCGGCGCCGAAGATGCCGTCCGCCATCACCTTGACGTAGTGCACCGCGTGCCAGTCCAGATGGACCGCGATGGTGCCGGTGTCCTTCAGCAGGCGCTTCATCTCTTCCAGCCGGGGCTTCAGCATGCCCAGGTATTCGTCCATACCGCCCTTCCAGCGGTCGCCGTAGGCGTTTTTTCCCTTGCGGGTATAATAATCCGCCGCAGAGAAAAAAGGCGGGTCGACGTAGATGAAATCGATAGCCCCGCTCTGCAGAGTCTTCATGTATTCCAGATTGTCTCCAAAGTGGACTTTACAGGATGAAGCCATACAAAACGACGCCCAGCGCGCCGCAGGAGAGCAGCGCGATGATGGGGCTCTTCTTCAGTTTGAAAATGATGAACGCCGCCAGCGCGAAGAACAGCGCGGACCAATAGTCATGAAAGCCGCTCTTGGCGATGGAGATGCCCGCCGCCGCGATGATGCCGATGGCGCCCGGCCGTATGCCCTTGACCGCGACCTGCACCTTCGGATTGTTCTTCACCTTTTCGAAGAAGAAAGCCGTCAGCAGCGCGAGGCAGCTCGGGATGAGGATGACCGACAGCGTGCACAGGATGCCGGCGACAGGACCTGCCATCAGGTATCCGGCGAACGTGGACGTGTTGACCGCGATGGGTCCGGGGGTCATCTCCGCGATGGCGATGATGTTGATATACTGTTCCGAAGTCAGCCAGCCCATGGTCTTGACGACTTCGTTTTCGATCAGTCCGACCGCTGCGTATCCTCCGCCGAAGCAGAACGCGCCGATCTTGATGAAGGCAAGGCACATCTTAAGAATGAGATCCATCGTCTGTACCTCCTTCCTTCTTGGCCGCGTTCGTCTTGCGGATGCTGTCCGCGACGAGGGCGATCACGGCTGCCGCGATCACGATCAGGATGGGCGTGACCCCGAGGAACCCGATCAGGACGAACGACGCGACCGCTACGATCAGCGCCAGCTTGTCCTCCAGGATCTTCGCGGATTTCGCCAGTTTATACACCGCGGATACGATGAGCGCGAACACCGCGGGACCGACGCCCCGGAAGAACGCCTGCACGTACTGGTTGTCCATGGCGTGGTTGAAGATCATGGCGATCAGCAGAATGATGATGATCGACGGGCAGATCGTGCCCAGGATAGCCGCGATGGAGCCGGGGATCTTCTTCAGCCGGTAGCCGATGAAGGTCGCGCAGTTCGTCGCCAGAGGCCCGGGCAGCGAATTGGTGAGAGAGATGGAATCCAAAAATTCCTCGTCCGTCAGCCAGCCCTTTTCGTGGCAGACGGCTTCCTGGATGATGGGAAGCATGGCATAGCCGCCCCCGATGGTGAAAAGACCCACCTTAAAAAACGATAAAAAGATTTGGAAAAGCAATTGTCCTCTTTTCTGAGTTTTTGTCCGATCCCGGATTCCGCTAAGTGCAATAAGGGGCGGCCGGATAGCCGCCCCTCGGGTACAGGTTTACCGCATACCCTTGTCGTAGGGGATGCCTTCCGCCTTCGGCGCTCTGGACTTCTTGGACGTGAGGGCCAGCACGATGAGGCAGATGATGTACGGCAGCATGTTGTAGATGCCGCTGGGGATGTTCAGCTTCGCCAGGAAATCGAATCCCATGTATACGTTGGACAGCGCGCGGAACAGGCCGAACAGCAGCGCGGACAGCGCGATCCTGTGGGGCTTCCACTGGCCGAAGATCATAACGGCCAGAGCGAGGAAGCCGAAGCCTGCGACCCCGTTCTCGAATTTCCACTCGGACACGCCGGACGTGATGTATACGATGCCGCCGAGGCCGCCCAGGAAACCGGAGATGATGACGCCGATGTAGCGCATCTTATACACGGAGATACCGACGGATGCCGCCGCCTGGGGATGTTCGCCGCAGGCCTGCAGGCGCAGACCCAGGCGGGTCTTGTACAGCAGCACGTACGAACAGACCAGCAGGATGACGGTGACCAGCATGAACCAGTTGAATTCGAATCCTCCCAGGTTCACCAGGAACGCCTTTTTCTGATCGATGTACTGGATCGTAGAGGAGACGTTGTCCGGGTTGATGCGGGTGTTCATGGCCTTGACGATAACGGTCGCCGCGGCTGTGCCCAGCATGTTCATGGCGATGCCGACGATGGTCTGATCCGCTTTGAAGTTGATGCAGGCGACAGCCAGCAGCAGCGAGTAGACCATACCGAAGACCACGGCCGCCAGGATCGTGAGCAGGATGAGCGCAAACGCGCTTCCGCCCGCGGGATAGTTCGAGAAGCGCATGACCAGCGCGCCGCCGAGGGCGCCCATGACCATGATGCCTTCCAGGCCGATATTGATGACGCCGGAATGCTCCGAGAAGCACCCGCCGATGGCTACCAGCGTGAGTACGGCAGCGAAGATGATGGTGTATTGCAGAAGCAGTATCATTTCTTTGCGCCTCCTTCCTTCTTATCGCCCGCTTTTTTCAGCATGAGCTTCAGGAAGCCTACGAAGCCGCACAGGTAGATGATGACGGACGTGATGAGGTCGGAGATCTGCGCGCTGTACATGGACTTGTCCACGTAGGCGCCGCCCGCCGTGATGTGCTGGATGAAGAACGAACTGAAGATGGATCCGATCGGGGAAAGTCCGCCGAGGAAGGCCGCAGAGATGCCGTTGAAGCCCATGGCCGGAACGGAGGACTGCGTGCACTGCCACTGTTCGAAACCGGTCAGATACAGGAACGCGCCGCCCAGGCCTGCGAGAGCGCCCGCGATCATCATGGTGACGATGATGTTGCGCTTTTCGTTCATGCCGGCGTATTTTGCCGCGTTCTTGTTGTTGCCGGTAGCTCTCAGCTCATAGCCGAACGTCGTCTTTTCCAGCAGCACCCAGATCGCGACGGCGATCAGGATGGCAAGAGGAACGGCGATCGTGATATAGGCGTTATTGGAGAACAGTTTGCCCAGGCCGAGGCCGGGAATGACAGCTCCGGTGTTCGTGCTGGACAGCGTGAACGTATAGGGCGACGTGGATTCCTTCACCTTCGTGAGGATCATGTTCGCCGAATACAGCATGATCCAGTTCAACATGATGCCGGAGATGACTTCATTTACGTTCGCGTAGCTCTTCAGGATGCCGGAGATGGCCGCGAGCAGCGCGCCGCAGACCATGGCGGCGATGACGCACACCCACCAGGGCATGCCGGCGCCCAGCGCCAGGAACAGCGCGGCGCAGGTGCCCGCGGTGTACTGGCCGGAGCAGCCGATGTTGAACAGGCCGACCTTATACGCAAACAGGATGGACAGCGAGCACATGAGCAGCGGCGCCGTCTTGACCAGCGTGTTGCCGAAGTACTTCATGCGGGCAACGCTGCTGGGATAATACAGGAAATTCTTGATGATGACGCCGATCGCCGTGCTTGCGCCCTTCGGGGCGATGAACAGCAGAACGACGTAACCGATCAGAAGTCCCAGGATGATGCAGAGGATGGAGGCGATAAAGGATTGACCGCCTTCGCTCTTTAAAAACTTTTTCATGGCGACCTCCTTTACTGTCTCTTCGCGCCGGACATGTACAGGCCCAGCTCTTCTACGGTAGTTTCTTTCGGATCGAGCTCGCCGACGATCTCGCCTTCATACAGAACGAGGATGCGGTCGGGCACGCTCATGACTTCGTCCAGTTCCAGGGAGACCAGCAGCACCGCCTTGTCGGCGTCACGCTGGGCGACCAGCTGTTTGTGGACGGATTCGATGGCGCCGACGTCCAGGCCTCTCGTGGGCTGGACCGCCACCAGCAGTTCGGGGCCTCTGTCGACCTCTCTGGCGATGATCGCCTTCTGCTGGTTGCCGCCGGACATGCTGCGGGCCTTCGTGATCGGACCCTGTCCGGAACGGATATCGTACTCTTCGATCAGCCTTTCCGCGTATTTGCGGATCGCGGGCTTATCGAGGAATCCGTTGTGAGTAAAGCGGGGTTCGAAGTAAGTCTGGAGCACTTCGTTGTATTCCAGCGAGTAGTCCAGGACCAGACCGTGTTTGTGTCTGTCTTCGGGGATGTGGCTCATGCCGTCCACGCTGCGCTGGCGGATCGGGGCGTGGGTGATGTCCTTGCCCAGCATCGTGATCTTGCCCGAGGAAGGCTTCTCCAGACCGGTGAGCGCGTAGACCAGTTCCGTCTGGCCGTTGCCGTCGATACCGGCGATGCAGACGATCTCGCCGCGGCGGACCGAGAACGAAACGTCCTTGACCGCGTTGTTGCTGTGGACTTTCGAGGGAACTGTCAGGTGTTCGACCTTCAGGATCTCTTCGCCCGGCGTTCTCGGCTCTTTCTTCACCTGGAACTCTACGTCTCTGCCGACCATCATGCGGGACAGCTCTTCCTTCGTGGTGTTCGCGACGTCCACCGTGCCGATGTACTTGCCCTTGCGCAGGACGGTGACCCGGTCGGCGACCTCCATGATCTCGTTCAGCTTGTGGGAGATGAACAGGATGCTCTTGCCTTCCGCCGCCAGATTCTTCATGATGTGCATGAGTTCTTCGATCTCCTGCGGCGTCAGAACGGCCGTCGGTTCGTCGAAGATGAGGATCTCGTTGTCGCGGTACAGCATCTTGAGGATCTCCGTCCTCTGCTGCATACCGACGGTGATGTCCTCGATGAGGGCGTCCGGATCGACCGCGAGGCCGTATTTCTCGGACAGAGCCATCACTTTTTTGCGGGCTTCCGCTTTCTGCAGAAGACCGTTCTTTGTGGTCTCTACGCCAAGGATGATATTATCCAGTACCGTAAAGCACTCGACCAGCTTAAAGTGCTGGTGGACCATGCCGATGCCCAGATCGTTGGCATCGTTGGGGTCTTTGATCTCGACGACCTTTCCGTCCTTCTTGATCTGCCCCTCTTCCGCCTGATACAGACCGAAGAGCACGCTCATCAACGTGGACTTGCCGGCGCCGTTTTCGCCAAGCAAGGCGTGTATCTCGCCTTTCCTCAGCTGAAGTGTGATGTTGTCATTTGCAATGATGCCCGGAAACCGCTTGGTTATGTTGAGCATCTCTATTGCATAAGGTGCATCCATGGCTTCAACCTCCTATATTCCATAGTTAATAAAATCATAACACAAAAACAGACGGCTCGAAAGAGCCGTCTGTCTAATTGATGCGATTTTATCAGGCTGATTACTTGATGTTGTCGTATCTGTTCAGAGTGATGGTGGAGGGAACGAATTCGTCCTGGGAACCATCTACGCTGATCTCGCCGGAGAACATTCTGCCGACGAGCGCGACATAATCTTCCTGAGTGAAGCCTTCGCCCCACTGCGTGGTGTCATACGGGATCTGGGTGTAGTTCGCTTCGACGTCGGTGCCGGAGACGAGACCCAGGGTCATGACCTGACCGCCGTAAGCGGACCAGTTGTCGTTCAGGATGAGCTCGGTGAGCAGGGTGTTGACAGTAGCCTTCAGGCCCTTCATGGCGGAGGTGACCGTCATGCCGGCGCCGTAAGCGTCGATGGTCTTGGACTGGTCAACGTCAACGCCGATGACCTTGCCGCCGACCTTGGCAGCTGCTTCAGCCGCGGAGGTCCAGATGCCGCCGCCGCAAGCGAAGACGACTTCTACGCCGGTGGTCTGATACCATGTATCCATGTAGGAAGTGATATCAGCGTCGCCGAAGAACTGGTTGCCGTAAACGTACTCGATCGTAACGCCATCTTTGCCCAGTTCCTTTGCCGCGAGGTCAGCGCCCTGGATGTAGCCGTTGCCGAAGCGAACGACGGAGGGAACTGCCATGCCGCCCAGGTAGCCCAGGTGCTTGTAGCCCAGAGCTACTGCTGCGTAACCGGCCATGAAGCCGCACAGCTCTTCCTGGTAGACCGCGGAGAACAGGTTGTCGGGAATGGCGGACAGACCGGACAGGTCAGCTTCGGAAACGTCCAGAGCGATGAACTTGACGTCCGGATAGGTGGTGGAGCATTCTGCGAGAGCTTCGCCGAACGCAAAGCCCGGGCAAACGATGACGTTGAAGCCGTCAGCGATGGCTGCGTCGATCATGGCGACTCTTTCAGCGGTGCTGTCGCCGGCGGGCTTGTAGTAGTTGAACTTGATACCGTTCGCATCGGAGAAAGCCTTGCAGGCTTCATAGGTAGCCTGGTTGAAGCTTTCGTCGGTGATGTCGCCGTAGTCGGTGATCATGGCTACGGAGAATGCGGCTGCAGTTTCGCCTTCACCTTCGCCTTCGGCGGGCGTGGGTTCCGCTGCGGGTTCGTTGCTGCTGGTGCAGGCTGCCATGGAGAATACCATAGCCAGCGCGAGGAGCAGCGCGAGTAACTTCTTCATTTGATTTTCCTCCTTATTCTGACCGCGGCACACACAAACCGGCCGCGTCATTAACAACATAAGAATTATACAATAGCCCCCTGCGTTACGCAAGGAATTTTAGCAAGGCGTACACGATGCGCGCGGTCATGCCCCAAAGACAGTGACCCTCGTAATTCCAGATGGGGATCGTCCATTTTCCGGTCCGCCAGTTGTATTTGTCCGGGGACTCGATGATATCGTAGGGAAAATCGTCCCGGATCTCGGGTAGGATGCGGTATTCGTACAGGATGGGTTCGTGTTCCGCCAGCCAGTCCACAGGGATCGTGAACCATTCCGCCACCTCGTCCGCCGCAGGCCGGATCTCTTCCAGCACCGCGGGATCCAGCTGCGCGACCACGGTGTGGATCGCCATATTCGCGTAGTGGATGAGGGTATCGTACTCGTGGGTATACAGGATGCGTTCCGGGGGAACGGACAGTTCCTCGCCGATCTCGCGCACCGCCGTCTGCAGCGGGGTCTCCCCTTCTTCCATGCGGCCGCCGGGAAAGCACACTTCGCCGGGCTGGGAAATGCCCGCGCTGCGAAGCTCAAAAAGAAGGCACAGCCTGCCGTCCCGTTCCACAAAGGGAATCAGGACGCAGCTGTGCTTTCTGATCTCGATGAGACCGCTTCCGCGGCCATCCAGTTTCGTTCTGATCTGTTCGAAATCCATTACTCGACAGGGTTCAGGATCTCGTACTTGTTTACGTAGGAGCCGATCTCTTCGGCGTCCGCGGAAATGCTGACGACGAAATCCGGACCGTAGATCTCGGAGATGGCAGCCAGTCTGCCCAGGAATTCCTCCAGATCTTCCAGTTTGACGTCGGCGTGCTTCAGGATGCTGTCGATAAAGATGAGTTCGATATCGTGATCCTGGGAAATGATGCCATATATGAAACCGATGTACTCGTCGATATTCGTGATGTGCTCGAAGTCTTCCATGCACACGACGCGGATCCGGTACTTCAGATCGTACATCAGTCTGTGATTCTTATTGATAAAAACAACGCTTCCGTTTACGCTGTCCAGGCTCGCATTGGCCATATCGACCATCGCCTTGGTCTTGCCGCTGCCTTTGTGCCCTACCAGTAACTTTACCATTGGAATCGCCCCACTTTCTTTACAAGGATATTCTGTGTTTTCATTATATCTTGCGGGTGGCTTTTGGGCAAGCCGCCAGAGGAAAACTTTATGTGTATTTTTTACGAAGCTGGCCGCAGGCCGCGTCGATATCGGCGCCCAGCTGCCTGCGCACAGTGGCCGGGATGCCCATGGATTCCAGCATGTCGCGGAACTTTGCCGCGGCTTTTCTGTCCGTGCCCTGCAGGCCTGTTTCCGTCACCGGGTTGAGCGGGATGAGGTTGACGTGGCACAGCATGCCGCGCAGCAGGGAGGCCAGTTCCTTCGCGGTCTGCGGCGTGTCGTTGCGTCCCGCGATCAGGGCGAATTCGAACGTGACGCGCCGCCCGGTCTTCTCCGCGTGTTCCCGGCAGGCCGCCATCAGTTCGTCCAGCGGATAGGCTTTCGCGACCGGCATCAGTTTTTCCCGGTCCGCCTGGTTCGACGCGTGCAGCGAGATGGCCAGGTTCACCTGGGGGAATTCGTCTCCGAAGCGGCGGATGCCCGGCACGAGTCCGCAGGTGGACAGCGTCAGATTGCGGTAGCTGAGGCCTATGCCCTGCGGGTCGTGGATGAGCCGCAGAAAAGCGGCGACTTCGCCGTAATTGTCGAACGGTTCGCCCATGCCCATGAGCACGATATGGTTGATGGGGCTTCCGGTCTCGCGGACAGCCAGCACGTATTCCTCGAGCATCTCCCAGGCGGAGAGGCTGCGGATGCGTCCGCCGATCGTGGACGCACAGAACGAACAGCCCATGGCGCAGCCCACCTGGGTGGAAATGCACAGGGAATTGCCGTATTCGTACGCCATGAACACCGCTTCGACCCGGTCGCCGCCGGGCAGTGCGATCAGGAATTTGCGGGTGCCGTCGGACGACGTCTGGACGAGTTCCGCCTCCGCGTTCTCCCAGGAAAAGCGCTGCGACAGCTTCGCGCGCAGATTCTTGGAGAGATCGGTGCATTCGTCCCATCCCTTCGCGCCGCGGCAGATCCACGCGAAGATCTGCTTCTCGCGGAACGCCGGCAGGCCCATATCCTTCAGGACCGCCGCCCTTTCTTCTCTTGTAAAGGCCTTAATGTTTTCCAAGTTTCTCATCGACAGCCTTCTGCTGCCGCTCCGTTTCTTCCGCTTCGAGGCGCACGCCCGTCGGCGTGCCGTTGGCGCCCATGGAATTGAGTTTGATGCTCCGGGAGGCGCGCCCGACCTTCATCATGGCCGTCACCATCTCGTCCAGCGGGATGAGCGCGTCCAGCCCCGCCATCGCGGCGTTCGCGCAGGCCAGCGCCGTCGCGCAGCCCGTCATGTTGCGCACGTAGCAAGGCACCTGGGATTCCCCGCAAACGGAATCGCACACGAGGCCGATCAGGCTCTGGATGCCCATGCTCGCCGCGTCCAGGCACTGTTTGACGGAGCCGCCCATCATGCAGACGAGCCCTGCGGCCGCCATGCCGACGCCGCAGCCGATCTCCGCCTGGCAGCCCCAGCCGCCGAAATAGTCGGTCTCCGCCATGAACACGCCGGCCAGACCCGCCGCCAGCAGGCCTTTCACCGCTTCGTCCCTGCCCCAGCCTTTCTCTTTGCAAAGGCCCAGGATGACGCCTGGCACGATGCCGGAAGCGCCGCCCGTGGGGATGCAGACGATGGTGCCGGAACTGCCGGCCCATTCCATAATGGAAAGAGAAGCCGGCGCGGCCTTATCCAGAATGCCGCCGGAAATCTTCTGCGGGCTGTTCTCGTAAAAGTCTTTCACCCGGGGCGCTCTCGGACCCAGCAGCTGATGCAGGTCGTTGCCCTCTTCATAGCCTCTGCGTTCGGACTCCAGAATGACGTCCCAGAGTTTTCCGGCCTGTTCGAGCACCTGCTCCTGCGTCCAGCCGGAAATGGAACACTCGTAATCGCAGGCCGCTTCCCAGAACGATCTGCCGTTCTCTTCGCACCAGGCTTCCAGCTCCGCCGGCGTTTCGAACGCCGCGGGGCGGGACGCGGATGGAACGACCGTATGGGCCGGCTTCGCGTAACCGAAATGCAGCAGGCCTTCGATGTTCCTGAAAGCGTCGAGCTGCTCCTGCGACGGCGCATCCGCCAGTTTGATATCGTACAGCAGTTTGTCCGGACCCTCGCAGATCTTGATCTCTTCCGGGTCACCGGCGATGGTGAGGATGGCCTTGACCATATCGTGGCGCCTTACCTCCCCCGCCAAAGCGGTGAACAGCAGCACCTCGTGGTGGTAGCCGCCGGTGTGGAAGCTGCAGCCGTCCGCGGATTCCAGATAAAACCCGCCCCCGCCGACGGACGCGCCGCAGAAGGTCATTTTCCGGCCCGTATCGGCGTTTTCCAGTACGAGGCGGACATATTCCCCCGGCTCCGCAGGAAGTTCCTCATAGAAGCCGTAATCGATGGCGACGCCCTTTTCCTTCGCCTCTTCGTACGCGCCGAAGAAACCGGGATCGGACGGGCTGTGTCCCAGCAGGCCGAACACGAAAGCGAGATCGGAACGCATGCCGAAATACGTGAACGGGAACGAACCGTACTTGCTCATCTCGATGGATGCCTTCGTGATGGGCAGTCCGAAAAACTGCCGGCAGACGGAGGCGATGCGCATCGGGCCCGCCGTATTGGAGCTGGACGGCCCGGGCGTCACCGGCGCCAGCGCTTCGTTAAAGATGCTGGGGATCCTCTTCATGGTCTTTGTCCTTTCTGTCGAAGTCTACGTTCATGAGGATGACGGCGGCCACCATGAGCACGGCGCCCAGGTATTCCCTCGCCGAGACGATCTCGTGGAGCACGATAATGGCGGCCAGCGTCGAAAACACCGGTTCCAGCGTAAAGATGACCCCGACGTGGTTCGACGTCGTGTATTGCTGCGCGACCGGCTGCGCGATGAAAGCGATGGCGGTGGAGCCAACGGCCAGGGTCAGCAGTCCCGCGACGATCGCGGGGCTCCAGACGATGGCGTGGCCCCTGTCGAGAAACAGGGAGATCAGGGTCATGAAGACAGCGCCGAAACCGATCTGCAGCACGCCGAGCTGCCGCGGATCCACGTCGTCCCGCGCCACCATGACGTCCGTAAAGCACAGGTCGATGGAATAACAGGTGGCGGAAAGCAGCGCCAGCGCCTCGCCTTTGCCCATGCGGAAATCGAATCCTTTCATAGTCATCAGGTACAGTCCCGCCATGGAAAGCGCCAGGCTGAGCAGGAACTTCTTTTCCGGAACGATGCGGCGGAACAGCAGGTTGATGATGGGATTGATGATGACCGGCATGGCGATGACGAAACTGAACGTCGTGATGCTGGAAGCCATTTTCAGGCCGTACATGGCGAACAGGTAGATGAGCGACAGCAGAAAACCGACGAGCGCGCCGGACAGCAGCGTCGTCCGGGAGACGCCTTTCATGTGCCGCCGCAGGACGGCGTACGAAACAACGAACGCCACGATAAAACGGATGGCGTTCAGCTGCATGGGAGCCCAGAAACCCATCATATAGTCGGAGATGAGGTTCGCGATGCCCCAGAAGAATGTGATGACGACCAATGCGAGGTCGGCTTTTTTCTGACTGTTCATGATCTATAATCCGGCGATGAACAGCTCGAGCGCCAGATAGGCGTCGATCTGTCCGCTTTTGAAGTTTTTTTCGATATCGTAAGCCGAAGCGAGGGATGCTTTCAGCTCGGAATACTTTTTCTTATACCCTGCCTGCATGGCCTTTTTGATCCGGTAGGGATTCGCGCCCATGGCGGAGGCGACGCCGTAGGGGTCTCCGTCGCGGCCGCCCCGTTCCCTGGCTTCCACCATGATCTCCAGCTGGGAACACAGCAGTCCGAGAAAGCGCAGCACGACGCCGTCCTGTTTGCTGGCCTGCTCCGCGCTGAAGCTGTTGTGCAGGATCGTCAGGGCTTTGCCTTTCTGTCCGGAGAAGGCGGCGTCCAGGATCGCGAACGCGTCCGTTTCCTCCTCGCCCTGCATACAGCTTTCGAAATCCTTCGCCGTCACGGTCTGTCCGTCCGCGAACGCGGCGGCTTTCGCCACGTCGTTCTTGACGTTATACAGCGTGTAGCCGGACTCCTTTTCCAGATAGCCGCAGCGGTCCGCGTACGCGTAGATGTCCTCCCGCGAGGCGTTCTTGCCCAGACCCTGCAGTTGCTTGGCGATCCAGCCCGCCAGCGTGCCGCGGTCGAGCGGGGTAAAATCGTATACGACGCCCGCCTTGACCGCATTCCTGTACAGAGCCTTCGTCTTGTTCACCTTATCGGCGGTGAACAGCAGCAGCGTCGTATCGGGAACGCTGCCCAGGTAATCCGCCAGCATCTGTACCCCTTCCGCCTTCATGTCCTTTGGCTGCTGGGTGAAGATGTCTGTGCCGCGGACGACGACGAGTTTGCGCTTCGACAGGATGGGAAGCGTCTCGCAGGCCGCGATGATGCTGTAGGGGTCCAACTCCTCGGAGAAAACGCTGAGATCCAGCGCCTCGGAAGCCGGTTCGACCAGCTTGTTCTTCACGTACTTTTCCGCCCAGTTCACCAGGAACTCTTCGTGTCCGTGGCACACCAAGACCCTGGGCAGCGCGTCGCTGTCCAGAAGTTTGACGATCGTGCGGAACGGATGCTCGGTATTCGGTTTCGGTTTCGATGCGTAGGCCATAGATAGTAAAAGTATATCATGAAAAGCCCGCGCTGTGGGTCTGTTCTCAGCGATTTGCGGGCAGATCCACGGAGATCTTTCCGTCCGCGTTTTCGATCCGCAGGCCGCCGTCTTTCTCCACGGTGATCCCGACCGCTCCCATCGTATCCGTGCGCAGCATCGTCACGCCCATCTCCTCCAGCATGGCCGTGACCCGCTCCGCAGGATGCCCGTAACTGTTGTTCCTGCCGCAGGAAATGAGAGCGATCGACGGCGAGACGGCGTCTGCGAAGTCTTCCCGGGTGGAATACGCGCTGCCGTGGTGCGCCACTTTCAGGATATCCGCATCCAGGGCATCCGCGCCGTCCGCCAGCAGCCATTGCTCCGTCTGGTCCGTCATGTCCGCCGTCAGGAAGATCTTCAGCCCCTTAAACTCCAATATGCCCGCAATACAGGTTTCATTCCTGTCCTCCGCCTGCGCGCTCACCCGCCCGTCTTTGTAAGGCGCAAGTACGCGGAACACCGCATCGCCCAAGCGGATCTCATCGCCTCTGCCCGCGAAAACGAACTGTTCCGCCCGGTACCCATCTGTAACGGAAAGATCATTACGGTAAACCCAAGGGAACACGATGGTCCGGACCGGCATCACCTGCGACAACTCCTGCAGCCCCTTGGCGTGGTCCTGATCCGGATGGGTCACGACGGCCAGTTCCAGGCCGGACACGCCGTTTTTCAGCAGATACGGCCGCAGCGTATCCTCGCCCACGTTCTTCAGAGAAGAACCTCCGCCGTCGACCAGCGCGTCGAAACCGCCGCAGGAGATATGAAAACAGTCGCCCTGCCCTACGTCCGCCATCACGAGATCCCGCTGCGGTCTCTGCCAGGGCAGCGGACAGCCGATGCCGCAAAGCGCGGGCGCCAGACCGCTCCCCAGCATCATGCAGACGCACAGGAGCGCGGAGAGCCGCGTCTTTCCTCTGCGCAGCAGCACGGCCCGTCCTTCCGAAAACAGATAAAAGAACAGCCCGTAATACAGGCATAGCATCCCGACCGGCGGCGCAGGCATGGAATAGGAGCCGCCCAGTGCCCTTCCCGCCCCGTCCAGCGCCAGCAGCAGTTTCGCGAACGCGCCTGCAGGACCCGCCGCAGCGGCGCTCAACGCCGGGATCTGCAGTCCCTGCACGAAGAACAGCGCCAGCCCGGCCGGCAGCAGCAAAGCCGCCAGCGCTACGGCGAAGGGGTTCAGGAGCAGGCTGACGGGCGAAAAGATCAGAAAATGGAACAGGGTCAGCGGCGTCATACCCAGCTGGACGGCGATGCAGGGAAGCAGGATCCTGCCCCAGTCGTCGATCCAACCTTTTTTATACCGGTCTGCCAGTTCCAGCGCCTTCAGCTGCATCAGCGGCAGCGCGACGCCCAGACTGTAGGCGGCCATATAGGACAGCTGAAAGCCGGAATCGAACAGCTGGTACGGATTGACCGTCAGGAATACCAGCACCGCCAGCGACGCGGCGCTCACGAGATCGTAGCGCCGGCGCATGTGAAATGCAGCGATGTGCAGGACGATCATAAACCCGGCGCGCATCACGGAGATCGAGAAGTTCGCCAGGCAGGCATAGCAGAACAGCGCCGCCAGGGAGATCAGGCTTGTGCGACGGTTTTTCCGCCTGGACAGCAGCTTTTGCACCAGCGCGTAGACGAGGCCGACGTGCAGGCCGGATACGGCGAGCACGTGCGCGATGCCGTTGCGCTGAAACGACGCGTAGACGTCCTCTTCCAGATACCCTTTCTCCCCGAACATCAGGCCTGCCAGCAGGGAGAAGCTGTCCCGGTCCAGAAATGGCGCGATGCCGTCCAGAAACCGTCCCTTGCTGACAGACAGGACGTGCAGAAAGCTGGACCGCACCTCCCCTGCCTCCGCGCGGTAGCGGGACGCTTCGCAGAGACAGAGGACGCCGCGCCCTTTCAGATATAAAGCGTAGTCGAAGCATCCGAAGTTCCGCCTGCCGTCAGGCGCGCGGACCGGGCCCGCAAAGCGGCAGACCCGACCGGGCAGGTCGCAGACCGCTGCCCTGTCCTCTTCGCCGGCGTCCAGACGCACGAGCACGGTCTCGTCCTCGGTCCGGACCGTCAGATCCCAGCGGCTGCCGCGAAACGATACCGTGCGGACCAAGCCGTCGAACGAAACGACCGGCGCCTCGGACGCCGCGCTTTCCTGCAGAAGCGCGCTCTCCCGCCGTGACTGCTGCTCCATCCGCAGACTGCCCAGCAGAAAGGCCAGCAGGCACAGAGCCGCAAGCTGCAGACCTTTCCGGGCATCTTCGCTTCGCAGAAGACCGTTTCTTCCCCGGAAAAACGCAAAAACAAAACAAGCACCCATGCAGAGCATGCACAGGTGCATTGTTCGGATGTTCAGATAATACGCCAGGACGATGCCTGCCGCCTGGGAAAAAGCCAGAGCCGTAAGCGGTCTCCGCATGGGCGCCCCGCGCCCGCAGCCGCAGGCATTATAGCATCATTTAGCAATATTTGTCAATCTTTAGGGTTCGCCGGATTCGCCGCCGGTTTCGCCTTCTCCGCCGGTGGATTCCTGCCCGCCGCCGTCCTCACCGGTTCCGCCGTCCCCTCCGTCTTCCGGAGGCGTCTGCGTTTCTCCGCCGTCCGCGGGTTTCGGTTCTTCCTCCGCGGGAGGTGTCGTCGTGTTCTCTGGCGGTTTGTACTGGGACGGATCCGTGATGCCCGGGATGTAATCCGGATTGTTCGGATCGTACTCTGTAATGTCAGGCTGATCGCCCTCCTGGCCATCCTGTTCGTCCGTCTCTTCCGGTTCTTCGGGTTCGTCCGGCTCTACAGCATCGTAGGGGCTTTCGCCCTGGAACAGAGGCGAGATCGGATAGGCCGCCGGATTTGGATTGTGGATCGGGCAGTAGTAATCCGGAGCGTCCAGTTTGGCGTCGGGCTCCGCGTTCACGCCCAGAGAGCGCAGACCGGATTCCACGATGACCTTCTCCCAGGAGTTTCCGCCCGGACGGACGATGCCGTTCTTCGTCGCGGTATGCGGGCAGTCCGGCGTGGCCAGATACCCGGTCTCCGCGCAGATCGTGCACTCGCGGTGGAAATCCTCCGCGCCGCCCTGCACGGTGCCCTTTACGAAGTATTCGGAGATCGTATCGCCGCTGACGCCGGTCTTGCCGGAATACTTGTCGACGGTCGCGCGGACGATGTCGCCGCGCATTTCGAATTCGCCGCGCTCATACATCGCGCCGACGTCCTTCATGACCTTCGCCCACATCTTGGCGGCGATGCCGGAATACTCACGCAGCGAGATGTTCACGTCGTTGCCCATCCAGACCGTACCGGTCAGCTGCGGGGTCAGTCCGCAGAACCACAGGTCGAAGTTGTCGGACGTCGTACCGGTCTTGCCCGCGGAGGGCTGGCATGCGATCTTCGCGTTGCTGGACAGGCCGTTCGTCACGGTGGTGCGCAGCATATCAAGCATGATGGACGCCACCTCTTCGCTCATGACCCGTCTGGTGATCGGATCCTTCTGCAGGACGATATCGCCCTTCTTCGTGGTCACGGTCGTGTAGAAGCAAGGCTCCGTGTAAACGCCGTAATTGCCGAACGTCGCGTAGGCGCCGCACATCTCCAGAGGAGAGATGCCCTTGGTCATGCCGCCGAGCGCAAGCGCGGAAGCGTTCATGTCGTTGACGGTGCCGCTTTCGACGATGCTCGTGATGCCCATGGCCTGCAGCTGATCCACGCACCACTGGGGATCCATCTGCAGATAGCACTGGACCGCGGTGGTGTTGATGGACTGTTCGATGCAGTAGCGCATGTTCTTGATGCCCCAGTAGCCGGCATACCAGTTCTTCGGCCAGGGCTTGCCGCCCAGCACCACAGGTCTGTCGTCGAGGGGCATGGCGGCGGTGAAGTCGCCCTTGCCGTCGGCGCCGGCCTGCAGCGCGGTGCTGTAAACGGAGATCGGTTTGATGGAGGATCCCGGCTGGCGCGGCGCGGTCGCTCTGTTGTAGAGCAGCTTGCCTTCCACGTTTCTGCCGCCGATCATGCCCAGCACGTAACCGCTTCTGTGGTCCATGATGACCATCGCGGACTGCGGCTGGATCGTGGGCTTTCTAAGCGTAAAGTAGTCGGACGTGATATACAGGCGGCCATCTTCCAGCTTGTTCAGCACGTTGGGATGATCCTCGAAGAACTGCTTGCTGACGATCATGTCGCCGTTATCGTCTCTGGTCTTGTATTCGGAGGCGATCGCCCAGCTGCCGCCTTCGATGCTGTACAGCAGGCCGTCAGTTTTCTCGTACATGCTCTTGAATTCGATGGAATAATCCGTGCCGTTGCCGCTCGACGTCTTGAAGAAGTTCAGGCGCTTATCGGCAAGCAGCTTCAGATCGCCGTTGCCCTGCCACTCGATCTCGTCGGGTTCCAGCACGAAATCGCCGTCATCGTCGAACATGACGCTCTTGCTGTAGAGCATCAGTTTGCCGTTGTCGCCGATGATGTTGCCGGACTTATCCGTGCGGTAGCCGCTGATCGTGGGCCAGCCGGAATTGTCCGCCCAGACCGCTTCCATGATCTCCTGGATCTCGCGGTTCATGGTCGTGTTGATATAGAGACCGCCGTTGTACAGCATGCGGTCGGCTTCGTCCTCACTCAGGTTCAGCTCGCGCATCAGGTCTTCGCGGACCTGTTTGACGGCGCAGTCGGTGAAGTAGGACGTGACCCCGGCATCCGCCACGGCGTTGCTGCCGGGATTGATGTGCTCGCGCAGGGTAGCGGGATCCGTCGATTCGTACTGCTCGTCCGTGATGTAGCCCTGCTCGTGCATCGCGCGCAGGACGAGCTTCATACGGTCGACGCAGGAGTCGTTATAATACGTGATGTATTCGTCGTTGCGCTCGATGATGTCCAGCGCGTCCGGATCGTCCACGTCCGCCGTCGCGATGCGCTTGATCGGCGCGTACGCGCTCGGCAGCTGCGGCAGCGTCGCAAGGCAGGCGCTCTCGATGAGGTCCAGATCCTTGGCATCCTTGGAGAAATACGCCTGCGAGGCGGCCTGGATGCCGCTGGAATTGAAGCCCAGGTTGATCGTGTTCAGATAGGCCTCGATGATCTGCTCCTTCGTCAGATTCTTCTCGATGATCATCGTGTAGTACGCTTCGATGATCTTACGGTTCATGGAGCGCACGCTCTTGACGTCGGGCAGATACAGGTTTCTGGCCAGCTGCTGCGTGATCGTGGACGTACCGGAGATCTTCGTATCGTATTTCAGGGCGTCGCGGATGGCGCCGATGATACGGATGATGTTGAATCCGTGGTGATCCCAGAACGTCTTGTCTTCGATGGAGACGAACGCGTTGATCAGATTCTGCGGCATCTCCTTGTACTCCAGATTGGAGCGCAGCGAATCGCCCGAGAACAGATTCTCCAGGACGTTGCCGTCCGCGTCGAATACGACGGAGTTCTCCGCCAGCAGGTCGTACAGGTTGTCCGGATTGATCTCCGGCGCCTCCTCGATGATGCCTAGCACGTAGTGGCCGGCCACACCGGCGGCGATGACGCCCGCCAGGAGGAAGAACAGCAGGATGCCGAGGATGATCTTCCCCGCCTTGCCCTTCTTCTTTTTCTTCTTAGGCTTTTCCGGCTTTTTTTCTACAGGTTTCTTCGTCTCCGCCTTCGTTTCCTTCTGCGGTTTCGCAGGCTTCTTGCTGCGGGAACCGGCATGTCTCGCGGACCGTCCCGTCAACGGTTCGCCTGCGGCATATACCGCGGCGGAATCGCCGGCTGAAACATCCGTTTCGGGCAGCAGAGGATCCCCCTCCGTCTCCTCCGTCAGAGCGCGGAACTCGTCCTGCACCCTTTCGAAGGCCTGCAGCACTTCTTCCTCGTGCTGTCTGCCTAAATACTCATCCATACCTCTTTACCCCTCAAATATACTCTCTGCAAACTCCTTCGGGTCGAACGGCTTCAAGTCGTCCATTCCCTCTCCCAATCCTATAAACTTCACAGGCAAGTCGAGCTCGTCTGCGATGGTTACGACGATGCCTCCCTTGGCGGTGCCGTCCAGTTTCGTGAGGATGATGCCGGTCAGTTCCGCGACCTCGTTGAATTCCATTGCCTGGGAGACCGCGTTCTTGCCTGTCGTGGCGTCCACGACCAGCAGCGTCTCCCTGGCAGCCCCTTCGAATTCCCGGTCGATGACCTTGTTCATCTTCGCCAGCTCAGCCATGAGGTTTTTCTTGTTCTGCAGCCGTCCGGCCGTATCGCAGATGACCACGTCGATATTTCTGGCCTTCGCTGCGTTGCAGCCGTCGTAGATGACGGCGGAAGGATCTGCGCCTTCCTTGTGCTTGATGATGGGAACGCCCACCCGTTCGCTCCAGATCGTCAGCTGTTCCGCAGCCGCGGCGCGGAACGTATCCGCTGCCACGAGCAGCACGGATTTGCCCTCTGCCTTCAGCATGTGGGCCAGCTTCGCGATGGACGTGGTCTTGCCCACGCCGTTCACGCCGATCATCATGATGAACAGAGGCGTCTCCCCGCACAGCTGCAGGCGTTCGCCCTTATCCAGCATACGCCCGACGATCGCTTTGATCTCCGCGCGCACATCGTCCGCCGTATAGAGTCTGTCGTGACGGATGGCGTCGCGCAGGGATTCGATGATGTGTATCGTCGTATCCATGCCGATATCCGAGGAGATCAGGACGTCTTCCAGTTCTTCCAGCATCTCTTCGTCGGGCTTGGGACGCATCAGGAGCACGTCCTCGAGCTTTTCGGTCATACGGCCGAAAAATGATTTTTTCTTACTAGTCGATATCAAAGTGGTCTCCTAACTTCAGAGAGAGCACCCTGGTGATGCCCTGTTCGGGCATCGTGACGCCGTACAGCACGTCGGCGTATTCCATGGTCGCTTTCTGATGTGTGATCAAAGCAAACTGCGTATCGGTAAACTGTCTCAGATAACGCGCGAACGCGTCGATATTCGCCTCGTCCAGCGCGGCTTCCACCTCGTCCAGGATGCAGAACGGCGTCGGTTTCGCCTTCAGCACCGCGAACATGAGCGCGATGGCCGTCATGGTCTTTTCGCCGCCGGACAGCAGGTTCATGTTCTGCAGTTTCTTTCCGGGCGGCTGGGCCTCGATCTCGATGGCGGATTCCAGCGGATTCGCGGGGTCTTCCAGGGTCAGTCTCGCGTGACCGCCCTTGAACAGCTCCGTAAACGTGGCTTCGAAGTTCTCCACGACCGCGTCGAAACTTTCCTTGAAGCGCGCCCGGATGGTCTTGTCGATGTCCCGGATGACGGAGGTTAGTTCCTCGATCGCCTGATTCAGGTCGTCGCGCTGCGTCGTCAGGAACTCGTAGCGTTCGCTGACCGCCTTGTATTCCTCGATCGCGCCGACGTTGACGTCGCCCAGTTCCCGCAGCCTTTCCCGGTATTCCCTGGATTCCTTCACGCCGCGGGACATCACGAAGTCCGGATCCGCCAGATCCTGCGCCTGCGCGAAGGACATCTCGAATTCCTCCCAGAGTTTCTCCTTCAGGGATTCGGTCTGCGCGTCAAAGCGCGCCAGACGCACTTCCGCGTCGTGTTTGCTCACCTGGTGCTCGTACAGCACGCTTTCGAGCCGGACCCGATCTTCTTCCAGGCCGCCGGCCTGTTCCTGGTCCTTTCTGCGCGCTTCCGCCAGAGTCTTCTCCTCCGTTTCCAGAGCGTCCCGTTCCTCCTGCTTTTCCTGCAGGCTGGCGGCCGCTTCGGACGCGAAGCCCTCGATCTCGGCTTTCTGCGCCGCGATATCGTCCAGGGCGGCAGCCTTCCCGGCCAGATCCGCGCGGATCTCGTCCAGGGCGGCTTTCACCCGTTCTTCCAGTTCTCTCGCGCTGCGCAGACGGACAGACGCGCTGTTCTCTTCCATGCGGGCAGCCGTGCAGGCAGCCTGCGCTTCGTCGAACTTCGCGCGCACGTCTTCGGCTTCCGCGGCCAGCGTTTCCGCCAGCGCTTCGGCCTTGGCCTTTTCTTCCGTCTTGCCCTCCGCGGCTTCGCGCAGAGACGCGATGCTCTTATCCGCTTCGGCGATCTCTTTTTCGAGATCCGTCTGTTCGGCAAGTCTTCTGCTGTCGGCGTCTCTGGCTTCCTTGCCGGAGGCCTTCAGCTGCTGCGTTTCCTTCTCCAGAACGGCGATCTGCGTATCCGCGGCTCCGGTGCGGGCCTGCAGATCCTGCAGCGCCTGCAGGCAGCCGTCCAGATCCCTGCGGCAGGCGTCGCGCTTTTCCTGCGCCTTTGCAAGGTCTTTGGACGTTTTCGCGATCTGCTTTTCCAGTTCTTCTTTCTCCGCCTTGCGCGAGATGATGTTCGCCGTATTGTTCTTGAACGAACCGCCCGTGATGGCGCCGGCGGGGTTGATATGCTCCCCTTCCAGGGTCACGTAACGGAGCGTTCCGCCCGCCTTGGACAGCTTCAGCGCGCTGTCCAGATCGCGGCAGACGACGCATTTGCCCAGCAGGTATTCGACGATATTCTCATAACCGCCCTTGCACGTGACCCGTTCGCTCGCGACGCCCAGGAAGCCGTCCATGCCCTGGATCGCGGTCGTATCCGCTGCGGGACCCGGCTTGATGCTGTCCGCGGGCAGGAACGTCAGGCGGCCTGCCTTCCTTTCTTTCAGCAGCGCGATCGCCTTCTTCGCGGACGCGTCGCTGTCGCACAGAATATTCTGCACGTTGCCGCCCAGGGCGGTCTCGATGGCGAGTTCCCAGCCCTTGGGGACGTTCAGCAGTTCGCCGGCCGTGCCGATGATGCCGGGCAGTTTCTGCTGCATCATGAAGCGCACCGCGCCGTTATATCCTTCGTAGGAACGCTCCAGCTCCTCCAGGAGCTTGTGGCGGGCAGCCAGTTTTCCGGCATCGACCCGGATCTCTTCTATGACGGACGCGGCCGCGGAAAGTTCCTTTTCCAGACCGCCGCGCTTCTTCGCGGTCTCCTGCAGTTCCCCCTGGATCTGCGTGCGCTCTGCGCGTGCTGCGGACAGCGATTCCTCCGCGTCCGCCAGTCTTGCGGAAAGGCTCTCCGCCTCGGACAGGCCTTCGTCTTCCTTCAGACGCTCCAATCTTCTGGCCAGCGTCTGCTTCAGATTCTCGAGGCTGGACACTTCCGCCGCGGAAGAACTGACCGCTGCGGACAATTCCAGGATGGAAGCCCGGACAGAGTCCAGTTCCTTCTCCTTTTCCGCCAGCTGCCGCTGCACCTCTTCCATGGCGGCTTCTTTTTCCTCCGCGTCCCTGCGCGCGGCGGCTTCGCCCTCCGCTACGAGTTCCGCGGACTTTCTCATCTCATCCAGGTTGGACTGTTCGCGCTGCAGTTTATCCTCCGCAGCCGCCTTCTCCCCTTCGATGCGGACGCGGTCCCTCTCCAGAACGGAGGAACGCTCGTTGTTCAGTTCCTCCCGGCTCTCGATAAAGTGGATCTCCTCCGCCATGCGGGCCAGTTTTGCGCGCAGCTCGTCCAGAGACGCTTCCGCCTGCGCGTTTTTCTCCCGCAGACCGCGCAGCTGTGCTTCCAGTTCGGCGCGCGCGCCGCGGTCCTGTTCCAGGATGCGGTCCAGTTCCTCCATCTCCGTACGCACGGCAGCCGTTTTGCTGTCGGCGGACTCGATGTTCTTCAGGATGATATTGATCTCCACGTCCTTGTATTTGTCGCGGATCTGGAGATATTCCGTCGCTTTTTCAGATTCTTTCTTCAGGTTGCCGATGCGGCCTTCGATCTCGGACACGATGTCGTTGACCCGCGCCAGGTTCTGATTGGCGCCTTCCAGCCGGCGTTCCGTCTCCGCTTTCTTGTTTCGGTATTTGACGATGCCGGCTGCTTCTTCGAAGATTTCGCGGCGGCTGTCCATCTTGTTGCTGATGATGTCCGCGATCTTGCCCTGGCCGATGATGGAATAGCCTTCCACGCCGATGCCCGTATCCATGATGAGTTCGCGGATATCCCGCAGCCGGCAAGGCGTGCGGTTGATCATATATTCGCTCTCACCGGAGCGGTACATGCGGCGGGTGATGCCCACTTCCGCGTAATCGATGGGGAGCGTGTGGTCGGAATTGTCGATGACCAGCGTCACTTCCGCCAGACCTTTCGGCTTGCGGTTCTGGGTGCCGGCAAAGATGACCTCCTCCATCTTTCCGCCGCGGAGCATCTTGGGACTCTGCTCGCCCAGCACCCAGCGGATCGCGTCGGAAATGTTGGATTTTCCGGATCCGTTCGGGCCGACGATGCAGGTCATCCCCTCCGTGAATTCGATTGTGACCGGATCTGCAAAGGATTTGAATCCGTTGAGTTCCATGCGTTTGAAGTACATTCTTTACCTCTTGGTCTGAAAGCGTTCCAGAGCGGCTGCCGCCGCCTGCTGTTCCGCTTCTTTCTTGCTCTTTCCGCTTCCTTCTCCCGCCGCTTTTCCGTAGGCGTATACGGCGGACGTAAAGATCTTGGCGTGGTCCGGCCCGCTCTCCGAGACGATCTCGTAACGGATCTGCGGATCGCCGTCCTCCGCGGCTCTGTGGCTCAGCAGTTCCTGCAGCGCCGTCTTGGCGTCCTTGGGAAGCTTGCCGCTCTCGCACAAATGCGCCGTTTCGCTCAGGCACTTGCGGACGACCGCGTTGGCCGCGTCGAAACCGCCGTCCAGATAGGCCGCGCCTATGATCGCTTCCATGCAGTCCGCGATGATGGAGATGCGGTCTCTGCCTCCTCCGCTTTCTTCGCCCCTGCTCAGAAGCAGGAATTCGTTGATGCCCAGTTTCTTCCCGGCGTTTCCCAGGGAACGTTCGCAGACGATGGAAGCGCGCATCTTCGTCAGATAGCCCTCTTCCTTATCCGTATAGCGGTTGTACAGCTGCAGGCCGACGCAGGCGCCCAGCACCGCGTCGCCCAGGAATTCCAGCCGTTCGTTGCCTTCTCCGGGACTGCCCAGTTTTTCGTTGGCATAGGAGCTATGGGTCACGGCACGCTGCAGCAGCTGTTTGTCCCGGAATTCGTATCCGATGATCTGTTCCAGCTTACTCAGCTCCATTTTCCTCTTCCTTTGCCGTGAACTGCGCCATTTTCTGTTCGATCTCGCCGATCACGTCGCGCTCGCAGACAGCCGCGGCTTTGACGACCGCGTTCCGCACGGCGACAGAAGACGAGCTTCCGTGCATCTTGAACACCATGCCCTTGACGCCCAGGATCGGGGCGCCGCCGTAGGTGGAATAGTCGAACTCTTCCTTCAGGCTGTACAGTTTCTTTTTCAGCAGGAGAGCGCCCACCTTGGCCTGCAGGCCTTCGGTGATCTTCTCCTTGATCGCCTTGAACACGTTCCAGGCGGTGCCTTCCGTGAGTTTCAGCACGATATTGCCCGTAAAACCGTCGCAGACCAGCACGTCCGCGTCGGTGCGGGGGATGTCCCGCCCTTCGACGTTGCCGATGAAGTTCAGGTCGGTCTCCTTCAGCATCTGATAGGTCTCCTTCAGCATGGGCGTGCCTTTGGTCTCCTCCGCGCCGATATTGATAAGCCCGATCGCGGGGTTCTCCGTACCGTAGGCGTGGTGGCGGTAGATGCTGCCCATATAGGCGAAGCCCAGCAGGTTCTTCGCAGTGCATTCCGCGTTGGCGCCGGTATCAGCCAGCAGCACGAATTCGCCTTTTTTGCCCAGTTTCGGGAAAGCGGACACGATGGCCGGGCGCTCGATGCCCTTGATGCGGCCGAGACGCAGCAGCGCCGCCGCCATAAGCGCGCCGGTGTTTCCGGCGGACATAACGGCGTTTGCCGTGCCGTCCTTGACCATGTCCACGGCCATGACGAGGGAGGAGTTCTTCTTCGTGCGGACGGCCTTGACGGGGCTGTCCTCGTTCTCGATGACCTCTTCCGCGTGTACGATCTCGATGCGGTCCTCTTCGTACATGCCTTTATATTTTTCCAGTTCTTCGCGAATGACGTCTTCCTTTCCCACAAGGATGACGTCCGCGCTCATGTCGCCCAGCGCGGCGACGCAGCCTTCGATGACTGCCTGCGGTGCGTTGTCGCCGCCCATGGCGTCTACTGCTATTTTCATTCTGTTTAATCCTCCATACAAGTGCGCATAGATAATCAATGTATTATACCATAGTATTGCCGATTTGTCTTGCACACTGTAACGGCCGCGTTTCCGTCATCTCCGGAAGACCGTCTCGTAAAGGGAAACGCACTTGTCGGCGATACAGACGACCCACGCCTCCCGCGATCCGGGGATCTTCCCGATATTCAGCGGCCACATATGGGTAGCGATCACTTCTTCCGTCTTGCCGTCGATGCCGAAGACCTCTTTCGCCTTATCGGCAGCTACCCTCGCGTGCCGGAAACCGTGCAGCCGGTGCGAACCGCCGTCCGGCCTGTGCCAGTCGTACAGATAAAAATCGTGCAGCATCGCGCCTGTCAGCAGAACGTCCGGATCGCAGTGCAGGTGCAGGCGTTTGTCGATCCTGTAGCTCAGCCGCGCCACGTTTTCGCAGTGGTCGTAGGTGGACACGTTCCCGTGCTGCACATATTGCTTCATCTGCAGGACTGTCTCGTCGGACCGGAATCCGGAAAGGATCCTGTTCATTTCTTCTTCGTCTTGTCTGCGCATTTGCTTCGCCAACCTGTGTATCATAGCCGGAAGGACGTGAGAAGGACCGCCCGCAGGCGGCCCTTCGATCCGTTCTTCTTGTATCCTTTGTGCGTTATCTGTTCAGTTTCTTTTCCACGACGGGGATCCTCGCCAGCGTCTTTTCCAGCATGTCCTGATACCCCGCCAGTTTGTCTCGCTCCGCCTGGATGACGTGGGCAGGCGCTCTGGAAACGAATTTCTCGTTGGCCAGCTGGTTCGTGACCCTGGCCACTTCCTTCGTCAGCCGCTCTTCTTCCTTCTTCAGGCGTGCGTACTCGGCCTCGTAATCCATCAGATCGTCCAGCGGCACGTAGACTTCCACGCCGGGCAGCGCCGCGGACATGGTCTCTTCGGGCAGTTCGTCCTTGGAGGCGATCCAGCTGATGCCTTCCAGATTGCCGAGCGTCTTGATGTAGCGCTCGCCTGCCTTCGCGGCCTCTTCCTGATCCTTTTCCGCCAGGATGACCGCATGCAGTTTGCGGGACGGCAGCGCTTCCGCTTCGTGGCGGATGCCGCGGATGGCCTTGATAATCTCCATGGACAGGTTCAGGACCTGCTTGTCCTGCTCGTAGTTCATGGACGGGTCATAGGCGGGCCAGGATTCCAGCATCAGGAACTGCTTCGCGTCTTCTTCTCTGGGCAGGAAGCTCCAGATCTCTTCCGTGATGAACGGCATGAACGGGTGCAGGAGCTTCATAGAATCGCCCAGCACGCGGACTAATATCGCGCGGACGTTCTTCTTAGCCTCCTCGTCCTCGCCGTAGAGGCGGGGCTTGGCCATCTCGA
>JAFPXN010000162.1 GCA_017412505.1 Bacillota bacterium | reverse complement strand
GAACGAGCACATGCAGACGACTGACCCGGACATCTACGCTGTAGGCGATGCGGTGGAGATCACGAACGCCCTCACCGGAAAGCCCGGCAGACTGGCGTTGGCAGGACCCGCCCAGTGGGAAGCCAGAGCGGCAGCGGACCACATGTGCGGCCGCAATGCCTCATACAAAGGCTTTATCGGGTCATCCTGCATCCGCGTGTTCGGTCTGAATGCAGCTTCCACCGGCCTGAATGAGAAGACAGCTTCTGCAGCCGGGATCGAATTCGACTATGTAAACGTCTATCCCTACGACAAGGTGAAGATCATGCCGAACGCGGAGCCTATGGCCTTCAAACTGGTCTATTCCGTGCCCGACGGCAAGATCCTCGGCGCGCAGGCCATCGGCAAAGGCGACGCCACGAAGCGGGTGGACATCATCGCCGCCCTCATCAAGATGGGCGGTACGATCTGCGATCTGATCGAAGTGGAACACTGCTATGCGCCTCTGTTCTCCACGGCGAAAGATGTGGTGCACATGGCGGCGCTCACCGCGGAAAACATCCTGGAAGGCCGCTTAAAGCAGGTCCACGTAAAGGATGTCCGCGGCATCGTGGAAAGCGGCGCCTATATCATCGACGTCCGGGAAGCCTGGGAATACGAGCTCTCCCACATCAAGGGCGCGCACAACATCCCGCTTACGGAGCTCAGAGACCGGCTGGACGAGATCCCCAGGGATATCCCCGTCTATCTGCACTGCCGCACGAGCCAGCGTTCCTACTACGCGTACTGCGCGCTTACGGCCAGAGGGTTCGATAACGTGGTCAACCTGAGCGGATCGTTCCTGGGCATCTGCCTGCACGAGTACTTCAACGATAAAACGACCGGCAGAGAGCCGATCGTTACGGATTACAATTTTAAATAGGCGATAAAAATTGGGGGCGGTCCTTTCGAAGAACCGCCCCCGTTTTTCTTTTCCTGCTATTCTCTTACGGCTTTATTGCGCTTACCGGCGGCAGCTCTCTTCAGTTTATCCAGACCGCCTTCGGGCATGTCCTTAAACTCCAGGATGCCCTTCTCCTTAGCCAGCTGCAGGAGCTTCGCACCTTTCTCTGAACGCACGATCAGCTCGTTCCAGCCCTTGTCCACATCCCAGCCGTCGGCGGAACGTCCGCTTCCGACGGAGATATCCGCGAATTCCGCGGTCATGTCGTCGCAGGCCTTGCAGGCGGGCCGCACTAGCGGGATCACCTCGTCCAGGTCGATGCTCACCTCGCTGCCGTCCTTCCTGCGGATGACCAGCGAATGATACTTGCTGGGCGGAATATCCATATGGGCGATCTCGTCCAGCGGCACGTACTTCGCCGCCAGTTCCTTTAAACCGTCCCAGTCCAGGCCCCAGCCGCAGAACAGACCGATGACCAGCGCGATGTTGTCCGCGTTGTTGTCCCGGTCGGGATAGGGCTTCGCCAGCATCTTATAGGTCGCCAGGGTCTTGCACGCAGTGCCGACCACGGCGATCTTTTTGTATTCGTCCGCCTTCAGGGCTTCGTTCAGCTTCGCCAGTGTCGGTGCGATGCGGAAAGAGCTGCCCCGGCAGGCCATCACGTCTTCTGCGCTCGCCGCCAGGAACCCTTCCGGATCGTCTCCGTTCATGTGGTTCAGCACCGCAGCGTCGATCAGGCCCTCGGCCAGCGCCAGCTTCAGCAGCGCGGTCACCGTGCCGCCGTGCTGGGCGCCGTCCCGGTCCGCGGGATCCGCGGAGCGCACGAGATACAGCCCCTTGCAGGGTCCGACGTCCGGATCGGTATCCGCCGGGTCGAAGAACTTCGCCCGCAGCGCGGTCTTATCGTAGGGCATGCGCGGACAGAACGCCTGGCAGCGGCCTTCTTTGCGGTCACAGTCGAACAGCCACACGGTGCGGCCGTTCCAGTTGCCCCAGTAGGGGCACATGCCCTGGCAGGCGCCGCAGGAAGTGCAGAGATCTTTTTTCAGTACCTGACTGTCTAATGCAAACGTACTCAGCATGGTCTCTCCTCCTTCCTAACCCTGCAGCACCTGGGGATAGGCGAAGATGCGCAGCTCGATGGAGTCCGCGTCTTCGGGCATATAATCCGCCAGGACAAAACGGTTGTTGCAGAGGTGACCCTCCGCGATATATCCGTAGCCGATGGGCTGGAACGCCTTCAGCTTCTTTTCGTACAGCAGGTCCGTCAGAGCCTCGATCTGCGTGGACGCGGGCAGCGCGCCGGTCCAATCCGTACCGGTCTCCGGGTCGTACAGCCGGACGTTTACGAGTCTTTCGCTCATTTTACCGCCTCCTTTGCCGCTTCGCACCCGAGGGCGAACACTCTCTGGTTCAGGGCGAGCACGGCGCCTTTAAAGCGCTGCGCCACGACCTCTTCCAGCGCCTTCGTATCCAGAGGCGCGCCTTCCAGGCAGCTGAACGCGCCGATGAGCGCGATGTTCGCCGCTCTCGAATCGCCGCATTCCATCGCGATATCCGCCGCGGGCACCTGGATCGCCTCCTTGCAGAGGCTGTCGATCTCCGCTTTCAGGTCTTCCAGATCCGGATAGACCGTCCGGCCCCTCAGCACGCTCTGGGGATAGATCGGCCGCGGATCATAGATGATGCGGGTGCCGGGGTTGGCGTACCGCCGCGCGATGCGCAGGGTCTCCAGCGGTTCGAAACCGATGATGAAGTGAGCCTCCCCTGCGGGGATCAGCACGCCCAGGTCCGTGTCGGCCGAGACGCGCACGTGGCTCATGACGGAACCGCCTCTCTGGGCAGCGCCGTAGGTCTCGCCTTCCGCGACGCGGTATTCCAGGTCGTTCATGGCGCTGGCCACGAGTTCCGCGGCCAGCACGTTGCCCTGACCGCCGATGCCGCAGATGACGATGTTCAGCGGGTCGTACATCAAATTTTTCATACTCTCGCCTCCTTCTTCACCTGGATGGCTCCCTGCGGGCACAATTTGGCGCACACGCCGCAGCCCACGCAGCTCACCGGGTCGATCACGGCCTTGCCGGCCTTGAAGTCCCAGCTGTTGCCCGGGCAGCCCCAGACCCTGGAACAGAACCGATCGCAGCCGCAGTTGTCGCCGAGGCATTTGTCCTGATCCACCCAGACCGTCACCTTTTCGGTGCGGCTCTTCGCCATCAGCGTGGCGCAGGGCTGCTTCATGATGAGGACCTTCAGGCCCGGACGGTGGAGCATGTCGTTCAGAAGAGCCGTCGTCTCTTCGATCTCGAAGGGATCGGCCTCCTCCACCGTGCAGTTCATGGCTTCACAGATCGCGCGGATGCTCATGGGCTTCACCTCGTCGCCCATGGCCGTAAGACCCGTGCCGGGATGGGGCTGGAAGCCCGTCATGGCCGTGGCGGAGTTGTCCAGCACGATCAGCAGCATGTTGGAATTATGGTAGCTCGCGTTGCAGAGGCCCGGCAGCACGGTGTGGAAGAACGTGGAGTCGCCGCACATCGTAACGACTGGCTGGTCCATGCCGTAGGCGGACAGCTGGCCGAGGCCTTCCGCCACGTTGATGCCGCTTCCCATGCAGTTGTTCACCTGCCAGCCGTACTGGCCTGCCTCCGAACCCGCCATATAGTAGCAGCCGATATCGCCCACGACGATGCCGGGCACCTTTTCCCGGCGCATCGCCTGCTTCAGCACGAAGAACGTGGCTCTGTGCGGACAGCCGGCGCAGAAGTTCAGGTCGCGGGTAAGCAGGGGCACGTCGGACGTCTTCTGGCGCGCCGGCATCGGCAGGCCCGTAAAGGCGCTGACCGCCGGCAGCACGTGATCCGGATCCAGTTCGCCGACCCGGTTGATCGTCCCTTCGTTGCGGCCCCAGATCTTCAGATCCAGGCCTTCCCGGCCGGCCAGTTTCAGGAGCGCGTCCTCCAGGAACGGGTCGACTTCCTCGACCGCCAGCACTTCCTTCGCCGTGCGCAGCTTGTCCAACAGCAGCTTTTCCGGCAGCGGCCATACCGTGCCCAGCTGCAGCAGACCTACGTCCGCCGGATCGCCCAGCAGGCGCAGCGCTTCCTTCGTGTACAGGCAGCCGGTGCCGCCCGCGACGATCAGCTTCTCCGGATGGTCCGGGCCCGTGTAATGGTTATAGGGGCTCTCTTCGAACAGATCTCTGACCGCTTCCAGCGTGTCCAGCATCACCTGGTGCCGGAAAGACACGCATACCATGCGGTCCCATTCGTCCACCACGTCCAGCTTTCTCTGTGTCTCGGGCAGCTTGCCCAGCGCGACGGAGCCTCTGCCGTGGCACACGCGGGTCGTGAGCCGGATGATGACGACCTGCTTCGTCCGCTCGGAGATCTCGAAGGCGTAGGGCACCATGTCCTTCGCCTCCTGCATGTTCGTGGGCTCGAGCATGGGGATGGAGGCGGACAGCGCCATGTGGCGCGAATCGAATTCGTTCGTGCTGGAGTGCGCGCTGGGGTCATCGCTCGTGACCACGACGACGCCTCCCTTGATCCCGTGCTGCGCCGCGCAGAACAACGCGTCCGCGATGCACAGAAGTCCGTTCTGCTTCACGATGCAGATGGAGCGTGCGCCGGCGAAACTCGTGCCCAGACAGGCCTGGAACGCCGCGATCTCGTTCGTAGCCCACTGGGCGTAGAAGTTGCGCTCTTTGGCGATCTTGCCCAGCATGCCGAGGATCTGCGACGAGGGTGACCCGGGATAAGACGCGGCAAAATGGATGCCGCTTTCCACGGCGCCGCGCACGATCGCTTCGTTGCCCTGCATCAAAACGGTCTTGCCCGGCGCGTCTGTAGTCAATGTCCAATCCATAGAATGTCTCTCTTTCATAATTGGAAATAATTGCTCTTCTAATTATACTGCATAATGCCGCAAATGAGTCTATACTTTAAAGCAAGAAAGAACAGTTCTATGGTATTTCTATCGATCCATCAGGGGAGGGAGAGGAATATGGCACAAAAGAAACGCAGACACTTTACCCTTTTGGCGGCATTGGCGGTCCTGGCCGTCTGCGCCTGCTTTGCCTTTTGTCAGGGCACGGCCTACGCGGAAGGAGGTCCTGTCATCACCAAGCAGCCCGAAAGCGTGGAGGTCAACTATCCGGACGGGGCGAGCTTCCACGTGGAAGTGGCAGATCCGGACAATGTCGCTTCCTATCAATGGCAGCTTACGGAAGGATACAACCTGTTTACCTTAAAGGGCACCTCGGCCAAGACCGACACCCTGGTGATCCCGGCAACGGAGCAGGATACGCCGCAGATGGCGGTCTCCTGCATCATCACCGATAAGGATGGCAATACCGTGGAAAGCGAACCGGCCACCATTAAGGTCCTCGATCCGGAAGTCGACAAGACCGTGCTGTACGTGGTGGACCAGGCGGTACAACCGGGCGAAACGCTGGACCTGTCCACGACGAGCCTCGGAAGCGGCACCGTCGCCTTCGATAAGGACGGCGTCCACATCACCGTTACCGACCTTAAGCTGGATAATACCAACGTGGTATGCGACCAGCAGCTGGCGCCGGGTACCGGTTTCTTCTTTATCCGCAGACACAGCGAAGTGCCGGAATATCATTTCCGGTTTGTCGGCGACTGCACGATCAACAACACGTTCTACGATCCGGAATACCACGGCGCGGGCGTGGATCTCAACGCCTATTTCGGAAGCGGCGACGATGAGAACCATCCGACGATCGTTCTGGAAGGCGGCCAGAACGCCAGACTCACCCTGAAGGGCGGCAGCAACGCGATCTACACCGACGGCAACGTGGAGATCGACACGAACCTGTTTACCGAACCCAACGGCGACATCTTCATGGACGGCATCCGCTGCCACACGCTGGTCCTGAACGAAAACGCCCTGGTCGAACTGAAGACCAACGGCACCGGCGTCTTTACGCTGGGCGATCTGCGGCTGTTCGAAGGCGCCTCTCTCAATATCAAGTCTACCCCCGCTCCCGTCGCTGTGGGCGCGACGGCTAAGAGCATTATCATGCTGGGAGGGTCACTCTATGCGGACGGCGCCGGCATCTCCGTCGACGGCCACGGTGACCCCGCCAGATTCGTCCCGGAGGGCAAATACCTGGCCATGATGAACGGTGTCGGCATGGAAGGCACGGTCAGCAGCATCAACCTGAAGAACAGCTATCTGAACATCTTCCTGCATGCGGAAGAGGCGGAAGAACCCTTCGCCGTCAACTTTAACGGCATCATCGGCAACGAAGTCAACAATTCCCTCGCGATGGACGGCGGTGTGATCCACGTTACGGTGGAAGCCCCGATGGTGGAAGGCTGCGGCGGCGTCGTGCTGGGCGGCAAGCTCCTGATGGAGAACGGCAGTCTCCTCTACCCCTACATCACCGCGGCAGGGGAAGCCCACGGTGTGGAGGTTGGCCGCGAGCTTACCATCGACGGGTCCACGATCGATTCTTATGTAGAGTCTTCTACGGGCGCCAAGACCTACGGCGTCGTCTGCGGCAATGCCGTCCTGAAAGGAAGCATCGACGGCGACCTGCTGCATTCCAAGGCGGTAAACGGCCTCGCCTTCGCAGCGGACACCGGCGAGCGTACGGAGCAGGAGATCCCCTTCGAAGAAGCTTATGTGCCGGAAAAGATCGCGCTGGAGGGCTCTGCAAATCTCGCTCTGCCGAAAGACGGCATATTCAGCCTGTTTGCCGTGCCCGGCTACGGCGAATTCATCCAGGCGGAGACCATATTCGACCCGGCAGACAAGGCGAATCCCGCAGGCGAAGTGACGATAACCCAGACCGCAGACAAATTCCCCTTCGAGGACGTAAAGGACAGCGATTACTTCCGCAAGGCTGTGGAATGGGCCTACGGCGAGGGCATTACCGGCGGCAAGACGCAGACGCTGTTTGCCCCGGCGGATACCTGCACCCGCGCCCAGATGGTAACGTTCCTGTGGGCCTGCAGCGGCAAGCCCGAACCGGCAAAGACCGACAACCCGTTTAAGGACGTCTCGGAGAACGACTACTATTACAAAGCCGTCCTGTGGGCAGTGGAGAACAACGTCACGGCGGGCGTCGCGGCCGACAGGTTCGGCTCGAACGATCCCGTGACCCGCGGCCAGGCCGTCACGTTCCTGTACGGCATCGCCGGCAGACCCGAGCCCGAGCCCATGTCGGAACAGGTCTTCGAGGACGTAGCGGACAGCGCCTACTATGCGGCTCCTGTCGCCTGGGCGTACACGGAGGGCATCACGAGCGGCACGTCGAAGACGGCGTTCAGCCCGGACGCTCCCTGCAAGAGAGCGCAGATCGTCACTTATCTGCATCTGTACTTCGCGGAATAAGCATTCAAAAAAGTGGGGGGGGGGGGGGGGGGGGG
>JAFPXN010000161.1 GCA_017412505.1 Bacillota bacterium | reverse complement strand
TTCAATATTCTATTGTCTATAAGTCCTCAAGTTTTGTGCCTACAGTGACACGTTCTATTGCTATAGCCACCCGGACATACTTTTCGAGGCGTTTTCCGCGCTTCGACCAGTCAGTCTCACCGAAGGTGAAATGCTCGTAAAAGTGCTTAAAATAAAGGATTTCTACGAGTTCAACTTTTGTAGCAACACTATAGTCTCGATGTGATTCGTCATCGGGAAGTTATCGTAAGGCTTGAAATAGACGGGTTCGTAGCCTTCTTCCCGGGCGGAGACCAGGTTCTGCACAAGCGTCTTCGGGTTGCAGGAGATATACACGATCTGCTTGACCCCATAGGAGCAGATCTTTTTCATGGCTTTGGGATGGATGCCTGCCCGCGGCGGGTCCACGACGATGACGTCCGGCAGCGCAGGCATCCCGTCCAATACTTTCAGCACGTCTCCGCAGAGAAACTCGCAGTTCGTCAAACCGTTGCGGGCAGCGCTTCTGCGGGCAGCTTCCACGGCCTCCTCCACGATCTCCACGCCGATCACCTTGCCCGCTTTCGTCGCCATGGCCTGCGTGATGGTACCCGTACCGCAGTACAAATCATAGACTGTCTTGCCTTCGATGCCTTCGATCAGGGCAATAGCATCCCGATACAAACGTTCTGCCGCCGGCACGTTCGTCTGGAAGAACGAGAACGGCCCGACGTTGAATTTCAGGTCCATCACGACTTCCTCATAATGGCCGGATCCGTGCAGAACCTTGATTTCTGTGGGGTTAACGGCATCTGAGCGGCTGTCGTCCACCGTATGCAGAACGCCGCAGATATCGTGGTCCGTTTTGGTTGACAGAATCACATTTACGTATTCATCCTCTGCAAAGTCCCCCGGACTGGTCACGATGTTCACCAGCAGCTGGTTCGTCCGCACGCCCCGGCGCAGGATAAGGTACCGCAGCAGGCCTTCGTGGCGCCTGCGGTGATAATGGGTATACCCTTTGTCCCGGCAGAACTGCAGCGTCGCGTCCAGCAGGCGGTTGAAGTCCTCCGGCACGATCTGGCACTGGTCCGCGTTGACCACGGACAGGAACTGTTTCTTTTTATGCATGCCAAGCTGCAGCGGACCGTCCTTCACCTCGTCGCCGAAGGTATAGTCCATCTTGTTCCGGTAGCGGTACACGTCCGGACAGGGTTCGATCGGCAGGCAGAGGGACGGGTCAAACGCCGCAGATGAAAGAAGGCCGCGAACGGCCCCCTCTTTTTCCTTTAACTGCTGCTCGTACGGCACGCCCTGATAGGTGCAGCCGCCGCATTTATCAGCGATAGGACAGATATTCATCAAAACTCTCCGTATTTTGCAAAGAATTCTCTTTTGTATTCCGGGAAGCGGTCCTCTTCGATGGACCGGCGGATGTTCTCCATGGTGCGCACGAGGAAGTGCAGATTGTGCTCGGACAGCAGCATGGCCGACAGGATCTCGTTCTCGCGGAACAGATGCCGCAGGTAAGCCCTGGAATAGTTCCGGCAGACGTAGCAGTCGCAGTCCGGATCCAGCGGTTCGAAGTCCTCGGCGTATTTCGCGTTCTTGATCTTCACTTCGCCGCGGCTCGTCAGCGCCGTGCCGTGCCGCGCAAGCCTTGTCGGCAGCACACAGTCGAACATGTCGATACCCCGCTCCACGCCTTCGAACAGGCAGTCCGGAGATCCGACGCCCATCAGATAACGGGGCTTCTCCCTGGGCAGCCAGTCCACGCAGTCGTCCATCACGTCGTACATGATCTCCTTAGGTTCCCCCACGGAAAGGCCGCCGATGGAATAGCCGGGCAGATCCATCTCCACCACCTGCATCGCGCTCTCGTAGCGCAGATCCTTATACGTGCCGCCCTGCATGATCCCGAACAGGCTCTGCCGCTCCCAGTCATGGTGCGCCGCCTTGCAGCGGGCAAGCCAGCGGGTCGTCAGCTCCAGGGAATCCTTGACGTAGCGCCACTCCGCGGGATACGGCGCGCATTCGTCGAACGCCATCATGATGTCCGAACCCAGCGCGTTCTGGATCTCGATGCTCTTTTCCGGCGTAAACATATGCTTGCTTCCGTCGATGTACGAGGAAAAGCGCACGCCCTCCTCCGTGATCTTCCGCAGCTTGCCCAGCGAAAACACCTGGAACCCGCCGGAATCCGTCAAAATGGCGCGGTCCCAGTTCATGAACCTGTGCAGGCCGCCGGCCTTCTTCACCAGTTCGTGACCCGGCCGCAGGTACAGATGATACGTGTTGCCCAGGATGATGTGGGCGCCTTCGTTCCCCAGCGTCTTGACGTCTTCGGGCTTCATGGCCTTGACGGTCCCCTGGGTGCCTACGGGCATGAAAACAGGGGTCTGCACGTCGCCATGCGGCGTATGCAGACATCCTCTCCTCGCTTTCGTGCGGGTATCGGTTTTATAAAGGTCGAAAGTGACAGCGTGTTTCATAGGATCAGGCAGGCGTCTCCGTAGGAGAAAAAGCGGTACTGCTCACGGACAGCCTCTTCGTAGGCTGCCAGCATGCCCTCGCGGGTATACAGCGCCGAAACGAGCATCAGGAGCGTGGATTTCGGCAGATGGAAGTTCGTGACGAGCCGGTCGACGAGCTTAAACTTGTAACCGGGATAGATGAAGATGCCCGTGGAACCGGATCCGGCATGCAGCACGCCGGCTTCGTCCGCGGCGCTCTCCATGGTGCGGCAGGCCGTCGTGCCCACGGAGACGATGCGTCCGCCCGCCGCCTTCGTTTCGTTGACGATGCGGGCAGCCTCCTCGCTCACGGAATACTCTTCGAAGTGCATGTGGTGGTCTTCGATGCGGTCGACCTTCACCGGACGGAACGTGCCGATGCCCACGTGCAGGGTGACGTACGCGATGCGCACGCCCTTCTCCTGCGCCTTCGCGATCAGCTCCGGCGTCCAGTGCAGCCCTGCCGTCGCGCAGGCGACGGATCCGTATTCCTTTGCGTACACGTTCTGGTAGCGGTCCTTGTCGGCTTCTTCCGCCGCGCGCTCGATGTAGGGCGGCAGAGGCATGGCGCCCAGTTTGTCCAGCAAAGCCATAAAATCGCCCGAATAAGAGAATTTTACGTGGCGGGTCCCCTCTTCCCCATGACCCGTGATTTCGGCCCGCAATTCGCCGTTTTGACCGAAAATAACAGTATCTCCAGTGTGGAGTCTACGTCCCGGCCGCACGAGCGTCTCCCAGACGTCCCCTTCGAGCCTCCGGGACAGCAGAAACTCGATCTTTGCCCCGGTGCCCTCTTTCGTACCGAACAGCCTGGCCGGCAGCACCTTCGAGTCGTTGAACACGAGGCAGTCGCCGGGATCCAGATAATCCAGCACGTCGTAGAAATGTTTATGTTCCAACGCCCCGGTGTCCCTGTGGATCACGAGCAGACGGCAGCCGTCCCGCGTTTCGCTGGGCTGCTGCGCGATCAGCTCCTGGGGCAGATTATAATCGAAATCAGATACGTTCATCGGAAGTCCGCGAGATCGCCGATCTCGGTCCCTTCGTAATAATATTTCAGGATATCCTCGCAGTCGAAGCCGAGCTGCGCCATGTTGCGGGCGCTGGTCTGCGGCATGCCTACGCCGTGACCCCATCCGCTGCCGGCGATATAGACGACGTCACTCCTGACGGGGTCATCCGTCCAACCGGAGCTGACGTGGCCCTGCGGCATGGCGGTCTGCGTCCCGTTCGTGATGCGCACGTCCGAGGCCGAAGACATCACCACGTCGCCGTCCGCGCCGATCACGTACACGGTGGAGAGATCCTCCCCGGTGGAATTAGCGCCCAGCACGTTCACTTTCGCGTCCGTCACGACCGCCTGTCCGTCTTTGGACCAAACGAACTGCGAGTCGTTCATGGCGAACATGAAGGATTTCAGGCCGAGCACGGACAGGATGGTGCTCTTCGTGAACTTCGCCGTGCCTTTCGTGCCCACGAACGTCACTTCGGCGACCGCGCCGGTATTGTGGCGTTCCGTCACCTGCACGGAAACGACGTCGCCGATGTTCTTGCCCCGGGACACCATCTCCTGCGTCAGTTCCGCCATCGTATAGTGAACGGCCCATTTATAGTCCGAATAATACTCGTCGACCTTGCCGCGGCAATACGGCAGCGCGGCGGACCAGACATCCTCGCTGTTGAGCGTGGCACCGCCGCTGTAGGCATAATAGAACGACTCCGTGATCTTGCCGTCGTACGTCAGCACCTTGCCCGCCGTCTGCCGGCACGCTTCGTCCGTAGTGTCGTGTTCGGAAACATAGCCCCGGTATACCTGGCAGTCCTGCGTCGTGCACAGGTCGATACCGTGGCTCTTGTGCTTGTTGATGTTCCGGAACGCGTAGCTTCTCGCGCTGATCGCCTGGGCCTTGAGCGCCTCGAGCGGATAGGTATAGCCCATCTCGTTCGCGACGACGCCCCGCACGTAATGCTCGATCTCGATCACGTTGATGACGTTCAGCCGGCCGCCGGTGACCGTCGCCGTCGCGCCGTCCCGGTATTTGCTGCCGTTGATCGTGATCAGCCGGTCCTCCGGATCTTCCGCGGCGCTCATCACGACGTAGCCGCCGCCTCCCATGCTGCTCAGGAGCACGTTTCCGTCCGGGTCGGTCAGGACAGCCTGGCCGCCGGAAGGCGTGATCGTCAGCGTCGTAGCGCCGGTCTTGATATCGGTCTCCTTCCAGCCGCTGTTGTTGCCCTTGACGATGAGAAAGCCGTCCGCGCTCTTCACCGTGATCTTATCGACCGCTCCGGAACCGTACGCCAGGCCGATCCACAGATACAGGCTGTCGTCGGAACGGAGCTCCTGCGACGCAGGCTCTTCCGCTTCGGTGTCCCCTTCTTCGCCTTCGGCGTATACCAGGCCTGCAAACAGCAGTCCGAAGACCAGAGCGATGCACAGGATCTTGTTCAGTCTCTTCATGTTCAAACCCCTTGTCTCTTATTCTCCCAGCGTTAACTGTTCCTCTTGCGGCATCATGCTCCTGGGGACGTCCAGTCCCAGATGCCTGTATGCGTTGATGGACGCCATGCGGCCCTTCAGCGTGCGGTGCAGCAGCCCCGCCTGCATCAGATACGGCTCATATGCGTCTTCGATCGTGACCCTCTCTTCGCCCAGGGACGCCGCGATCGTGTCGATCCCGACGGGACCCCCCTGGAACTGCTCGATGATCAGCTTCAGGATGCGGCGGTCCAGATCCTCCAGGCCCAGTTCGTCGATACCCAAAGACTTCAGCGTGCTCTCCACGATTGGCGGGTCGATCCTGCCGTCGCCCAGCACCTGGGAGAAGTCGCGCACGCGCTTTAAGAGGCGGTTCGCCACGCGGGGCGTGCCTCTCGAACGGGCTGCCAGCATCCGCGTGGACGCGTCGTCGATCTCCACGTCCAGAATGCGTGCCGTGCGGCGCATGATCTGCGCCAGTTCCGTCTCGCTGTACAGTTCGAACTTCGCCAGGATGCCGAAGCGGTCGCGCAGCGGCGCGGACAGGCTTCCCGCCCGGGTCGTGGCGCCGATCAGCGTAAAGTGCGGCAGTTCGAAGCGGATGGAGCTGGCGCCCGGGCCTTTGCCCGTGACGATATCCAGCGCGAAGTCCTCCATGGCGGAGTACAGCACTTCCTCGACGGCCCGGTTCAGCCGGTGGATCTCGTCGATGAACAGCACGTCCCCTTCGTTCAGGTTCGTCAGGATGGCCGCCAGGTCGCCTGCCCTGCCGATGGCCGGGCCCGACGTGATCCTCAGATCCACGCCCATCTCTTCCGCGATGATGCCCGCCAGCGTCGTTTTGCCCAGGCCGGGAGGCCCGTAGAAGAGCACGTGATCCAGCGGTTCTCTGCGCATCTTGCTCGCCTGGATATATACTTTCAGATTATCCGTTACGTTGGTCTGCCCTACGTAATCCTCGAAGCGCTTCGGACGGATGGACCGCTCCATCAGTTCCTCGTCGCCCTGCAGATTCGCTCCGACCAGTCTGTTCTCTGTATCCATTATCTGTTCCTTAATGCCAGTTTAATGTATTCCTGCGTCGTTAACGTCTCGTCCGTGACTCCCGCCAGGGCGGTCATGGCCTCGGTCTTGGAGAAGCCCAGCGCCATGAGCGCAGAGATGGCCTGCTCCTTGTTGCTGCCCGGGATCACCGACGGAGCGGCGCCCGCCGGCACGTCGAGCTCTTCGGGGGAGCCGACCTTGTCCTTCAGTTTGACGACCACCATCTGCGCCGTCTTCTTGCCCACGCCGTTCGCCCGCGTGATGGACGCCACGTCCTCGAACGCGATGGCGCGCTTCAGATCGCGCAGCGACAGCGCTGACAAGATCGCCATAGCGGCCTTCGCGCCGACACCCGGGACCGTCTGCAGCAGGCGGAACATGCCCAGCGCGTCCTTTTCCGTAAACCCGTACAGGCTAACGTCGTCCTCGCGGACCATCATGGCCGTGTACAGCGTGATGATCTCGCCGTCCTGCGTCAGATAAGCCCTGCTGTTCTCCGGCACGTAGACTTCGTAGCCGATGCCGTTGTTCTCGATGCAGACCATGCCGGGCATGGTATCCGTGATGACGCCTTTGATATAGTGAAGCATATCGTCCTTTCTTTCGCTATTTCATCTCGAACAGTTTCTTCTTCGCGTCGCCGTTGCGCCCGTGGCAGATGGCCGCGGCGATGGCGTCCGCCGTATCGTCCGGCTTGGGCACTTCCTTCAGTCCCAGCATGGTCTTGACCATGAACTGGATCTGCTTTTTATCCGCCCTGCCGTAACCGGTGATGTTCATCTTGATCTGCAGCGGCGTGTATTCGTAGATGCGGAGCCCGCTGTTGATCCCGGCGAGGATCGCGACGCCCCTGGCCTGTCCGACGAAGATGGCCGTCTTGGCGTTGTCGTTGAAGTACAGTTCCTCGATGCTCATCTCTTCCGGCCCGTATTTGGCCATGATCTCCATCAGTCCCGCGTACAGGCTTTTCAGCCGCTGCGGCATGGGCATATCCTTGTCCGTCGTAAGAGAACCGTAAGCGATTGGCTTAAAACTGTTTCCGTTTTTCTCGATGACCCCCCAGCCCATGATGGCGTAACCGGGGTCTATCCCCAATATGCGAATCATTCAAAAAGAACCTTTCCGCTGCCGTCTGCATAATCCATTTGATTTTATCATAACTTGCGCGTTTTGTATAGTTGGCAAGGGTTTCCAAATGTGTTATAGTTATTATGAAATATTGTATATTTATGCGGTCAGGAGGAACCTATGCGATACGCCAGACACCAGAAGATCCTTGAACTGATCAATACGCATGAGATCGATACGCAGGAGCGGCTCGCGGAAAAGCTGCGCCAGTCCGGCTTCAACGTCACGCAGGCCACCGTGTCCCGGGATATCAAGGAGCTGCAGCTGGTCAAACATGCCGGCCCTTCCGGCAGAAGCTGCTACACCCAGAGCCGGGTGACGGACGCGCCCGTCAGCGAACGCTTCCGGAAGATCCTGCGCGAGACGATCCTCAGCATCGAGTCTGCAGAAAACATCATCGTGATCAAGACGCTCAGCGGCTGCGCCAACGCGGCTGCCGAAGCGATCGACACGTCGAATTTCCCCGAGATCGTCGGCACGATCGCCGGAGACAACACCATTTTCATGGTCATCTCCACCAAGGAAGCCGTGCCCCCTCTCATGGAACAGTTTCACGAAATGACTGCAAAATAGGACAGATCGGATGATTTCCCACATTTCCATCAAAGATTTTGCCATCATCAGAGACCTGGAACTGGACCTGCACCCCGGGCTGAACATCATCACCGGCGAGACAGGCGCAGGCAAATCCATCATCATCGAAGCCATCTCCATGGCCCTGGGCAGCCGCGCCGATACCGACTATATCCGCACAGGCGCCGAAAAAGCGTCCATCACGCTCACCGCCGACATGGAAGATCTTGACGTGCAGGAGATCCTGGACGATGCCGGCGTACCCGCCGACGACCCCCTCGTGCTCCGCAGGGAGATCAGCGCGGGCAAAAAAAGCCTGTGCCGGGTCAACGGGACTATCGTTCCCCTCTCCTTCCTCGGCAAGCTCTGCCGCCGCGTCGCGGACATCCACGGGCAGTACGATACGCAGACCCTGCTGAATCCGGAGGGCCACGTCGACGTGCTGGACCTGTATGGGGACGACGAACTGCGAAACGTCAGCCATATGGTGAGCGGGTTCTACACGGACCTGACCCATACGAAAGCCGCGCTGGACAGCCTGCGCAGAAAGCTGGCGGATTCGGAGCGGCAGAAGGATCTGATGCGCTACGAGCTGCAGGAGATCGAAGAATCCTGCCTGCAGGAAGACGAGGATGAGACGCTGGAAGAAGAGATCCGCCTGATGCAGAACAGCGAGGATATCTACCAGAAGCTCAGCCAGGTGTACGACGCGGTCTACGACAGCGACGACAGCGCCTCCGGAAGGCTGGGCGCCTGCCTGTCCGCGCTGGAGAGCATCTCCTCCTATTCCAAGGACCTGGCGGACGCGGCGCAGCAGTTCTCCGACGCCTATTACGCCCTGGACGACCTGGGGCGGGATCTGCGGCGTCTGCGGGACGGCGTCAGTTTCTCCCCGGAAGAACTGAACGAAAAAATGGAGCGGCTCGACCTGATCGACCGTTTAAAGCGCAAATACGGCGGCAGTCTGGAAGCCGTGTTTGCCTATAGAGACAAGGCGCAGCGGGAGCTGCAGACGATCGAGAACGCGGACGCCGAACTGGAAGACCTGGAAAGCAAGAAAAAGCTGTATCAGGAGCAATACGAAACGGCCGCCGCGCGGCTGAGCGTGTTGCGGAAAAGAACGGCGAAGACGCTGGAGCAGGAAGTGGACAGAGAACTGGCGGACCTGAACTTCGCGGACGCCGCCCTCTCCGTTTCGATCGAAGACGCCCCTGCCGGCGAAAAAGGTTCGGACCGCGTGGAGTTCCTGATCCGCACGAATAAGGGCGAAGCGTTCAAGCCCCTCGCAAAGATCGCCTCCGGCGGCGAGCTGTCCCGCATCATGCTGGCCATGAAGCGCATCATCGGCGATCTGGACAGGATCCCGACCATGATCTTCGACGAGATTGACGCCGGCATCTCCGGCGCCACGGCGGGCGTCGTGGGCGAAAAACTGCGTTCCATCTCCGCGGATCATCAGATCGTGTGCATCACGCACCTGCCGCAGATCGCGGCGCTGGGCGACCATCACTACCGCATCGAAAAGACGTCCGACGGGATCTCCACACACACGACCGTCGTTCCCCTTTCCGAAGACGGACGCGTGGAAGAACTGGCCCGCCTGCTGTCCGGCACGACCGTGACGGACAGCGCGCGGCAGCAGGCGCGTGAGTTATTGAAGCATTAAAAGATGAAACACGGGGACGGAGGAGTGG
>JAFPXN010000014.1 GCA_017412505.1 Bacillota bacterium | reverse complement strand
CTGTACGGAACGGACGGAAAGCTGATCACGTCGGCAAAAAAGATCGTCGCGTCCTATGAAAAAATGAGCGTGGATGATATTGTTTGCAGTATGACCGCATACTTCGGCCGCGACGGATATCTTACCGTATTCGCCAATCTGGACGGGATCAACGTCTATGCTTACATCATCGATCCCCAGACGCAGAAAGTCGTTCTCAAGCAGTGGTGTTATGAGGATACGCCCAAGGCGGGCGGAGAGAACTGGAACATTACTTCCGTCAACGAGGGTCTGATCGCTTACAATCACGGCGGGATCTTTGAGACGGAAGCCGGATTCTCCGATTATACTTACATCGCCGCGGGCTGGATGGACATCAACGGAAACCACAAAGTTTCTGTCGACACGGAAAAGTACAACAAGTGGTGGAACTTCGCCAGCGGTCTGGCGATGGTTTACAGTCCGTCCGGATTCTACGGCTACGTCGACAAGACCGGCAAGGAAGTCATCCCCTGCAAGTACAAGGATGCAAGCATGTTCAAGGACGGCTACGCCTACGTGAAGGACGAAGACGGCCGCGTCGGCTACATCGATACGAAGGGCAAGACCATCATTCCCTTCAATTATGAATATGCTTACGGCTACGGCGATGGGCTCTTTGTCGTGGGTCATGCCGGCCAGTATGACAATTACTATGGCATGGTGGATATCAACGACACCCAAGTCGTGCCCATCACGTACACGGACATCTCCATCGCAAAGAACGGCATCGCCTACGCCATCAAGGACGGCGAGATCGTCATCCTGAAGTTCGCGGAGAACGAGATCGACCCGAACGCGGTCGAGAATATCTTCAAGGACGTCCCGGGCAACGCCTGGTATCTGAAGTTCCTGCAGAAGGCCTATGACAGCAAGATCGTAGGCGGCAAGAAGGACGCGACCGGCGCTGCGATCTACGATCCGAACGGCACGCTGACCCACGCCGAGATCATGGTCATGGTGGCGAACCTGCACAGCACGATGAAGAACGACAACTTCCAGAGCAAGCCCGTTCCCGGCGATCACTGGGCGGCTTCGTTCCGCGACTACTGCAAGGCGGAAGGCATCATCGACGCCCGCTTCGACGAGGGACTGAACGTCCCGGTGACCCGCGCGGAGATGGCGTACTACTTCGCACGCGCTCTGGACGTCGAGTACTATAAGGATAAGAAGGACATTTCCTTCACCGATATGCCCGAAAACGGCTACGACGAGTACATCATGAGACTGGCGAAAGCCGATATCGTGGGCGGCATGAGCGAAGGTATATATGCTCCCAGCGTAAACGTGACCCGCGCGCAGGCGGCTGTCTTCGTCAGCAACATCCTCGACGCGATCGCGGAAGGCGCGGCAGCGGATAGCAGAAGATAGGAAACGCTTACTTCAAAAACAACACACGGGGACAGGTACAATGTGTCGTTTTACGACACATTGTACCTGTCCCCGTGTGTTGTTTTATTCTGTTTAAAGGATAAACCCGCCGTCCACGCTCAGCACCTGGCCGGTGATGAAGCTGGCTGCGTCCGAAGCGAGGAACGCGACGGCTTCGGCCACGTCTTCGGGGTCACCGAGGCGGCCGAGGGGCGTTTCGTCCGCCAGCGCCTCCAGTTCCTGCGGCGTGTAGCGGTCGAGCATGGCGGTCTCGATCACGCCGGGCGCCACGCAGTTGACGCGGATGCCGGACGGTCCGACCTCCTTGGCCACAGCCCTTGTGAACGCGATCACCGCGCCTTTCGACGCGGAATAGGCCGATTCGCAGGATCCTCCCGCGATGCCCCACATGGAAGAGATATTGACGATAGCGCCGCTGCGCTCTTCGATCATGGAGGGGAGCACGGCGCGGGTCATCAGAAACACGGACGTGGCGTTGCTGGCCTGCAGCAGGTCCCACTCGTAGTTCGAGACGTCCTGCACCTGGTTGACGCGCGAAACCCCGGCGTTGTTCACGAGCACGTCGATGTGTCCGTATTTACCCAGTACTTCGTCCACGAGCGCGTCCACCGCCGCTTCCGAACGCAGATCCGCCTGGACGGCTTCGCCGCCGATGCGCGAGGCGATGTGCTCGGCTTCGTCTTTGTGCCGGAAGTAGTGGACGATGACGGTATAGCCTTCCTTGGCCAGTTTCTTCGCGCAGGCGGAACCGATGCCGCCGGATGCGCCTGTGACCACTGCGATTTTCGCCATAGCTGCCTCCTGAATCGTTGAAATCTTTCTATTATAAAGATATACTAAAATTAACTATTTCGCAAACATGACAGCAGGCAAACGATGGAACAATGGATGGAACGGCCGGTCTGGGCTGAGATCGACCTGCGGGCACTGAAAAAGAACATAGAGATCGTGCAGTCGCGGATCGCGCCGGGGGCCGAGATGCTGGCTATCGTAAAGGGAAACTGCTATGGACACGGCCTGGCAGAGTGCGTGCCGGTAATGGCGGGCTGCGGCGTACGCAATTTCGGCGCAGCGACGCTGGTGGAAGCCAGAGAGGTGCGGCGGCTGGCGGGCCCGGACGTCCGCATCGTCCTGCTGGGGCTCAACCATCCGGCTTTTGCCGGTGTTGCCTGCGAACTGAACGTTACGACCCTGATCGCGGGGCTGGATTATGCCCGCATCTTGTCGAAAGAAGCCGTTCAGCGGGGACAGACCATCGAGGTGATGGGCTGTGTCGACACCGGCATGGGCCGCATTGGCTATCAGTGGGATGACCCGGCCTGCGTCGAAGAACTGTTCGAGGCAGCCCGGCTGCCCGGCCTGCGCATGATCGGCCTCTTCTCGCATCTGGCCTGCGAAGATTTCGAGGACAAGTCCTACAGCGACCTGCAGCAGGAGCGTTTCGAACAGGTCAAGCAGGCCATGGAGGCCCGCGGCCTGGATCTGTCCCTGAGTTCCCTGGCGAATTCCCCTGCGACCAGCCACCGCCCGCAGCTGCATTACGGGCTGGTGCGGCCCGGCGGATCTCTGTATGGCCGCTATCAGGGCGCACATAACCGGGTCGAAGGCATCGAGGCCATCATGACGGTGAAGGCTGTCATCCTGTACCTGAAAGACGTGCCGGCAGGTTTCTCGGTCAGTTACGGGCGAAGCGGGATCACGCAGAGGCCGTCGCGCATCGCGACGCTGCCCGTGGGTTACGCGGACGGCATCCCGCGGAACTGGGGCTGCGGCAACGGATATGTGCTGATCGGCGGACAGAAAGCGCCAACCATCGGCCACATCTGCATGGACCAGATGATGATCGACGTGACGGACGTGCCCGGGGTCAAACTGTATGACGAGGCCGTCCTGATCGGGAAAAGCGGCGGAGAGGAGATCGTGCTCGGCGACATCGGCAGAGCCTGCCATATCCTGAGCAATGAGGTGTCGCTGGGCATCCTGCTGCGCCTGCCGTACAAATACCTTCGCTGAAAAAGCCCCGTCGCCGCTTCTATGATATAATAATGGCACCGGAAAAAAGGAGGATCGCAATGGAAAAATGGATGAACCGCCCCGCCTGGGTCGAGATCGATCTGCGGGCTTTCGATCACAACGTCAAGCTCATCAAAGCGCGGATCGCGCCGGGCGCCCGGATGATGGCGGTCGTCAAAGCGGACTGCTACGGCCACAACATGCGCGAGTGCTATAAAGTCCTGAAGGAGAACGGCGTGACCGATTTCGGCATCGCGGCTATTTCCGAAGCGCAGGAGCTGCGCAGCTACTGCGAGCCCACCGACCGCATCGTCATGTTCTCGCTGCCTTCCGTGCCCTTCGTCGAAACGATCTGCGACCTGAACATCGTCACGCTCATCCAGAACCTGGAGTACGCGAAGGCGCTGTCGGACGAAGCCGTCAAGCGCGGCATCACGATGGAGGTCATGGGCGTCGTGGATACGGGCATGGGCCGCATCGGCTATCAGTGGGACGACCCCGTCGTGGTCGACGAACTCTACGAAGCCAGCACCTATCCCGGCCTGCATATGATCGGCATCTTCTCGCACCTGTCCTGCGAGGATTTCGAGGATAAATACTGGAGCGACCTGCAGCACGAACGTTTCGAGAAAGTGCGCAGCGCGCTGGAAGCCAGGGGCGCGGACATGTCGCTCAGCTCTCTGGCGAATTCCCCCGCCACCAGCCACCGACCGCAGCTGCATTACGGCCTGGTCCGCCCGGGCGGCAGCATGTTCGGACGCTATCAGAACTGCTGCGTGGAACTGCCGGGCATCGAACCGGTGCTGTCTGTCAAGGCGAACATCGTGCAGCTGAAGGACGTGCCTGACAACTTCTCCATCAGTTACGAAAGAAGCGGCCGCACCAGCCGTCCCTCCAGGATCGCGACGCTGGCGCTCGGCTTTGCCGACGGGCTCATCCGGGCCTGGGGCAGAGGAAACGGCAGGGTCATCGTGAACGGTCATTTCGCGCCGACCATCGGCAACATGTGCATGGACCAGTTCATGGTGGACGTGACCGACGTGCCGGACGTGAAGGTCGGAGATGAATGCGTGATCATCGGCAGACAGGGCGGTCTGGAGATCCGCTGCGAGGACATGGGCAACGCCTGCGGTACGCTCGGCAACGAGATCACCTGCGCGCTCACCGCCAGACTTCCGTATAAATTCATAAGATAAAGAATGCAACCCAAGACGAAGAAACTCAGAGATACCGTATCTTTCAGAACCGTAGACGTGCTGCAATGGTGCGTCTACGCTGTTGTTGTGGGCGTAGTCTGCGGCACGATCGCCGCCGCGTTCGGCATGGTGATCGACGCTGCGACAGCCGCGCGGCAGAAATACGACTGGCTGGTGTGGCTGATGCCCGCCGCGGGCCTGGCCATCGTCGGCATGTACCACTTGAGCGGCATCACGAAGCCCCTGGGCACGAACCGGGTGCTGCTGGCGGTCAAGGAAGAGGAGGGCGTCGCCATCCGCATGGCCCCGCTGATCTATATCTCCTCCATGCTGACGCATCTGACCGGCGGCTCTTCGGGCAGAGAAGGCGCCGCGCTGCAGATCGGCGGATCCGTCGCGAACTTTATCGGCAGACAGTTCAAACTCAGCCATCTGGACCTGCGCACCATCACGATGTGCGGCATGGCGGCAGGCTTTTCCGGGCTGTTCGGCACGCCGCTGGCGGCCGGCATCTTCGCGATGGAGATCGCGGACGGCACGCTGCACTACGCGGTGCTGCTGCCCTGCATGCTGTCGTCCATCGTCGCCCGCGTGACCGCGGAGAAATTCGGCATCCAGGCGGCCGCCTTTACGGTGACCGGCTATCCGGACCTTACGCTGCACTCCGTGCTGGCCGTTCTGGTCTTCGGCGTAATGTGCGCGCTGCTGTCCATTCTGTTCGTGGAAGTGCTGCACTGCATCGACTGGACATATGCGCAGTACCTGAAAAATCCGTATCTGCGCATCGCCGTCGCGGGACTGATCGTGGCTGCGGGCACGACGCTGCTGGGCACCCGCGACTACAACGGCGCGGGCACGGAGGTCATCGTGCGGGCGCTGGCGGGCGAAGCCCGGCCGGAGGCGTTCCTGCTGAAGATCCTGTTTACCGCGCTTACGCTCGAGGCGGGTTTTAAGGGCGGCGAGATCGTGCCTACGTTCTTCATCGGGGCTACGTTCGGCTGCACGTTCGCGCCTCTGGTCGGGCTCGATCCCAGCTTTGCCGCGGCGCTGGGCATGACCGCGCTGTTCTGCGGGGTCACGAACTGCCCGATCGCCAGCATGCTGCTCTCGTTCGAACTGTTCGGCGGGCAGGGGCTGGTGCTGTTCGCGCTGTGCTGCAGCATGTCCTATATGCTTTCCGGGCATTTCAGCCTCTATACGGCGCAAAGACTGGAACAGGATAAGTTCCACCTTGAATAGAGCGATCGGTTTGTGATAAAATAACAAAATGGATACTCACGAAGACTTTATGCGCGAAGCGCTCGAAGAGGCGAAGATCGCGGCATCTTTAGGAGAAGCGCCCATCGGCGCCGTCATCGTGCAGGACGGCCGCATCGTCGGCCGGGGTCACAATAAGACGGAAACGGACAAGGACCCCACCTGCCACGCCGAGATGAACGCCATCCGGCAGGCGGCGAAAAAACTGGGCGGCTGGCGGCTGCCCAGGTGCAGCATGTACGTCACGCTGGAACCCTGCAGCATGTGCGCGGGTGCCATCGTGCTCGCCCGCATCGAGCGGCTGTACATCGGTACGCTGGATCCGAAGTCCGGCGCCTGCCTCTCCCTTCGCAGTATCGTGACCGACGAAAGACTCAACCACCGCGTCGAAGTGACCGCGGGGGTCTTACAGGAAGAATGCAGCGGCCTTCTCAAGGACTTCTTCAAACAGCTGCGCAAGAAAAAAACAACGACCCCGGAGGAACAATAAGTATGAAGAAAAGATTTCCCGCTTTGCTGATCGCAGTTCTGCTGATCCTGGCGTCTGCGTCCGCTGCGTTCGCGGACAGCCTTACGATCGTGGACGTTACGCCCGCAGACGGCAGCAAGGGCTACCAGCCCGCGAACATGGCCGTCAAGGTGCGCTTCAGCGAGGACATGATGGACGAATCGGCGATCGCCGCCAACAAGAGCAAGTTCTCCATCACGGATGCGGAAGGCAAGGCACTGGAATTCGACGTCGTATACAATGCGTCCAAATATCCCGACGAACTGTGGCTCGTCCTGACGGAAGACCTGCAGTCGAACGCGGAATACAAGTTCACCGTCGCGCCCGGCGTGGTCAGCAGCACCGGCAGCACGCTGGCGGAAGGCGTGACCACGACGTTCTATACGAGAAACGTCAAGACCGACGGCTTTATCTCCATGGGCCTGATGGTCGTCCTGATGGTCGCCATGTTCGGCATGACCGCCAGATCCGCTAAAAAAGCGCAGGAAAAGGAAGACCCCAGAGCGGCGGAAAAGGCGCTGGAAGACAGCTTGAATCCGTACAAGCTCGCGAAGCAGAAGGGCATCTCCCTGTCCGAAGCGCAGGCGATCGTGGAGAAGGAAAAGGATAAGCTGGAAAAGAAGAAGGCCAAGGCCGAAGCGGACCGCATCAAGCGCGAAGAGAAGAAGGCCGAAGAGCGCAAGAAGATGGAAGAGGAGCTGGAATTCTTCGGAACGGACAACACCGAGTTGAAGAAGGAGCTGAGAGCGGAAGGCATATACCTCGTCAAGGGTCCGAAGTCCATCAAGGAAGCGGGCGGCAGAGTGCCCAGAAGCGTGCGCATGCGCAGGGAGGCCAAGCGCAGAAGAGCCGCCGAAAAGGCGAAGAACGCGCAGAAGAATAAGAAAAAGAAGTAATCGTCGATTGCTTTGTCCGGGCAGGATTCTGCCCGGCACATGCCCTCATAGTTAAACGGATATAACGGAGGTTTCCTAAACCTTTATTCGTGGTTCGATTCCGCGTGGGGGTGCCAGAGAGGATGATCCTGTACAGGGTCATCCTTTTTTGTACACATGAGGACAGGTACAATGTGCACTTTTTTGATGCCGGCGATCCGCCTCGGGGTCCTGTCGCCCAACGCATCCTCATTTCGCTCCTTCGCTCATCCGCGACCGCAACTCTTGGGAGTCACGGCGCTCGCTGTGTCGCTCATGAGCCTCTTTAGGCGCCGCCCCTCGGCGAAGAGCCCCGTCGCTTAAGTACTAAAAAAGTTGTTGACAACGACCCTGAAATAGAGTTTAATAGAGTTGAGGTTAGCGACGGCTAACCATTAATTTGAGACAGAGGTTAGCGATGGCTAACCAAACAGGGCCGGCGCGGTTTCTGGGGAGTTCCGCGCGGCAGCACAAAGGCATTTACGGGTTTTTTCTTCTCCTTATTCCCGGTGCCGGAAGCAGTAAAGGCGCCCATTCCGGGCGCCTCTTTACAGAAAGAAACACGATGTCCGAAGAAACGTTGGTCGCGCACTGCTCGCCGGTGCTGGCAGGCCTGAAAACAGCGAATATGTTCAACGCGGATTGCGACGATCCGCAAAGCCTGTGCCTCCAGCTGCGGGAACTCAATCTCCGGCTGGGGCCCAAAGGGGTCCGCATCCTTCCTCTCCGTTTTTCCGGCAGCAAGGCGCTGCTGTATCTGTACCGGCCCAGCCGGCTGCAGAAAGATCTGGAAGACGAGACGGCGGTCCGCATCCTGAGAGACTGCGGGTATCCCTGCGGCAGCAGGGGTCAATGCCTGGCGCATTTGCGGAAAAAACTGCAGGGCAGCAAAACGTTCCCCCACGAGATCGGCCTGTTCCTCGGATATCCGCCAGGAGACGTAAACGGGTTCATCCAGGAAGGACCCCGCTGCGCGAAATGCACGGGTTATTGGCAGGTCTACGGCGACGAGGAAAAAACGTTAAAGACGTTTGAACGGTACAGAAAGTGCACGGACGCGTACTGCGCGCAGGTCTCCTGCGGCAGAAGTCTGGAGCGGCTGACCGTTTCGGAAAAGATTCAGTAGAAAAGAAAGAGGTAAAACATGAGTAAGATCGCAGTAGTATATTGGAGCGGCACAGGCAATACGGAAGCGATGGCAAACGCTGTCTTTGAAGGCGCAAAGAGCAAAGCGGAAGCATCGCTGTTTACCGCAGGGGAGTTCTCCGCAGATAAGATGGATGAATTCGACGCAGTTCTGTTCGGGTGCCCGGCCATGGGCGCGGAAGAACTGGAAGACGGAGAGATGGCTCCTTTGTTCGAGGCCTGTAAAGCAAAGCTTTCCGGCAAGAAAGCCGGCCTGTTCGGATCCTATGGTTGGGGCGACGGTGAATGGATGAGAAACTGGGAAGCTGACTGCAAGGCTGCAGGATCTGTAATGCCTGCCGGATTCGTCATTTGCAACGAAGCGCCGGACGCAGAAGCCATCGAAGCCTGCAAGGCTTTGGGCGCCGCGCTTGCTTAAAAACAGGATAGACCCGCCTCCGGGGCCTGAGAATAACAGTTAAACCAATCGAAAACCCGCCTTTGCCGGCGGGTTTTTGGTAGGCGTATAAGTTGTCGCCGGGAACCGTCCCCATTGACAAGTTGTCGCCGGGAACCGTCCCCATTGACAACTGTTGTGCTACAGCTTGGTCGCGATGGGCACGACGCTGTGCTTGTTCTTGATCGTGGAGAAGATGACGTTCGTCTCGGTGTGCTTGATGCTCTTGATGCTCTTGATCTTGTTCATGAGCAGCTCCAGCGTCGCCATGTTCTTCGTCGTGATCTTCAGCACGTAATCGTAGGTGCCGGTGATATAGTGGCACTCCAGGATCTCGTCCAGTTCCTGCACCAGACGGCGGAATTCGACCGTATCGGAGGGGTCTTCCATCGAGATCATCATGATGGCGGACAGTTCCTTCTCCATAGCGGCCGGATTGAGCACGGTCGTGTACTGTTCGATGATATTGCTGTTCTCCAGTTTCTTCAGCCGCTCGCTGACGGCGGACAGGGACAGATTGACCTGTTTGGAAAGTTCGGAAATGGATACGCGGGCGTTCTCCTGCAGCACTTCCAGAATTCTAACATCTATCGTGTCTAAAGCCATTTTCGCCTCCTAAAATTTTGTGAGCGACTATAATATACCAAACATATTTTGTAAAAGCAAGAAAAATGCAAAAATATATATAGTTGGTTTTCGGCGGGTCACGCCGAAGGAATTGTTTTGCATATTGCGGACGGATTCGGTATAATTAAGTTTGTATATACGTAATTTTCAACCTTAAGGAGGAAACACATGGCTGAGGATCTTATCAAGAAGGCTGACGGTACCAATTACGGTACGACGATGGCCGGAAACTTCATTCACGATATCATCGACGAGGATATCAAGAATCAGAAGTACCACAGAGAAATTCGCACCAGATTCCCGCCAGAACCCAACGGATACCTGCACATCGGACACTGCAAATCCATCTGCCTGAATGCCGGTACAGCGCTCAAGTATGGCGGTACGTTCAATCTGCGTTACGACGACACGAACCCCATCACCGAAGATGAGGAATTCGTAGGCAACATCGAAAAGGACGTGCAGTGGCTTGGCTTCCAATGGGACAACCTCCTGTTTGCTTCCGACTATTTCGATAAGATGTACGAATGCGCCGAAAAGCTCATCCGCGACGGCAACGCCTATATCAGCGCCGAGACCGCGGACGAGATCAAGGCGACCAGAGGCACGCTGACCCAGCCGGGCACCAACAGCCCGTACAGAGACCGTCCCTGGGAAGAATCCCTGCAGATCTTCCACGACATGAGAGACGGCAAGTACGCGGACGGCGAAGTCTGCCTGCGCGCCAAGATCGACATGGCGTCTCCGAACATCAACATGAGAGACCCCGTCATCTACCGCGTGCTGCACGCATCTCACCACAACACCGGCGACAAGTGGTGCGTCTATCCGATGTACGACTACGCGCATCCCATCGAGGACGCGATCGAAGGCATCACGCACTCCATCTGCACGCTGGAGTTCGAGGACCACAGACCTCTGTACAACTGGGTGCTCGAAAAGCTCGAATGGCCCGAACCGCCCCAGCAGATCGAATTCGCGAAGCTGGGTCTGACCAACACCATCATGAGCAAGCGCAACATCAAGCGCCTGGTCAACGAAGGCATCATCGAGAGCTGGGACGACCCCAGACTCTGCACCATCGCCGGCATGCGCAGAAGAGGCTACACGCCCGAAGCGCTGCGCGCGTTCTGCGAATCCGTAGGCGTCGCCAAGGCCGAGAACAAGGTCGACTACGACCAGCTCGAGTTCTTCGTCCGCGAGGATCTGAAGGACAAGGTCGAGAACCGCATGGTCGTGCTCGACCCGCTGAAGGTGGTCATCGACAACTATCCCGAGGGCAAGTCCGAGATGTGCACGCTGGAGAACGCCGCCGATCCCGCAAAGGGCACCCGCGAAGTCTCCTTCTCCAGAGAACTGTGGATCGAGCGCGAAGACTTCATGGAAGTCCCCGCGAAGAAGTATTTCCGCATGTTCCCGGGCAACGAAGTCCGTCTGAAGGGTGCGTATTTCGTCACCTGCACCGACGTCGTCAAGGACGCCGAAGGCAACGTGACCGAGATCCACTGCACCTATGACCCGGACACCAAGTCCGGCACGCCGGGCGCGGATTCCCGCAAGGTGAAGGGCACCATCCACTGGGTGGACGCTGCGACCTGCGTCGACATCCCCGTCCGCAACTACACCTATCTGGCGCTGCCCGATCCGGAGAAGCCGAATTACTTCAACTTCGACCCGAACAGCCGCCAGGACAAGGCTGCGAAGGCAGAGCCTTCCCTGAAGGACGCCAAGGCGGGCGACCGCTTCCAGTTCTTCCGCAACGGTTACTACATCACCGACACCGTCCTGTCCAAGGGAGGCGAACCGGTGTTCAACCAGACCGTCGGTCTGAAGAGCTCTTACAAGAAATAGTGTCACTGGGGACGGTTCCCGGCGACACCAAAGCAGACATGCGAAGACCGGCCTTAGGGCCGGTCTTTTCTATTGCCGGAACCGCCGCATCCCCGCCGCCCCTTTCTTTCAAAGCGTCTTTGTGGTAATATTACTATGTATGACTATGCGCAATATCTTCCTGAAAATCGCATACGACGGCACGGGGTTCCACGGCTGGCAGAGGCTGCCGGGCAAACGGACCGTCTGCGGGACGGTCGAGGAAGCGCTGGCACGGGTGCTGGGCCGCGAGGTAAAGATCGACGGCTGCAGCCGGACCGACGCCGGCGTGCACGCCCTCGGGCAGACCGCGAGCTTTCTTCTGGAGAACCACGGCATCCCGACGGAGCGCATTCAAAAAGCGCTCACCGACTGCCTAATCACCCAGAAGCGCGAACACGTCGGGGAGATCGAGATCCTGGAAGCGAAGGAGATGCCGGAGGGCTTCCACGCCCGCTACAGCGCGAAGGGCAAGCAGTATCTGTATAAGATCCGCAATGCCGAAAGTCCGGACATCTTCAAGCGCACGCGCTACTATCAGATCGCGCAGCCGCTGGATCTGGACGCCATGCGCAGAGCCGCCGCGCAGATCACCGGCACCCACGATTTCGCCTGCTTTCAGACGGCGGGCGGCACGCCCCGCGAAACGACGGTGCGCACAGTCTGGGCGCTGGAAATCCTGCAGGACGGGGAATACGTCACCATCTCCATCAAAGGAGACGGATTTCTATACAACATGGTCCGCATCATCGTTGGCACCCTGGTCGAAGTGGGCCTGGGCAAGCGGGATGCGGCAGAACTGAGCGAGATCATTGCGTCCAAGGACAGGGGCCGGGCCGGCCATACGGCGCCGCCCCAGGGACTGTACCTGAAAGAGGTGTATTACGATGAGCCAGAGACCAAACTGGGATGAATACTTCATGGAGATGGCGGAGCTGGCCCGCAAACGCAGCACCTGTCTGCGCAGAGGCGTCGGCGCCGTGATCGTCAAGGACAACCGGGTCATCGCGACGGGCTACAACGGCGTGCCCAAGGGCATCCGCCACTGCGAGGAGACCGGCTGCCTGCGGCAGCAGCTGAACGTTCCGTCGGGCAAGATGCATGAACTGTGCAGAGGCCTGCACGCGGAGCAGAACGCCATCATCCAGGCCGCCTGCATGGGCAGCAGCATCGAGGGAGGCACGCTTTACTGCACGACGCAGCCCTGCGTCATCTGCACGAAGATGATCATCAATGCCGGCATCAAGCGGGTGGTGATCAAAGAGACTTATCCGGACGCGCTGGCCCAGGAAATGGCTGCGGAAGCGGGTCTGGTGATCGATGTCATGGAAGGTTCGCATGAGTAAATATATCATTACGTTTTTCTTGGCCCTGATCGTGACCGCGGTCACGACGCCCCTCGCCATCAAGATCGCTCCGGTGATCGGCGCGGTGGACGTGCCCAAGGACAACAGGCGCATGCACAAGCGCCCGATCCCCCGTTTCGGCGGCGTCGCGATCTATCTGGGCGTCCTGGTCGGTTTCTTCCGCCTGGGCGATTGGAACGATCAGGTGCTCGGCCTGCTGGTGGGGTCCACGCTCATCCTGCTGCTGGGCGTCATCGACGATATCAAAGGGCTGCGGCCGCGGGTCAAGCTGGCCGGGCAGATCGCCTGCGCCGCAATCCTGTATTTCTTTACGATCCAGATCCGCGGCATGGCGAACGTGCTGCCCTGGGGCCCCTGGTACATCGCCTTCCCGAAGGTGATCGCCTTCCTGGTCACCGTCGTCTGGATCGTGGGCATCACGAACACCATCAACCTGATCGACGGCCTGGACGGCCTGGCTGCGGGCATCACCTGCATCTCCTGCCTCTCGGTCGCCTACACGGCTCTTGTGACCGACAGGGAAGTCACCTGCATGCTCATCCTGGGCCTGGCAGGCGCGACGATGGGTTTCCTGATCTGGAATTTCTACCCGGCGAAGATCTTTATGGGAGACGCGGGCAGCATGCTGCTGGGGTATCTGCTGGCGAGCGTATCGTTAATAGGCGATAAGCCGACGAAGAGCACGACGCTGTTCGCGACCATCATCCCCATCCTGATCCTGGCGCTGCCCATCTTTGACACCGCCTTCGCCATCGTCCGCCGCATGGCGAACCACAAGCCCATCATGCAGGCGGACAAAGGGCATCTGCACCACCGCATCATGGCCATGGGATTCGGCCAGAGGCGCACCGTCCTGGCGCTTTATTCCATCAGCGCCATCATGGGCGTCGCGGGCATCCTGTGGACGCTGCACGTGCGGCTGGCCTGCGGCGTGCTCGCCGTCATCGCCGGTACGCTGATCTTCATCTTCCTGGGCATCGGCATCGTGCACGAACCGGAAGAAAAGAAGGAAGATCTTGTTTATCACGAGGAAGATTAGTCTATGAAAGTCATGTCTGTTTTCGGGACCCGTCCCGAAGCGATCAAAATGGCCCCGCTGGTGCGGGCTCTGCAGGATGACCCGGACGTCGAGTCCGTGCTCTGCGTCACGGCGCAGCACCGGCAGATGCTGGACCAGGTCCTGGATCTGTTCGAACTGACGCCGGATTACGACCTGAACATCATGCAGCCCAACCAGACCATTTCCATGATCACGGCGAACGTGCTCACCGGGATGGAGCCCGTGCTGCAGAAAGAGAAGCCGGACGTGGTCCTGGTCCACGGCGACACGAGCACCACGTTCGTCACCGCGCTGGCCTGCTTCTATCAGCAGATCGCGGTGGGCCACGTGGAGGCGGGCCTGAGGACCTACGATAAATATTCGCCGTTCCCCGAGGAGATGAACCGGGTATTGACCGGTCACATCGCGGACATCCATTTCGCTCCCACGGAGCGCAACCGGCAGAACCTGCTGGCGGAGAGCATCGCGGACAGCAAGATCGCCATCACCGGCAACACCGTGATCGACGCGCTGCTGCAGGTGGCCGGCAAGCCCTACGAGTTCGAGGACGAAACGCTGAAGACGATCGATTTCGAGCATAAGAAGGTCATCACCGTCACCTGCCACCGCCGCGAGAACCTGGGCGAATATATGGCTCACATCTTCTCGGCCATCGCCGAGATCGCGCGGGAGTTCAAGGACGAGGTCGAAGTCGTCTATCCCGTGCACCTGAACCCGAAGGTGAGGGCGGAAGCGGACGAGTTCCTGAAGGGCATCGATAACGTGCACCTGATCGAGCCGCTTACGTACCAGCCCTTCGTCAACCTGATGGCGAAGTCCTATTTCATTCTGACGGATTCGGGCGGCATGCAGGAGGAAGCGCCGGCGCTGGGCAAACCCGTGCTGGTGGTGAGAAGAGAAACGGAACGCCCCGAAGCCATCGAAGCCGGCACGGCGAAGCTGGCGGGCGTGGAGAAACAGACCATCTACGCGATGGCGAAGGAACTGCTGACAGACAGAAACGCTTACGACGCGATGGCGCATGCGGTCAACCCCTACGGGGACGGGCACGCCTGCGAACGCATCGTTGCGGCGCTGAAGAGTAGATTTGGAGCGGGCGAGACCTGCTGAAAGGAGACACCATGAAGCTTTATATCGTAGACGCATTTACCGATCAGGTGTTCGGCGGCAACCCCGCGGGCGTCGTGTACATCCCGTCCGGCGCGGATTTCCCCGACGACGAGACCATGCGCAAGACCGCGGCCGAGCTGCGCTATTCCGAGACCGCTTTCCTCAAAGAGCTGGGCGATAAGAAGTTCCACGTGCGTTATTTCACGCCGGCTGCCGAGGTGGATCTGTGCGGTCACGCGACGATCGCCACGTTCTACACCCTGATGAAGAACGGCAAGATCGCGGCGGGCGATACCTGCGATTTCAAGACGCTGGCAGGCGATCTGCAGGTGCTGGTCACCGAGAGCGGCGTGCTGATGGATATGGGCGAAGCGAAGACTTTCGGCCTGATCGACGAGCCTGCCAAGGTCGAGGAACTCTGCAAAGTCATGGGCGCGGAGAGCTGCACCCCGGAATTCGAAGGACAGACGCTGTATCCTGAGATGGTCTCCACCGGCCTGACGGACATCATGATGCCTGTCAGGGATATGGCAGCCCTCAACGGTCTGGCACCGGATATGAAGGCGCTGTCCGACCTGTCCGCAGCCTATAACGTAACGGGCGTGCACGCCTTTACGCTGTCCGAGCCCGACGGCGTCCACTGCCGCAACTTCGCGCCGCTGTACGACATCGACGAAGAAGCCGCGACCGGCACGTCCAACGGCGCGCTCACCTATTATCTGTACAAGAGAGGCATCGTCAAGGCCGAGCAGGACAACCTGTTCATCCAGGGCGAAGCCATGGACAGACCGTCCAAGATCTCCAGCCGTTTAAGCATCCTCGAAGACGGCTCCGTTAAGATCCGCGTGGGCGGCGTCGCAGCCATCCTGGCGGAAGGCGAGATCTACCTGTAAGACCCGAAAAGGAGACTAACGATGTACAACGTACTTTGCGTTCTTCCTGTGAACGACGACGAAAAGAATATGCTGATGGCCGCGGGCGGAGACGCCTGCGCGTACCGCTGGAGCACCCAGGACGGCGTGACCCGCGAAGAACTCGAATGGGCCGACGTGCTGATCGGCTGCGTGGATACGGACAAACTGGTCGATCTTCCGAAGATGAAGTTCGTCCAGCTCGATTCCGCCGGATCGGACGGCTACGCGAAGCTGGCGATGTTCCACGAACCCCAGAGCTGCCTGCTGTCCAACTCGACCGGTGCCTACGGCGGCACCATCGCGGAATACATGATCGGCTCCATCATCATGCTCATCCGGCACTTCCAGGTCTACCGCGACCACATGAAGGAACATAAATGGCAGAGAGTCGAGCTGCCTACCTGCATTACCGAACACCACGCCCTGGTGATCGGTCTCGGCGATATCGGCGTCAACTTCGCGCAGCGCATGAAGGCGCTGGGCTGCAGCGTGTCTGCGGTCCGCCGCACGAAGGGCGACAAGCCCGACTGCGTCGACGAGGTCGGTACGCTGGAAGACCTGCCGCGCCTGCTGCCCGAGGCGGATTTTGTGGCACTGTGCCTGCCCAACACCCCCGAGACCCAGAAGGTCATCAACCGGGAAACGCTGGCCATGATGAAGCCCTCCGCCATCCTGGTGAACGTGGGCCGCGGCACCGCCGTGGATTCCGACGCCCTGGCGGAAGCGCTGAACGACGGCCGTCTTGCCGGCGCAGCCCTGGACGTGACCGATCCCGAGCCCCTGCCGGCGGATCACCCCCTGTGGGACTGCCGCAACTGCCTGGTCACCCCGCACGTGGCCGGACTGTTCCGCCAGCTGTATCCGTTCCGCCGCATCGTGGAGCGTTCGGTGACGAACCTGGCGCACTTTGTAAAGGACGAACCGCTCGAGAGCGTCGTAGACCTGAAGACGGGTTACCGGGTCAGCCGGTCGTGATCCGCGCATAGAAAGGAACTGCCTTTGCGACATCAGTATCGCTATTGGTGGCAGGTCCTGATCCTCGCGGCATGGACGCTCGTGCTGTGCCTCTTCGCGTATTGGATCGAAGGATTCGAACCGAAGCAGGCGGCGGAAGCGCCCCAGGTCAGGCCGGACGATCTTTCCCGGCAGACGGACGAGGTGGGACTGTGGTACCTGGCGAAGGACATTTTCATCGATGGCATCCATCTCAACAATTTCGAACTGGAGCATCCCCTGTATCTCCTGGAGGGAGACAGCGGGCGGCTGTTTTTCGCATTGGATGAAACCTGGCGGAACGTGCTGGGCTTCGAGATCGATATCATCCGGACGGAAAAGACGATCCTGATGCACGATGCGGACAGCGGGGATCCTTCGGTCCTGGCGACGGGCCGCCTCACCTGCAATCTGACCGATTCCTCCGCGTCTGTGGACCGCGGTTACAAAATCATCCTGACGGACGACATCCCCGCGGAAGCGGGCATGTCCGAAGAGGAGAGAAAGAAAGAGGAAGCGGAAGCCGCGCGCATCGCGCTCTGGCTGGATACCTTCCCCTGGATCGAAAAACTGCCCTACGGCCTGGCCGAAAAGCTGGGGTATTCCCGCAAGTCCATTGACCGCGAGGTGATGAACAGTTTCGCGTCCTTCCTGCGGCAGGCAAACGGCACGGTGTATCTGCCGTTCGACTGGTTTACGGAGAGCCGCGAATTCGGATGGAGCGTGTGGGTGGACGAACTGTCCGGCGTGTATATCAGCACGGACCCCGACATCGCCGCGGAGCGGTATTACTGCGCGGCGAACGCGGCGTTCACCGAAGCGCTGGCGAGTTACATGCGCTCCAACAACCGCATGCTCGGCTACGCGGAATCCCTGTACTTCGTATACCTGTTCCGTCACGAAGCCCGGGTCAACGGGGTGGATCCCGTGTTCCTGATGGCGATCGCGAGAAACGAGAGCCAGTTCCGCAAGCACGTCGTGGGAGGCGGCGCCGTCGGCCTGATGCAGATCATGCCCAAGACGGGCGCGCGTTTCGGATATTCCGTCAGCGCGCTGTACGACCCGCACATGAACATCCAGTTCGGTTCCAGCTATATCGCGCGCTTCCTGCGCAGCTACAGCAGTCCGACCATCGCGCTGACCGCTTACAACGCAGGTCCCGGCAGGGTAGCCAGCGGCGAATACAGCACGGCGTACGCCGAACATGTTTTGGGTCACCAGCAGACGATCTTAGGGTGGCTGCGCAGCCGCGGCTGCAGCGCCACGTTCGATAACGGCCCCCTCGTCCCCGCGGAGGTGACGGAGGAAGCCGGAGAATAGAGCACAAACATGGCATATAAAGTAAAACTGGACATCTTCGAAGGGCCCTTCGACCTGCTGGTCTACCTGATCGAGCACGCGAAGATGAGCATCTACGACATCAAGGTGTCCGAGATCACAACGCAATATCTGCAGTACATCGCCGACATGCAGGCGCAGGACGTGGCCGTGGCCCAGGAATTCATGGTGCTGGCCGCGGAACTGATCGAGCTGAAGAGCCGCATGCTGCTGCCCCGGCAGGCGGAAGACGAAGCGGCAGGCGAGGAAGACGATCCGCGGGCGGATCTCGTGTCGCGCATCCTGGAATACAAGCGCTACAAGGAGATGGCGGCTTTCCTGGAAGAGGAAGCGGAAGCGGCAGCGCATAGCCGTTCGAAGCCCCAGGAAGACCTTACGCCCTACGTCGGCGACCCGGAAGAACTGCTGAAGACCGACATGAACGCGTTCGTCAAGGCCTTCTACGCCTTCCTGTTCCGCAAACAGCGGCTGGACGAGATGCGCCGGGTCTACGAGCGCGTGGAACGGCAGCGGATGTCCGTGGAGAACCGCATCGTGCAGATCCGCGACATGTTCCGGACGAAGAAAAAACTGCTGTTCTCGGAGATGATCCGGGAGGACAGCAGTCCGTATAACCAGGTGATCACCTTTATGTCTCTGCTCGAGCTGCTGAAGCAGAAGTCGGTGACCGCCGAACAGAAGAAGCGCTTCGGCGACATCACCGTCAAACTGGTGGAGAACGCGCAGCAGGAGGGATAGCAAATGACGAACGAAAGCATCAAATCGGCACTGGAATCGATCCTGTTCGTATGGGGCGACCCTCTGGAAGCCAAGACGGCGGCGGAGCTGTTCAATCTCCCCGTTTCCGACATGCTGCACATCCTGCGCGAACTGGCGGACGATTATGAAAGCAGACGCAGCGGCCTGCGCATCCGTGAAGCGGACAAGGCGTTCCAGCTGTGTACGAACCCCGAAAACGACGACTATATCACGAAGCTCTGCACACCGGTCAAGGAAAAGAGACTGTCCCAGGCGGCGTTGGAGGTGCTGGCGGTCATCGCGTATAAGCAGCCGGTGACGAAGGCGCAGATCGACGCGGTGCGCGGCATCAAGAGCGACCGCGTGCTGGAAACGCTCATGAAGAAAGACCTGGTCGAGGAGAAGGGCAGAAGCAGCAGCATCGGGCGGCCCATCCTCTACGGCACGACACGCAATTTCCTGTTCACGTTCGGCCTCGAATCGCTGGACGATCTGCCCGAGCTCGAGGATGTCGGAAGCCTCGTCCTGGACGACGACCTGGAAGGATTGGAACTTCCCCGCGGTCTGGCGGATCCGGACCAGCTGACGCTGCCGATCGAAGAGCAGTAAAGGCGAACCCATGAACAACGAATCCAAACACACCGGATTGCTGCTGGCGGCGCTGGCAGCGATCTTTTTCGGACTTTCTTCCATCACGGCAAAAATGGCTTCGATCGGAGCCGGCGGCAACGGCATCTCCATCGCGTTTTACCGCAACCTGTCCGTGCTGCCCGTGCTGGCGGCCATCCTGAAGATCAAGGGCTATGGCTTCGCGGTGACGAAGAAGCAGCTCGTTTCCCTGCTCTTCATCGGTATGACCTGCGGCGGCCTGACCGCCATGCTGCTGTACCTGTCCTACGACTATATTTCCGTCGGGCTCACCCTGTGCCTGCATTTTCTGTATCCGGCGCTGGTGGCGCTGTTCTACGCGGTCTTCTTCAAGCAGAAGTTGACGAAGATCCAGGGCGCGTCGTTGCTGCTGGCCTGCCTGGGGATCTGGGTGATGATGTTCGGCGGCCTGGAGGCAAACCCGCTGGGACTTACGCTGGCACTGCTGTCCAGCGTGGCGTATTCCGCTTATCTGATCATTTCGGACCGGAGCGGCGTACGGGAGCTGACGGGTTTTAAGATCTCGTTTTACAACACGCTGTTCGGGTCGATCTTCCTGTTCGTGTTCGGCCACATCTTCGGCTTTTCGTTTGCGGAGTGCCGCCCGGCGGGCTGGATCTGGCTGTTCCTGACCGGCCTGATGGTCGTGTGCATCGGCAACGTCATGACCCCGGAGGCGGTGAAACGCATAGGCCCTACCGTTACGGGCATCCTGGGCATTCTGGAGCCCATCACCAGCCTGGTCTGCAGCATCCTGCTGCTTGGCGAACCTCTGACGAAGCGTTCTCTGCTGGGCGGCATCCTGGTGCTCGCTTCCGCATTCCTTATCACCCTGGGCGATTATAAGAAGGGACAAGAATGAAAACGTACTTCAAAATGCCTCTCTCGAAGGAGAGACTGGACAAGATCAAGATCCTTGCGTTCGATATGGACGATACGCTGCTGGACGGTCACGGCAAGCTGTCGGAAGGCAACAAGGCGGCCATCATGCGGGCTATGGAGAAGGGCTATCACGTCGTGATCGCGACGGGCCGCGTATTCGACGCGCTGCCGAAAGACGTCGTTGCGGTGGAAGGCGTGCAGTACGCGGTCACCAGCAACGGCGCCCGCATTACCGACATGCACACGGGCAAGGTGCTGCTGGAGAACCTTCTCTCGGCGGAAGCCGTGGACGCGGTCGATCCCTACCTGCACGACGAAGACGTCATGATCGAGATCTTCTTCGACGACGGGGTCTACGCGGACCGCAGGGATCTGACCCATCTGGCGGACTTCGGCCGCACGAGCGAGAAGAGCCAGCACTACGTGCTGACCACGCGCCAACCGGTGGACGACGTTCTGGCGCTGCTCGAAGCCAACAAGGACAGAATGGAGAATATCAACCTGATCATGGCGGACGACGAAAAGCGACTGCGGTGGCTGGCGGAACTGAAGAAGATGCCCGGGATCACCGCCTGCAGTTCCACGCCCAACAACATCGAGATCGGCGGGAGGAACACGTCCAAAGCCCATGCGCTGGAAGAACTCGCCGCCTATCTGGGAACGGACCGCAGCGGCATCATGGCCTTCGGCGATTCCTCCAACGACGAACAGATGGTCGTCCGGGCAGGCGTGGGCGTCGCCATGGGCAATTCCGTCCCCGAGCTACTGGACGTGGCCGACTACATCGCCCTCACGAACGAAGACGACGGCGTGGCCTACACGCTGGAGCACCTGCTGGGGATCTGAAGCTGCGGGGACAGTTCCTCTGTCTTGTTTTCCACTGACCTAAAACCCGTTGGAGATATGTTACGGAAGGGTTTTGCTTGTTGTTAACTGATTTCAGGAAATGGCCCCATATAGTTAACTGTATCGGACGCCTGTGTGTGGATTGAACGGATTCTGTCAACCAAAAACAAGACGCATTAACCGGAAGTTTAGCCGCAGGTTAAGAAGAACCGCCCGAAATTGAATGAAATCTTAACATTCACGGAAAACGATTCCTTAAGCGTTTGGGTCATGTTAACAGGGCGGCTTCTATGGCAGAGAGCAGTTAACAACGGCCTGAATCCTTTCAAAACAACGCCCGAAGGACAGCTTACATAATTCAGTGCTGCACCAGACCTCCTTCTGTCAGCTCCAGCACCGTACCGCAGACTTCTTCGATGTACTTGCGGTCGTGGGATACGCTGAGGATGGCGCCCGGAAAAGCCGCCAGCATGCGGCGGATGACCGGTCCCGATAGGGGCGAGAAGTTCCGCGTCGGTTCGTCCAAAAGCAATACGTTCGCCCCGGAAAGATTCAGCCGCAGCAGAAAGATCTTCGCCTGTTGACCCCCGGAAAGCGCAGAGGCAGGGTGTTCCATCTCCGCGGTCGTAAAGCGGAGCGCGCCGAGAAAGGTACGCACCATCGTGCGTTCTTCGGCGTCGCCTTTCGTGCAGATACAGTCGACGGGCGTCTTGCTGAGATCCAGAAGATCCGCATAATTCTGAGGCATATAGGCCGCACGGATGTCCGTGCGGTTTTTCAATTGTTCCCAGATCTCCTTCAGCAGCGTCGTCTTGCCGCAGCCGTTGCGCCCTATGATGCACACCTTTTCCGGTCCCCGCACGAGCAGTCGGATATTTTCCGCAAGAAGGCGGGAACCGTCCGGCGCGGACAAGCGCGGTAATTCAAAGTCCAGCACAGTCTTGCCCGTCGGGATGGGTTCCGCGTTTTCGCCCAGCGTAAAGTCGATGGGATTCTCCATGACGGGTTTTTCCGTCATCTGCGCATCCTCGCGCGCGAACCTCTTCTGCATGGATTTGACAGTATGCATCTTGTCTTTCAGGTTTCTCGCAGCCTGCATAGGATCGGGATTATCCCTGCCCGCGTGGTTGATCGTGACTTGCGCCCGGTCGACGCTCTGCAGGATGCGCCTGTATTTTTCATCCCGGATCCGCTTTTTCCGCAGGTCGCTCTGCGCCTGCTGCGCCTGTTTTTCGAAGGCGTTCAGCCGCCTTTCCGCATATTCCCGGTAGCCTGTGCGCGCTACGGTGTGGCGGCACTGCTGCTTGCGGTGGACCTGTTCCAGATGGATCACCATGTTGGCGGTCCGTTCGATCAAAGTCTCGTCGTGGGAGATAAAGAGCACGATGCCGGAAAACTCCCGGATGACCCGTTCCAGATATTCCAGCGTTTCGATGTCGATGTCGTTGGACGGCTCGTCCAGCAGCAGGGCGGTCGGTTCCGCGAGAAGCAGGCGTGCCAGCTGGGCCTTTACCTTTTCCCCGCCGGACAGGGTTCCCATGATCTGGTCGCTGTAAAAGAAACCCGGAGAAAGCCCCAGGGACGAAGCCAGTTTCGCCAGCCTGCGGGGCGGCGCATCCGCAAACAAAGTCTCTTCCGCAAAGAATTCCCAGACGGTGAGGCCTGCGTCTTTTTCCGTCAGCTGCTGGGGCAGGTAGGCCAGGCGTTCTGCGCCGGTCACGCGGATGCCTTCCGCTTCCGCATAGTCTTCGATCAGAGCCGGGTCGAAGATCCACTTGAGCAGTGTGGATTTTCCGTTGCCCTCCTCGCCGATGATCACGGCTTTGTCGCCTGCGTTCAGGGTCACGGAAAAATCCTTCAGGATCGTCCGCAGATCCCGGATATGGTCTATGGTCAGATGCTGCACTTGAAGCATATCGATATCACCTCGCATAAAAAGGTCTGTTCCGCAGCCGGAACAGACCCAAAACAAACACTGCTATTGATATCGGTCAACAGAAGAGCGCTTTCGGGATGATCTGATCCGGCATGCGAAACCAAAGGCCCGAAAGGCCTCTTCGTAGGTACGTTCACATGATCCAAATCAAATTATCTGTTGCGCATCTCTCACCTGTTGTGCTTTCTCTGAGAATTAAGTTGCTTTTATTATATCCTGCGGACGCGCGGGCCGCAAGGGGAACGCTCTATCTGCAGACGTCCACAAATTTCTTGAAGATGGGCAGCACCGCGTGTCTGTCCGCGTTGGTCTCCTGCTCGGGGTGCCACTGCACGCCGAGGACGAAGGGATAATCCGGCGCTTCGAACGCCTCGACGATGCCGTCGTATGCGTGGGCGGTGGCTTTCAGCCCCTTGCCCAGATCCTTCACCGCCTGGTGGTGGAAGCTGTTGACGCGCGTCTCAGCGCCGTAGAGTTCCGCCAGGATGGAGCCGTCTTCGATCTTGATCCTGTGGCAGGGCGCGCCGGGCGTGATCTCCGTCTGGCCGTGCTGCTGCGCGCCTTCGTGCTGCGAGACGATGTCCTGGTACAGCGTGCCGCCGAAGGCGACGTTCAGGATCTGGGCGCCGCGGCAGATGCCGAGAACGGGCTTTTTCGACTCCAGAATGATTTGGATCAGGTGCAGTTCGCACTCGTCGAACTCCAGCCGGTTGCCCTGCAGCATCGGATGAGGATCCTCGCCGTAGGTGAGGGGATTGATATCGATGCCGCCGGGGAGCACGAAGCCGTCGCACAGATCCACGTAGCGCCGCAGCGCCTCGTCGTTATCGTAAGCGGGCAGCAGGATGGGGTCTGCGCCTGCGTTTTCCAGGGCGAACAGGTAGGTCTCCGGACAGGTCTGGGCCGCGAAAGTCTCAACCGTCCGGGCCGCGTGGGCAAATACGCCGATCAAAGGTTTCATAGGAAGCTCCTTTCCGCATAGTCTTTCTTGTACTTCTATTGTATCACGGGGAAATTGCGCAGCGTTCAGTTTTTTTGACCGTTGGATTCGATTTTGCCGATTTGAATAAAGGATGCAAAAGGAGTATTGTATTCTCAGAGGTGATAAAAATGGAATTGAGCAGCCGCTCCAGACAATACGCTTTTTCCGGCGTGCGCGCTGTATTCGAGAAAGCGCTGCAATATAAAGATACGATCAATTTCGGGATCGGCGAACCGGGGTTCGCGACAGGCCGGAACGTGATCGACGCCACGTATGCCGCCATGAACAACGGCGCGACGAAATACGTCTCCAACGCGGGACTGCAGGCTCTGCGCGAAGCGATCGTGGCAAAATACAGAAAAGAGCAGGGCATCGAATGCGCGCCGGCCAACGTACACGTGTTCAACGGAGCCACCCATGCGCTGCTGATGGCCATGCTGTGCACGATGGATCCGGGCGACGAGATCCTGATCCCCTGCCCGTATTACGCGGCGTATATCGGCATGGCGGACGTGGCCTGCGTCGGCATTGTGGACGTTCCGGTCTATGAAAAGGACAAGTTTCACGTCAAGGCGGAGAATCTGGAAAAATGCCTGACCCCGAAGACGAAGGCCATCCTGATCAACAGCCCGTCCAATCCGCTGGGTTCGGTCACGCCGGCGGAGGACCTGAAGCAGATCGCGGAATTCGCGATCGCGCACGATCTGTGGGTCATCGCGGACGAGCCCTACGAAGCGCTGCTGTACGACGGCGCGAAGCACGTTTGCCTCGGCAGTTTTCCCGGGATGGCGGAACGCACCGTCATCTGCAATTCCGTGTCGAAGACCTACGCCATGGCGGGGTTCCGCATCGGCTACTGCGTGGCGCCGGAGGAGATGTGCATGCAGATGACCCGCGTACAGAGCAGCATGATCTCCAGCGTGGCTGCGCCGATGCAGTACGCGGCGCTGGAAGCGCTCACCGGTCCGCAGGATTACGTGGCGGAGATGGTCGCGGAATACGATAAGCGCAGAAAGATCATGGTCGAGGGGCTCAACCGGCTGAAGGGCTTTTCCTGCCTGGCGCCGGAAGGAGCGTTCTACACGTTCCCGAACGTGACGGAAACAGGGATGAACGACCGGGATCTTGCATTCTATCTGCTCGAGAACACGGGCGTCGTGACCGTGCCGGGCAGCGCGTTCGGCAAATACGGAGAAGGGTACCTGCGCGTTTCCTACTGCACGGAAACGGAGAAGATCGTCGAAGGCCTGGACCGCATGGCCAGACTGCTGGGAACGAAATAAGATCCATAAGAAAAACCCGGGCGGAAACGTCCGGGTCTTTTTATGTCCATTAAAGGTTCCCTTACAGTTTAGCCAGCTCCGCGGCGATCTTCGCGGCGCAGCGGGCGTTGTTCAGCGCGAGCTGGATGTTGGTGGCCAGCGATTCTCCGCCGGTCAGTTCCACGACGCGCGCCAGCAGGAACGGCGTGATGTTCTTTCCCTTCACGCCCTGTTCGTCCGCTTCCGCGATCGCCTGCGTGATGATGCCCTCCATATAGTCGAAATCCATGGCGTATTCCGCCGGAACAGGATTGCCGACCAGCATGCCTCCCTTCAGACCCAGGTCGAGGGAGGTTTTTAAAATGCGGGCGATGTCGGCCTCGTCTTCTGCCGCGTAATCCGCTTTATATCCGCTCTTCGGGCAGTAGAACGCGGGGAAATCCGCGGTCTTGTTGCCGATGACGGGCACGCCCATGGTCTCCAGATATTCCAGCGTACGGCCGATGTCCAGGATCTGCTTGCAGCCTGCGCAGACGACGCAGACGGGCGTGTTGCCCAGTTCCTGCAGGTCCGCGGAAATGTCCATGGTCACTTCGCCGCGGCGGTGGACCCCACCGATACCGCCGGTGGCGAATACCCGGATCCCGGCGAAGTTCGCGCACATCATGGTCGTCGCGACAGTCGTGGCGCCGGTCTTCTTTTCCGCCAGGTAGAGCGCGAAATCTCTGCGGCTCACCTTGCCCACGTTTTCCGCCTTGCACATGACTTCCAGATCCGCTTCGGACAGGCCCACCTTGATGCGTCCGTCGATGAGCGCCATGGTGGCAGGCACTGCGCCTTCGCTTCTGACGACTTCTTCCACCTTCGCCGCGAATTCCAGATTCTGCGGGTAGGGCATGCCGTGGCTTAAGATCGTGCTCTCCAGCGCGACGACGGGCTTTCCGGCGGCCAGCGCTTCGGCCACTTCGGGTTTGATGTCCAGATATTCTTTATAATTCATGAAAACCTCCGTTTAAATGTGTTGTTCTTGCAAAGTCTTCCGCACTGTCTCATCCGACAGCTGCGGGTTGATCGTATCTTCGCTCTGCACGGCCAGAAGGCCGCAGGCCAGGGCGTAGTCCACCATGTCTTCCGGTGACGCGCCGCACACGAACGCGCAGGCGAGACCCGCCATGAAAGCGTCCCCGGCGCCGGTGGCGTTCGCCATGTCGGCGATTGGCTTCAGCATGCGGAAGAACGATCTGCCCTCCCGGTCCGCATAGTAGCAGCCGCGGCTTCCCAGGGAAACGGCGATCGACTGCAGACCACGATCCAGCAGCGCTTTCGACGCCGCGGAGATCTCGCCATCCGTGTTGCAGGGCAGGCCGCTTAAGTGCTGCAGCTCGATGCGGTTCGGCTTCAGCAGATAGAGTTTATCCAGTACGGGCAGGAATCTGCCGCCCTTGGCGACGGAGACCGGGTCCGCGAAGATGGGCGTACCGCCTGCGAGCTCCGCCAGCTGCGCGATGCGCTCCGCCGGGGGATTCGCGTCGCAGAGAACGGCGTCCGCGTCCCGCAGGACGTCCGCGTTCTTCCGCAGATAACTGTCCGGGATCAGGTCCATGATGCGCATGTCGTTAGCCGCGACCAGCATGTCGCCGCTCTCGTCCAGAAACGCCATGTAGCAGGACGTGGGGCAGTCCGCGTGCAGGAACAGGCGGCTGACGTCGACGCCGGCCTTCTCGCTGTAGCTGCGGATACGGTCGCCTAAAGCGTCCTCTCCGACGGCAGACAACAGGATGGGCGCACAGCCCAGCCTCGCGCAGTTTTCCGCGATATTGCGCATCACCCCGCCGGGCGACGTGTGGATCTTGCCCGGATTGGAATCGTGCAGGATGACGGGGACGCTGCTTTGGATATGCAGGTCCATATTGACGCCGCCGAAGCAGGCCAGGCGGCCGCTTCGGCGGTGATTCTCACAATGATTCTTCATGTTCGTAAATCGATCTACCACGTCAGATCGTCGATCTCCTCCGTCAGCTTTTCGATGTTTCTGCGGTAGACGGAGATCGTCTGGCGTCCCTCCGGCGTGCTCATGCCGTCTCTGCGCAGCAGCCGGCGCATCAGCCGCACGAAACCGATCAGCGCGGCGCGCTGTTCGATCTTTTTCGCCTTATCCTCGTCACCGTCCGCGTAGTGCAGCAGCAGACCGTTCCAGACCTGTTCCGCCATCTCGGCGTCCAGCCCGATAAAGGCGCCGCGGCGCTCGGGGGACGTGACGTAGAAACCGGTGTAGGCGTTGAAGATCGAGCCCATCTCGAACACGGGGTGACCCATGCAGAGCGTGTCCATATCGATCAGGATGACCTCGCCGTTCTGCATCATGACGTTCTTGGCATGGAAATCGCCGTGCAGCATGGTGTCCTGCGCGGGAACCGCTTCCGTCAGGGCGCGGAGCTTCTTCCAGACCGGCTCTTCCAGATAGTCCTTCAGGAAATCGACCCAGCCCAGCACCGTTTCCTTCATGTCCGGCATGGAACCCGGCTTTACCTTCGTGCTGTGGATCAGCTTCAGCAGGTCCGCCAGCTGGGTGATGTAGTGATCCGCGTTCTCCCGGTCATGCATCAACAGTTCCGCGAACGATTTGGCGTTCAGCAGCTCGAACACGGTGCCGTACAGATCTCCGACGCGCACGACGTCATAGGGGATGGCCGTGGGGATGCCCAGGATGAAGGCCGTTCTGGCCAGTTCTCTTTCTTTGTTGATATCGGGCAGGGCGTCCGGGTCGGTATAGACCTTGACGATGGTGTCCGGGTCCAGACGGTACACGCTGCCGTTCGCGCCTTCGCCGATGACCTCGCACCCTTCGACGGACAGCTTGCGGTAGGCCTTCACGATGGGAAGGATCTCCGTAAAACCTGTCATCTCCAGGATCTCGTAGACCTCCGTGCTGACGTTCTCCATGCGTACTTCGGGATGCGCCTTGCGCAGCCGCAGCAGCACGCGAAGACCGGCGGAAGAGATGTATTCCAGGTCTTCCGCGTCGAGCACGACGGCAGGATCTGTGACGCCCTGCAGGCAGGCCGTGATCTGTTCTTCGACGTCCGCCGCATTTTTGGAATCGACGCGGCCGCAGATCTTAACGGTGGGATTGGCGCGGTTTTCGAGAAAACGGATCTCGTTCATAAAAAACTCCTGTATTATTCGATCGTGAGGATCTCGGAGAAACCGGTGATCTCGAAGATCTCCATGATGCTGTCGTTTACTCCGGTCACGCGCATCGCGCCTTGGCAGCCGTTCATCTTTCTCTGCGCTCTCAGCAGCACGCGAAGACCGGCCGAAGAGATGTAGGTCAGCTCGGAGAAATCCAGCGTAAGATCCTTGACCCCTTCCAGGGAAACGTCGAGCTCGTTATCCAACTGCGGGGAAGTCGTCGTGTCCAGTCTGCCTTCCAGCGCGATCGTAAGCGCGTCGCCCGCTGCTTTCTTGATAAGATTCATATACGCCTCCTGATGAGAAAAACATATTATATCAATTTATTATCTCACGAAACTGCCCGCGCGTAAAACAATTCTTTTCATATAAAGGCACAGAATAGTATAATAGGCGTATGAAAAGTTTTGAGCGAACCAGAAAAGTGTATATTCTGGACCGCGCCGCGGTGGATATGCTTTCCGAGGAGATCCAGGAATTCCTGGAAGGGATCCGTCTGGAAAAGCGCAACCGCATCCGCATCCGTTTCGCCATGGAAGACCTGCTGCTGCGGGTCTGCGAACATTATAAAGAATCCGTGCCCTGCACGTTGGAGCTCGGCCGCCGGATCGGGCGCCCTTATATCAGCTTCCGCTACGGCGGCGAGATGTACAATCCCACGACCAGCGACAACGGCGAAGACCAGTTCAGCCGCCGCCTGCTGGTGGACATGGGCTTCGCGCCGGTCTGGAGCCGCAAGGGCAACCAGAACCACATCTCCCTGTGGATCCACGAGGAGCACCGTTTCGCCGCGCTCAACCTGCCGCTGGGCGTCGCTGCCGGCATCATCATCGGATCTCTCGGCTTTCTGCTTCCGCAGGACGTCAGAGCGTACATCGACGCAAACGTCCTGTCCCAGTTCTTCTACGCGTTTTTAGGCGTTCTGAGCACGTTCGCCAGCCTGTCCCTGTTCCTGTTCCTGAGCAGCGCAGTGTCCAATCTGGGCGATATCGTCACGTACGGACGCTACGGCAAGAAGGTGATGAACCGCTTCATCGGCCTTTCCTTTGCCGCGGCCGTGACCGTCATGGTCCTGTACCTTCCGTTCTTCCACCTGACGCGCAGCGGAACGTACAGCCCGACGGAGACGCTGTCGGAGCTGCTCAACCTGATCGCCAGCATCCTGCCGGGCAACCCGATGTCACCGTTCATCGATAACGACTCCATGCAGCTGATCTTCATGGGCGTCGTGATGGGCGTGGGCCTGGTCGTGATGGGCGAATCGGCGCGCCAGCTGCGGGGCGTGCTGACGCAGAGCAACTCGCTCGTCACGTTCCTGATGGAAAGCGTCAGCCGATATTCTCCGCTGTTCATCGCGCTCACCGTCGCCAGCCATATCTGGAACAGCCGGCTGAGCGAATTCTACGACATGTGGAAGCCCGTGGCCGTCTACCTGGTCCTGGTCGTCGGCATGTGGCTGAGCATGCTGTTCTTAACCGCGAAGAAATACCACGTTTCCTGGAAGTGGCTGCTGCAGAAGCTGAAGCCGGCCATGATCATCTCGCTGCAGACCGCGTCGGCAGGCGCGTCCTACGGCGAGGCGGAGAACGCGCTGACCCACCGCTTCGGCGTGCCGAAGCGTCTGACGGATTTCGCGCTCCCCATCGGGCAGACCATGTACATGCCTGCCACGATCTGCGCGTTCATCGCGACCGCGTATTTCCTGACGGAAGCGTATCACGTGGAAGTGGACCTGACCTGGTTCATCGTAGCGGCCGTCGTCTGCACGATGAGGGCCATCGCGCTGCCGCCCATCCCGGGCAGCGGCATCGGCTGCTACGCCATCATGCTGGCGCGTCTGGAGATCCCCTACGAAGCGATCGGCGCGGCTATCGTGCTCGATATCTTCTTCACGTTCATCGGCCGGGCCGTCGACAGCGCGATGCTGCAGATGGAGCTGATCCACAGCGCGGATTCTCTGGGCATCCTGAACAGAAAAATATTAGAAAAGCAAAAATAGGTGACCTTCATGAAGAAAACTGCTAAAATACTGTTTATCTGCGCAGTCGTCTGGGAAGCGGCCTCGGTCCTCTGGTTTAAGAATCCGTTCCGCCACGATCTCAGCAAGACAGGATGGTTCTGCATCGTCCTGGGAATACTGTGCGCAATAGGCGCGGTTATCGTGAACCGCGCGGGAGGTGACCAATGAAGCGTATTGCTTTTTTAACAAGCGGCGGAGATTCGCCGGGAATGAATGCTGCGATCCGCGCCGTCGTGCGCTGCGGGATCGCGGAAGGAATGGAAGTCTATGGCGTCCACCGCGGCTATGAAGGCCTGCTGGCGGGCGATTTTGTGCGCATGTACCGTTCGGACGTGGGCGATATCCTGCACCGGGGCGGCACGATCCTGAAAACGGCCAGAAGCCGCCATTTCATGGAACCGGGCGGCGCGGCCAAAGCCATCGAAGTCATGGGAACGCTGGGTATCGAAGGCCTTGTCGTCATGGGAGGCGACGGATCCATGCGGGGCGCCTGCACCCTCGTAGAGGCGGGTTTCCCTGTCATGTTCCTGCCCTGCACGATCGACAACGACCTGGCATATACCGACTACACGATAGGGTTCGACACGGCGGTCAACACCGTTCTGGACGCGATCAGCAAGATCCGCGATACGAGTTCGGCGCACGAACGCGTCACGATCGTGGAAGTCATGGGCCGCGAAAGCGGAGACATCGCGCTGTACGCCGGCATGGCGGGCGGCGCGGAGATCGTTCTGACCCCGGAGCGCAAACCGATGCTGTCCTACGTCTATAACAAGGTGCTCGCGGGGCTGAACCGCGGAAAACTGCACAGCATCATCATCAACGCGGAAGGGTCCGGCATCGCTTCGGACGCCCTGGAAGCGGACATCGAATCTCACACCGGCAAGGAAACGCGCACGGTCGTGCTGTCCTATCTGCAGAGAGGCGGCAGCCCGTCGGCCCAGGACCGCATCCTGGCCACGTTCTGCGGCGCCAAGGCCATCGAACTGCTGAAGAACGGCGAGAAGGGATGCGCCATCGGCCAGAAGGACGGCAAGATCTTCGCCATGGATCTGTTCGAGGCGGCAGCCTGCACGAAAGAACCCGACATGTCGCTGTACGAGCTGATCGAAGTGTTGAGCATGTAAGAGAGCTTTCCCGGGGGAACGTTTATGGATCTGGAAAAGACGATTCAAAACTTAAGGAAGAACGAATTCGAAGTTTCGTATTTCGAAACGGCAGCGGAAGCCGCGGCCTATCTGGACAGCCGGATCGACGGCAAGACCGTGGGATTCGGCGATTCCGAGACCCTGCGGGTGATGGGCGTGCCGGAGCTTCTGGCAACGCACAACACGGTCTACAATCCCATCGGCGTGCACGACGATGACGAATTCGACGACATAGCAAAAAAGACGCAGCTGACGGACGTTTTTCTGACATCCGTCAACGGTATCTCTGAGACCGGTGAAATGGTGAATATCGACGGCACCGGAAACCGGGTGGCAGGGTCCATCTTCGGCCATGAAAAGGTCTACATGGTGGCCAGCACCAAGAAGATCGAACCTACGCTGGAAGAAGCCATCTTCCGGGCTCGCAACGTGGCAGCGCCCACCAATACGAAGAAGTTCGGCTACGCGACGCCCTGCGCGAAGACGGGCAAGTGCTACGACTGCCATGCGCCCCGCCGCATCTGCAACGTTATGGCCATCTACATGCAGAAGATGAACGGCATGGACGTGGAAGTGGTGCTGGTGGGCGAAGAGCTTGGTTTTTAAAAAATTTTCCGCCGATCGTTCAGATCGGCGGTTTTCTATTGGCGCTTAAGCGTCAAGAGCACATGGGGACAGGTACAATGTGCTCTTTTGTTGCGTCTAAGCCGTGCAGATCCAAATGGGTTCGCCGCTGCAGGAAAGCTTTCCGCCGCGGACTTTCGCTTTCGCGCCCGACAGCAGGTCGGAATACGCGCCGTCCGGCAGATCGACGGATGCTTCGCCCGGAAGGCCCCGGAGTGAGAAGACGCCGATCTTGCGCGTCTTGCCGTCGTCGCGGGTCATCACCGCGATGTGATCCGCCTCGTCCGCCTCGGCGGAGAAGAGATCGTCCGGCGAAAGGGTCTGCTGCTTCAGTTTGTATAGCTTTTGCATCAGGGGCGTCAGGTCTGTCCCGGCGTCCCACTGTACCTTGTCCGCGTCGAACAGGCTGGGCGTGTGCGTCGCGGCGCGCTCCTGCCCCGCGTAGACGAGGGTCGTTCCCTTGAGGAAATACAGCATGGCCGTGTAATTCTTCAGGGAAAGCCCGTCCTTGACCCGCGCAGCGATCCTCTGCGTGTCGTGGTTCTCCAGATAGCGCAGTTTGTTGTAGTTCGCAGGATAGACGAAGTCCTGGAATCCCAGCAGATCCGTCCAGTGCGCCAGCGTCCCGGTTCCGTCCAGATAGCGGTCGAACGCCTCGCGGATATCGTATTCGTATTCGATATCGAACGCCTCGTAGGCGTCCACGTCCCGGGCGGAATACATGCCGCGGCGGCGGCAGATGACGCTGAACATGCGGTGCACGCTTTCAGCGAGCCAGATGAAGTCCGGTTTGCTCTTCGCGATCTCCCGGCGGGCTCTCGCCCAGAATTCCACCGGCACGAACGAAGCTACGTCGCAGCGGAAGCCGTCGACGATCTGCGCCCATTGCTTCAGGGTCTCCAGCTGGTAGTCCCAAAGCTCCGGAACGTTGTAATCCAGGTCGATGATGTCCGTCCAGTCCCCCACGTGGTTGCCGGGCGTGCCGTCCGGACGCTTATAAAAATACTCCGGGTGTTCCTGCCACAGGACGGAATCCGGGGAAGTATGATTATATACGACGTCGATCATGCACTTCATGCCGCGCTTTTGGATCTCCTCCGCCAGAACGCGGAAGTCTTCCAACGTGCCGTATTCCGGGTTCACCGCCCGGTAATCCCGGATCGCGTAGGGGCTGCCCAGGGTGCCCTTGCGCTGCAGCGCGCCGATGGGATGGATGGGCATGAGCCAGAGAATGTCTGCCCCTAGGGCTTTGATGCGGTCCAAGTCCGCGATCAGGGCGCGGAACGTGCCCTCAGCCGTGTGGTTGCGGACGTAAACGGAGTAAATGACTTGTTTCTGTAAGTTGGGATCGGTATCACGTGCCATAGGCGGGTCCTCCTTTTTCTGCTAT
>JAFPXN010000160.1 GCA_017412505.1 Bacillota bacterium | reverse complement strand
CCACCATCATGACCGACACGTCCATCGCGGACAAAGTCTACATGGAGCCCCTCACGCTGGAATACATCGCGAAGATCCTGCGCTATGAGCGTCCCGACGCCATCGTACCCGGCATCGGCGGTCAGACCGGACTCAACCTCGCCATGCAGCTGGAGCGCAAAGGCATTTTAAAGGAATGCGGCGTACAGCTGCTGGGCACCCCCGCAAGCTCCATCGAGCGGGCCGAGGACAGAGAGCTGTTCAAAGAGATGTGCCAGTCCATCGGTGAGCCGGTCATCCCCTCCGAGATCACCTACTCCTTGGACGAAGCCAAGGAAGCCGCCAAGCACATCGGCTACCCCGTCGTACTGCGCCCCGCCTTTACCCTCGGCGGCACCGGCGGCGGCTTCGCTTATAACGAAGAAGAACTGATCGAAGTCGGCACCAATGCTTTCCGGCTCTCCCCCGTGCATCAGGTACTCGTCGAAAAGTCCGTGCGCGGCTACAAGGAGATCGAATTCGAGGTCATGCGCGATTCCAACGACCATGCCATCACCATCTGCGGCATGGAGAACGTGGATCCCGTGGGCGTTCACACCGGAGACTCCATGGTCGTCGCCCCGATCCTGTCCTTAAACGAGCACGATCTGAAGATGCTCAACGATTCCGCGATCCGCATCATCAAGGAGCTGAAGATCGAAGGCGGCTGCAACGTGCAGTTCGCGCTCAACCCCAATTCCTCCGAATATTTCCTCATCGAGGTCAACCCCAGAGTCTCCCGGTCCTCCGCGCTGGCCAGCAAGGCAAGCGGCTACCCCATTGCCAGGGTCACCGCGAAGATCGCCATGGGCATGGCCCTCGAAGAGATCCCTGTCGCAGGCGGCACCGCGGCCATCGAACCCAGCCTGGACTACATCGTCGCCAAGTTCCCCCGCTTCGCCTTCGACAAATTCACCGACGCGCCCAACACCCTGGGCACCCAGATGAAGGCCACCGGCGAAGTCATGGGCATCGGTTCCACGCTGGAGGAATGCTGCCTCAAATCCGTGCGGTCTCTGGAGACCGGCGTCTGCCATTTCTGGATGGCCAAGTTCGACAGCTACACCGATGCCGAGCTGAAAGCCTACGTCTCCGAGTTCCGGGCGGACGGCATCTTCGCCGTGTTCGAGCTCATCCGCAGAGGCGTCTCCATCAAGGAGATCCACGAGCTCACCATGATCACCGAGCTGTTCCTGGAGAGCTTTAAGAGGATCGTCGACATGGAAGGTCTGCTGAAGAGAGCCCCCGGCGGCGTCGATACGCTGACCGCCGCCAAGCTGATGGGCTTCTCCGACGAATTCATCGCCAAGCTCTGGAACGTGGACGAACTGCAGATCTACAAGACCCGCAAAGAAGAAGGACTTACCCCGGTGTTCCGCATGGTGGATACCCTGCACACCGGCAAATATATCGCCTATCTCTATTCTTCCTATACCGGCGAGAATCAGTCCCTGCTCACCGACAAAAAGAAGATCGTGGTGCTGGGCGCCGGCCCCATCCGCATCGGCCAGGGCGTGGAATTCGACTACTCCACCGTGCATGCCGTGCAGACCATCAAGCGGGCGGGCTACGAAGCCATCATCATCAACAACAATCCGGAGACCGTCTCCACCGACTATACCACTGCGGATAAGCTGTATTTCGAACCGCTGACCCCGGAAGACGTCATGGCCATCATCGACTTCGAACAGCCGGAGGGCGTCATCGCATCTCTGGGCGGTCAGACCGCCATTAACCTGGCGCAGCCCCTGATGGACCGCGGCGTTAAGATCATCGGTACCGACTGCGCCGCCATCGATCTGGCGGAGAACCGCGACAGCTTCGAAAAGCTGCTGCTGGAGCTCAACATACCGCAGCCCAAGGGCCGCGCGGTGACCCACATCGAAGAAGGCGTCGCCGCCGCTGAGGAGATCGGCTACCCCGTGCTGGTGCGTCCCAGCTTTGTGCTGGGCGGCCGCGCCATGCAGATCGTGCTGAGCGAAGAGCAGCTGCGCCACTACCTGAAGAACGCCGTGGAGATCGACGCGGACAAGCCGGTCCTGGTCGACAAGTACATCCAGGGCAAGGAGGTCGAGATCGACGCCATCTGCGACGGACGCGACGTATTCGTGCCGGGCATCATGGAACTGGTGGAACGTACCGGCATCCACTCCGGCGACTCCATCTCCGTCTATCCCTCCTTCTCCATCTCGGATAAGGTCAAGGGCACCATCCTCCAGTACGCGAAGAAGCTCGGCCCGGCCATCGGCATCGTGGGTCTGTACAACATTCAGTTCATCGTGGACAAGAACGACGACGTGTACATCATCGAAGTCAACCCGCGGTCGTCCCGCACCGTTCCCTTCCTGTCCAAGGCCACGGGCTATTCCCTGGCGGACATCGCCACGGAAGTGATCCTGGGCAAGAGCCTCAAGGAGCAGGGCCTCTTCGACCTGTATCCGCCCGAGAAAAAGCGCCACTACGTCAAGGTGCCCGTGTTCTCGTTCAACAAGATCCGCGGGCTGGACGCCTATCTGTCGCCGGAGATGAAGTCCACCGGCGAAGCCATCGGTTACGACGACCGCCTGAACCGCGCGCTGTACAAGGCGCTGCAGGCGGCGGGCATGCACCTGCAGAACTACGGCACGGTGTTCGCGACGATCGCGAACAAGGATAAAGAAGAGGCGCTGCCGCTGATCCGCCGGTTCTATAACCTGGGCTTCAATATCGAGGCGACGGAGGGCACGGCGAAGTTCCTGAAGGAGCACGGCATCCGCACACGCGTGCTGAAGAAGATCTCCGACGGTTCCGACGCGATCCCCGAGTCCATCCGTCAGGGCCACATCGCCTACATCATCAACACGTCGGCGCTGACCACGGGCAGCGACACGGACGGCGTCAAGATCCGCCAGGCCGCGACCGAGAACAACGCGACGATCTTCACGTCGCTGGATACGGTGAAGGTGCTGCTGGACGTTTTGGAAGAAACGACGCTGACGATCTCCACGATCGACGCATAGCACGCTTTTAGGGGCTGCCGCAGGGCGGCTCCGCACGGGGACACGCTCCCGCTCAGCGTGGCCCGGTGCGGACCCACCCCTGCGCAGCCTTGAAGATGTTGCATATTTCATGGGAGATATTCAGCAATAAGTAATGAGTAAGATTTAGGATGAAACAAGGATTCTATATAATTAAAGAGAATACGCGGATCGCGGACAGCATCTGGAAGATGGTGCTAGCCGGGGACGGCACGGCCGTGACCGCGCCGGGCCAGTTCGTCGATATCAAGCTGGATGGACGCTTTCTGAGGCGGCCGATCTCCGTCCACGACGCGGACGAAGGGTCGATCACGATCATCTATAAAGTGCTCGGACACGGCACAGAGGACATGACCCGCTATGAACCGGGCAAGCAGCTCGACGTGATCGCGGGTCTGGGCAACGGTTTTGATAGTTGTCGTTGGGGACGGTTCCCGGCGACAACT
>JAFPXN010000159.1 GCA_017412505.1 Bacillota bacterium | reverse complement strand
TCTCTACGCGCGTGGACCCCGCCTACGGCGGAAAGGGCATCGCCAAACGGCTGGTCTATGCGGTCACGGAAGCTGCGGAAAAGCGGAAACAGAACGTGATTCCAATCTGTTCCTATGCCGTGAAAGTGCTGGAAAAATAGCATTTTCGACAAACTGAAAAGAAGGTCTTGAAATGCGACCGCTCGTTCTCTATAATAGATGCGACCGAACGGTCGCATCTTTTTTCGGAGGCACGTATCATGGCAAAATACACAAAAGAGAGGATCCTGACGGCAGCGCTGGAGATGTTCTCGCAGAACGGTTACGCAGGCACGAACATCCGCGAACTGACGGCTTCGCTGGGACTGGGCAAATCATCGATGTACCGGCATTTTAAGAGCAAGGAAGAGATCTGGAACACGCTGCTCGACGAACTGATCGTCTATTACGACAGGCGCTTCGGGTCACCGGAACATCTGCCGCCCGTGCCGGATTCGCTCGAAGAACTCGTCGCAATGACGATGAACCTGGTGAACGTTACGGTCCGCGACGAGAAGATCGTCATGACGAGAAAGCTGCTGACGATCGAGCAGTTCCGCGATGACCGCGCGAGAGACCTTGCCACAAAGCATTTTCTGACAGGCCTCACCGAGATGTTCACGAAGATCTTTGCCGGCATGATGGAAAAGGGGCTGCTGCGCAGGGACGACCCGGCCATGCTTGCCTTCGCCTACACCGCGCCGATCAGCGTGCTCATCCACCTGTGCGACCGCGAGCCGGACAAGACCTCCGAAGCGATGGCGCAGGTCGAGGCGTTCAGCCGGCACTTTATCAATACTTACGGGGTATAGAAAGGGAAAACCATGAACGAAAAACCGATGCTGGAGATCAGACACTATTCGAAGTCGTATGCCGAAGGGAAAAAGGCGGCGGACGACGTGTCGCTCACCGTGGAGGCGGGCGATATCTACGGCTTTATCGGCCACAACGGCGCAGGCAAATCGACGACGATACGCGCCGTGGTCGGCGTGCTGGATTTCACGGAAGGGGATATCCTGATCGACGGTCATTCCGTCAAGGACGATCCGATGGCGTGCAAGCGCATCACTGCCTATATTCCCGACAATCCGGACCTTTACGAGAACCTGACGGGCATCCAGTATCTGAACTTCATCGCGGACGTCTTCGGGATCGGCGCCGCGGAAAGAGAAGAACGCATTAAGAAATACGCGGATTTGTTCGAGATCACAGAGGCGCTGGGCAACCTGATCAGCTCGTATTCACACGGTATGAAGCAGAAGGTGGCCATCATTTCAGCACTCATCCACGATCCGAAGCTGCTCGTGCTGGACGAACCCTTCGTCGGGCTCGACCCGAAGGCGACGTTCCAGCTGAAAGGGGTCATGCATGAGATGTGCGAAAAGGGGACGGCGGTCTTCTTCTCGACGCATGTGCTCGACGTGGCGGAAAAGCTGTGCAATAAAGTTGCGATCATCCGCAAGGGACGCATTATCGCCGCCGGCACGATGGAAGAACTTACGGCGGGCCATTCGCTCGAAGAGGCGTTCCTGGAGGCAGACAGATGAAACAGACCGGCCTTCTCCTGAAAACGCTGCTCCTTTCCACGAGCCAGCGGAATATCTACAAATACACGGCGGACAGAAAGAAGAAAAGCAAGATCGTCGGCGGCACGATCGGAACGGTGCTTCTGTATGCGATGCTCATCGGCTACTGCATCCTGACCTGCATCGGGTACGGAGCAACGGGCATGATCGATTCCGCGCCGGGGATGTGCGCGCTGACCGTCAGTCTGCTCGCATTCTTCTTCACGCTGCTGAAGACGAACGGCTATCTGTTCAATTTCAAGGAATACGACATGCTGATGTCGCTGCCGTTCAAGACAGAAACGGTCGCGTCCGCCAAGTTCCTGTACATGTACGTCAAGAGCCTGCCATGGTACCTGAGCATCTCCGTCGCCATGCTGATCGGCTACGGGATCTACGCCCATCCGGCCGTCTTCGTGTACCCGGTATGGATCGTTCTGTCGCTGTTCCTGCCGGTCATCCCGATGCTGATCGCGGCTTTCCTCGGATTCCTGACCGCGAAAGTGAGCGCGGGTTTCCGCAGGACGAACATCGTGCAGACGATTCTCATGTTCGCCATCATCATTTTCAGCTTTTCGCTCCGCTTTATCATCGAGAGCATCTTCAAGAACAATCAGGTGGAGGACGTGCTGGAAAAGACGTCCGAGATGACCCAAAATGCGGCGAGGATCTACCTGCCCGCCGGATGGTTCTCCGATGCCGTTACGAAGCACAGCGTTCTGAGCATGCTTCTCCTGGCTGGCGTCAGCGCGCTGCTGTTCGCCGTGCTCTTCCGCATCGTCGGAGGCTCGTACCGGAACATCAATTCCGCGCTGAAATCGCACGCGGCTTCGAAGAACTACAGGATGACCGCGCAGAAGAAGCGCAACGCCGTGAACGCGATCGCCTTCAAGGAATTCAAGCGTCTGACCGGATCCACCGCCTACATGACGAACGCGGCGGCAGGGGAAGTTATGGCCGCGCTGCTTGGCATCCTGACGCTGATCATCGGCTTCGAACGTATCGTCAGAATCGTGATCCAGGACGCGCCGGTCGACGTCGCGATGCTGCGGCCCGCGATTCCGTTCCTCATCTATTTCTTCATCGGCATGGTCGCGACCACAGTCTGCTCGCCTTCGCTGGAAGGAAAGAATTATTGGATCGTGCAGAGCCTGCCGCTCGAAAAGAAGACGCTGTACCAGGGCAAAATGCTGTTCAACATGTATCTGACGGTGCCGTTCATGGC
>JAFPXN010000158.1 GCA_017412505.1 Bacillota bacterium | reverse complement strand
GGTGACTTTGTCGCGCTTCAGGAAACGGGTCTCGGTCTCCTGCGCGTGGATCTTCAGGTACCCCCTCGCCGCGAACCACATCACCAGGGACGTCATGTCCTTGTCGTCGATATTCGTGTCGTAAATGTACCCGACTTCCGCGGGGGACAGATCGTCCGGCGGATAGAATTCCACGGTCTTGATCACTTTCGGGTCCCTGCCCTTCGCCAGGAACAGGCCGACGCCGAAGGCGGTCAGCAGCCCCATCAGGCCCTGCGCGATGCGCCAGTATAAAGTCTCGCTCTTGACGCCGGTCCAATAGCCTTCCGGCAGCACGATGCGGACGGTGACCCCTTCGTAGCCTTCCAGTCCGTCCACATGGCCCGCCAGGGAATTCTCCGCGTCGACCTCCCAGCTGGCCCGGGTCGTATCGCCCGTGCCGACGGGGCCGGTGATGACGTCCACGGCGGATTCGTCGAACGCCTTGGGCATGTTCACGGTAAACCCGGCGAAATCGATATCCGTTTCCCAATAGGCGGGGATGACGTTCCAGTAGAACTGGTCCATATAATCGATGCCGTCCTGATACATGACGATATCGTATTCCAGCGTGTACTTGTGCGCGCCGCGGATCAGCTTATCCGCGGAACCGATGCGGATCATCAGGTTGCCGGAATTGGACTCCGTGTAGATATCTTCGTCTCCGCACTCGATGTTTTTGATGGAATAGACCAGCTCTTTCGACTCCAACTCGCCGTCGTGCATGTAATACGCGTAGACGTTATGATTGGGGACGTACCGGTAGATGCCGTGCGCGTCGGACGTGAACGTGACGTAGATCTCTTCTGTCACATGCATGGAGGAGTTTTCCTGCACGTCCACCGTCGTGAAAAAGCCGTCCGTCGTAAAGTTGACGGCGAACACGGGCACTGCGGACGCCAGGAATACGGCCATGCACAAAAGGCACGCGAAAACGTGCCTTCTATGTGTTCGTTTCATGTTGTTATCCTTTAGAACTGAACGTTGACGTTCTCTCTCTGCGCTGCGTCGGGGATCTCGAACAGAGTCTGCTTGACGAAGCCGAACATGCCTGCGAACAGCGCGCCGGGCATCTTCTCGATCTTCGTGTTGAACTCTCTGACGACCGCGTTGTAGTACTTGCGGGAGTTGGCGATGTTATCCTCCTGCGTGCGCAGTTCCTGCTGCAGCTGCAGGAAGTTCTGGTTCGCCTTCAGGTCGGGATAGTTCTCTGCGATGGCAAGCAGTCTGGACAGCGCGGACTGGAAGCCCTGTTCCGCCTCGACGCGCTGCTGCGTCGTCTGGGACGCCATAGCTTTCGTGCGCGCTTCGGTGAGTTCGACCAGCGTCTTTTCCTCGTGTTCCGCGTAACCCTTGACCGTGTTCACCAGGTTGGGGATGAGGTCGTATCTCTGCTTGAGATAGACGTCCATCGTGGAGAACGCCTCCTCGATCTGATTGCGCAGTTTGATGCAGCCGTTGTAGAAACCGACGATGTAAAGGCCTACGAGAACGAGCAGGACAAGAATGACAATGAGTACCATATTCGATTACCTCCTGTTTTGGATGGTATAAGTTCTGCCTATATTATATACGATTCTGCACGGAGCGGGGAAAAATGTTCGGATCTTACCATCCGCCGCCACCGCCGCCTCCGCCGCCACCGCCGGAGTAACCGCCGCCGGACGATCCGCCTCCGCCGGAGTAACCGCCGGACGATCTGCCGCCGGACGATCCGCCGGAAAAGCTGGAATATGTGGGCTTCGGCATGGAGTGCGCGATCCCGGAGTTCACGGAACGGGCCAGGTTCGAACTGAACGTCGAAGGCGTATGGAAAAGTTCTGCCGGGCCGTCGTACCAATCTACTGACCCGGGCATGAGCTTTTCGAAGTTCTTCGCCCATTGATCGGTCAGGCCGAAGACGTAGGCGTAGGGCAGGATGCGGTAGAAGTATTCCGGATCGTCGTGCACCAGCAGCTTGATGCGGTCGAGTTCCGCCTTCTTGATGAACGAGCGGAAGCCTTTCAGGCGCCCCAGCATATCGACCCGGTAATCCGAAGGCCGCAGCATAAACTTGACGCAGAAGAAGATGATGAGCCCGCACAGGAGGAATTCCCCTCCCAGGCTGGCGGAGAGGTCTTCGGTGATCATGAACAGTCCGGCGCCGAGGATAGCCGCGAGTATCACGAGAATGCCGATCAGGCAGCCGGTGCGCTTCGCGCGTTCGCTCTGCGGATCGATAAAGTCCTTATCGTCGGTAAACACCTCTTTCAGTTCGCACTCCGCCTCCGAAAAGGCGGACGCGAACGAGCCGGGCATCTTCTCCAGCCGCACCTTGTCCCCGCCCTTGAACAGCCCGTTGAAGAACGTTTCCTGATAGCGCGGCGCGCTGTTGGGCAGATCCCGCAGCTTATAGAGCGTTATTTTATACGGAACGTTCCGCTTTTCTTTCGGGTCGTCGTTTTCCACCGCATGGATCTTCAGGTATCCCTTCGAGGCGAACCACATCACCAGGGAGACCATATCCTTTCTCTGCAGTTTTTTGTCGTACAGATAGCCGGCTTCCGCGGAAGAGATGTCGTCCGGCGGATAGAACTCGACGGTTTTCACAGGCCTGCGGTCCTTGCCGTAGCGGGCGAACAGCGTGATCACCGCGAACGTCGCGGCGCCGATCGCCGCCATGACGCCGTAGACCCAGGGCGCGTCGTTCTTCGCGCCTTTCCAGTATCCTTCCGGCAGCACGATGCGCGCGGTCACGCCTTCGCCGGATTCGACGGGGCCGTCAATACGGCCTTCGACCGTCGTGCCGTCCACGGTATAGACCGCCCGGGACGTATCGCCGGACCCGATGGGACCCGAGATGATCTCCAGTTTGCTCTCGTCGAACTCCTTGGGCATATGGATGGTGAAGCTGAACTGTTCCACGTCTGTCTGCCAGTACATGGGCATGATGTTCCAGTACAGCTGGTCCATATCGTCCAGGGTGTCCTTGTACATGATGACGTCATATTCCAGTTTGTAGGTATGCGGGCCGATGACCGTCCTGTCTGGGGAACCGATTCGAATCGAGACGTAATCCGTCTCCGTGGATTTTTTGATCTCCTCGCCTTCGCATTCGAAATGCTTCAGCTTGTACAGCATCTCCGTCTCGACCAGTTCGCCGTCCTTGTCGAACCAGATCGTTCCGTAGTCCCAGATGTCGCGGTAGATGCCGTGACCCGACGATTCGAAATTCACGGAGATGGTCTCGGTCACGTGCATGGAAGAGTTTTCCTGCACGTCCAGCGTCGTGTGAAAACTGTCCGTCGTAAAGTTGACCGCAAAGGCAGGCACAGCCTGCGCAGCGATCAGCAGCAAACAAAAAAGGCACGCCAAAACATGCCTTGCGGATCGGATCGTTTTTTGATTTCTTTTGAAACGCAGCATCCGTATTCCCCCCTACCACCGGATGGGTGTTTTTCCATACTGCCGCAGCAGGTCGTTCGCCTGCCGGAAATGGCCGCAGCCGAAAAAGCCGTTATGAGCAGAAAGCGGGCTGGGGTGCGCCGCCTGCAGCACGCTGTGCCGCGGGTCCGTGATCAGAGCCGCTTTCTCCCGGGCGTTTCTGCCCCACAGCAGGAAGATGACGGGATCCTCCCGTTCGTTCAGCAGTTCGATGACCCGGTCCGTAAGGATCTCCCAGCCTTTTCCCCGGTGGGAATTGGCCGCGTGTTCCCGCACGGTGAGCACCGCGTTGAGCAGCAGCACGCCCTGGTCCGCCCATTTCTGCAGGTAGCCGTCCTGGGGGATGGGCCAGCCGGGATATTCCGCCGCGATCTCCTTGTACATGTTCTGCAGCGAAGGAGGCACGGGCACGCCGGGCTTTACGGAAAAGCACATGCCGTGGGCCTGACCCGGTTCGTGATACGGATCCTGACCCAGGATAACGACCTTAACGTCTTCGTAGGCGGTCGCCTTGAGGGCGTTGAAGATGTCGTGCATGTCCGGATAGATCACCCGGGTGGAGTACTCCTGCTTCAGGAATTCCCGCAGCCGGAGGTAATACTCCTTCGTAAATTCGTCCTTCAGTTTTTCATCCCAGGAATTGCCGATATGGACCATGGCTTACTCTTCCGGAAGTCCCCGCTGATCGGCGGGCAGACCGTGTTCTTCCGCCATATCCAGGATGAAGTCCCGCATGTCTTCCCAGACCCGCTCTTTTCCAATCTCGTTGAGGATCTCGTGACGCATGTCCTCGTAGAGCAACAGGTTGACGTCCCGGCAGCCTGCGGCCTGCAGTTTGTCGTAGACTTCCGCCGGGCCCTTGCCCATGTCGCCCACCGGGTCGTTCGCGCCGGAGGTGATCAGGAGCGTCAGGTTCTTAGGAACTTTCTGATACCACTCGTCCGCGCAGATATAGCGGATGAGGGCGAACAGATCCAGGTAACCGCCCAGGGTGAAGGGGAAGCCGCACATGGGGTCTTTCTCGTAGGCGTGGTACAGATCCTTGTCGCGGGAAAGCCACGCGACGGGGCTGCCTTCCGCAGCGAACGGCTTCGCGTAGCCGCCCATGGCAAGCCCGGTGATCAGATTGCTCTTCTTCTTTTCTCCCTTGATGCCCATCAGCAGGGTCGTGAGCGCGGCGCCGGCGCCCAGCGCCTTATTCGTGCCGCACGTGCCCATGACGATGCATCCGTCCACGTCCGCCGCCTTCGCATACATGGCGAGCCAGGCCCGCAGGATGAAGGAGCCCATGCTGTGACCCAGGATAACGTAAGGCGTATCCGGATACTCCTTGCGCAGGATGTTCCGCAGCTGTTCTTCGTCATCCACCAGATGCTTCCATCCGTCGTTATGGCCGAAATAGCCGTAATCCTCCGGGCGCGCGCTGGTGCCGTGACCGATATGATCGTCCCCTGCCACCAGGATGCCCTGCTCTGCCAGCCAAGATGCGAAGCCTCCGTAGCGTCCCACGTATTCGCTCATGCCGTGGATGATGTGCAGGATGGCAACAGGCTTTTCCCGGTGCGCCTCGTCCGTGGGGCGCCAGATATAATATTGGATCGTGCTCGTCTTGTCCGAGCTCTTAAAACTATAGTTTTCCATCAGATATCGTATTCCTCCAGCATCTTGTTCTTCAGTTCCCAAAGCTTCGGGGACAGGTCCACGTAATAGCGGTGCGGATTTTCAAAACGCAGCACCTCTTCCCAGACGTGGTCCACGCTCTCTTTGCAGTGGGCCTTGATGTCCTTCAGATCCGGGCAATCGTAGACCAGTTCGCCGCCCTGGAAGATGGGAACCAGAAGCTCTTTGACTTCGAAGTCGCTGTCCAGATACTTGATCATGCGGGGGGACTGGGGATCCACGACAGTGTAGCTGCCCGGGGTGGGAGCCGGTTCGTCCGCCAGGGTGATGACGTCCGCGAAGGCGACGCCGTCTTCGTCGAACAGGCGGTAGACCTTCTTGTAGCCAGGGTTGGTGACCTTCTCCACGTTCTCGGAGACCTTGATCTTCGGAACGATGGTGCCATCTTCCTTTTCTACGGCAGCCAGTTTGTAGACGCCGCCTAAAACGGGCTCCGCCTTGGAGGTGATGAGCCGTTCACCGACGCCGAAGCTGTCGATGAAAGCGCCTTGGCGCAGCACATCCCGGATGATGTATTCGTCCAGGGAGTTGGAGATGACGATCTTCGCGTCGGGATGTCCGGCGTCATCCAGCATCTTTCTCGCCTTCTTCGTCAGGTAGGCGATGTCGCCGGAGTCGATGCGGATGCCCTTCTTGTTGGGCTTGAGCTCGTCGAATACCTTGATGGCGTTGGGAACGCCGCTCTTCAGCACGTCGTAGGTATCCACCAGCAGCGTGCAGTTATCGGGATAATGCTTCGCGTAGGCGTAGAACGCTTCGTATTCCGTGTCGAACAGTTGCACCCAGGAGTGGGCCATGGTGCCCAGGGCCGGGATGCCGTACTCCGGCTCGCAGATGGCGCAAGCCGTACCGGCGCAGCCGCCGATGAAGGCGGATCTGGCGCCCATGATGGCGGCATCGGAACCGTGTGCTCTGCGGGAGCCGAATTCCATGATGGCTCTGCCTTCCGCAGCCCGGACGATGCGGTTCGCCTTCGTGGCGATCAGGCTCTGATGGGAGATGAGCAGCAGCGCCATGGTCTCGATGAACTGGGCCTGGATGGCGGGGCCTCTCACGACCACGATGGGCTCGTAGGGAAAGACCGGCGTACCTTCCGGCACCGCCCACACGTCGCAGGCGAATTTGAAATGCCGGAGATAATCCAGAAACCTGTCGTCCATGCCCTTATTCTTCAGGAAGGCCAAATCGTCTTCGGTAAACTTAATGTTCTTTAGATAGTCGATGAGAGGCTCAAGCCCCGCAGCGATCACATAGCCACCGTTCTCCGGATTTCTACGGTAGAACAGATCGAAATACACGGTCTTGTCGCCCATGCCCTCCAGAAAATAGCCGTTGGCCATGGTCAGCTCGTAAAAGTCTGTGAGCATGGTAAGGTTCTGCTTGTCCATAGGGAGTTCCTCCTAAAGCATTTTCTTCAGATACTGACCCGTATAGGATCCCTTGACCCTGGCCACCTCTTCCGGCGTGCCCTTCGCAACGATGCGCCCGCCGCGTTCGCCGCCGTCCGGTCCCAGGTCGATGATATAGTCCGCAGTTTTAATGACGTCCAGGTTGTGCTCGATAACGACTACGGTGTTTCCGGCGTCCACCAGCGCCTGCAGCACGTCGATCAGCTTTTCCACGTCCGCGAAATGAAGACCCGTGGTGGGCTCGTCCAGGATGTAGAGCGTCTTGCCCGTGCTCTTGCGCGACAGTTCCGTCGCCAGCTTGATGCGCTGCGCTTCGCCGCCGGATAACTGTGTGGAGGGCTGGCCCAGCTTGATGTAGCCCAGACCCACCTCGTGCAGGGTGCGGATGTAGCGGTTGATGCCCGGAATGTTCTTAAAGAAATCCAGCGCTTCGTCCACGCTCATATCCAGCACTTCGTAGATGTTCTTTCCCTTGTATTTGACTTCCAGCGTCTCCCGGTTGTAGCGCCTGCCGTGGCAGACTTCGCAGGGTACGTAGACATCGGGAAG
>JAFPXN010000157.1 GCA_017412505.1 Bacillota bacterium | reverse complement strand
ATTTTGTTCTCAAAACATAACTTCGCATATTTGAGTTTAGTTTCATTAGGTATCTTGGCTCCTTTTCTCCCCATATGAATACTCCCTTCATGATTAACAGTGATTTTCTTTTTCACTGTCTCTCATAAAGGGAGCATATCACCATCGCAGTCCGGAGTTTTTTATGCCTTTATTCTTCCGGTTTGATCTCCGTTTCGCGCCACTCGTTCTTCCGCAGGATGTACGCAAGCCAGAGGTCCGAAGCCGCGATCAGCGCGGCCATAAGCGGAAACGCTACGACGGCTGCCATGGAACACCCCTGCGTACCGTGCTTCGCCAGATGGATGAAGTAACAGATCAGCAGGATCGCCGCGAACACGACGGACGTGTACGCCCAGTGCAGCAGCGGCTGCAGGGAATTGCGGTAATCGAACGCCTTCATTGGGTTGCCGGCCTTGACGACCTTGCCGCCCCGGTAGCACATCAAAAGCGTGAACCCGAGCAGGAACACGTAAGGCAGCACGACGTACAGCGTGCGGTCCGTGCCCGGCGCCCGGTACAGGCCCGCCGCGGCAGCCAGGATCGCAGAGCCTGTGCACACCATCGCGATGCAGGTGCGGTAACGGATGTAGGGCAGCGGGTTGTTCACGTCGTAGACGAGGTGTTTGCCGGTATAGACGATCTCGCCGGAAACGGTCTCGACGAATTCCGCGTATTTCTTTTTCTTTCTGTCACCAAAAGCCATCACGCAATACCGCTCAGATCGAATTCGTCCAGCCACTTTTTCGCTGCTGCAGAGGCGTTCTTTAAACAGGCTTCGTCGAAGGGGGTGTCGAGACCGGCCTTCTTCAGCATGTTCGTGAACGTATCGCTGCCGCCCTGCACGGTGTAATCCATGTAGGTCTTCCAGGCGGACTTGAAATCCTTCTGGATCAGTGCCCAGAATTCCAGCGCAACGGTCTGCGCCAGGCAGTAGTCGATGTAATAGAACGGGCTGGAATAGATGTGGTGCTGACGCTGCCAGGCCATGCCCTCGCTGTAGAACGGAATGTCTCCGTCCAGTTTCATCCAGGGCATATAGATCTGCTGCAGCGTCTTCCAGCAGGCGTGGCGCTCCGCCGGGGTCATATCGGGATGAGCGTAGACCTCGTGCTGGAAGTGGTCGACCAGCGTGCCGTAGGGGATGAACTGCAGCGCGCCTGCCAGATGGCTGTAGTAGAACTTGCGGGTGTCATCGCCGAAGAAGCCCTCTTCCCAGGGCCAGGCGAAGAATTCCATGGACATGGAGTGCACTTCGCAGGCTTCCATGGACGGCCAGTGGTATTCGCTGGGGATGCGGTTGCGGTTCGTCCAGACTTCGAACGCGTGACCCGCTTCGTGGGTCACGACCTCCACGTCGTGCTGCGTGCCGTTGAAGTTCGCGAAGATGAACGGGCACTTGTAGTCAGGCAGTTCCGTACAGTATCCGCCGCCCGCTTTGCCTTCCGTGGACAGCACGTCCAGCAGTTCGTTGTCCATCATGGTCGTAAAGAATTCCTTCGTTTCGGGGGACAGCTCGCTGTAGAACTTCAGGCCGTGCGCCAGGATCTCGTCCGGCGTGCCGAAGGGCTTGGGATTGCCGCTGCGGAAAGACAGCGCGTTGTCCGCGTAACTCATCGGGTATTCCTTGCCGAGGCGCTCTGCCTGCTGGCGGTACGTCAGGTCGGCCAGGGGCACGATGTATTTGACCACGCTGGCGCGGAACTTCTCCACGTCCTCCTTGGTGTAGCAGTTGCGGCTCATGCGGTAGTAGCCGAGGGTCGTATAGCCTTCGTAGCCCAGTTTTCTGCCCATCTCGTCGCGCAGGTGGACCAGTTTGTCGTAGTGGGCGTCCAGCGCCTCCTGATTGTCTTTATACCACTGCCCTTCCGCCTTCCAGGCAGCCAGACGGCGCGCGTCGTCCGGGTCGTTCTTGAACGGGGTCATCTGGGACAGCGTGTACGTGCCGCCCTCGAAGGGGATCTGCGCGGAAGCCAGCAGCTTCTCGTAAGCATCAGCTTCGTCGTTCTCGGCCTGCAGCAGGGGGATGATCTCCGGCTTGAAGGTCTTGAGGGCCATGTCGCCATTGATGAACATCAGCTCGCCGTATTCTTCGGCAAACTGCGGGCGGAACGGGCTGGCCAGCATGGCGGCCATCCAGGCCTGATTGTATTCCTGAAGTTCGGGACCCAGATTGTTCCACCAGGTCTGTTCTTCGTCGTAAAATTTGTCGCGGGTGTCGATGGAGTGGCGGATGGAGACCAGGGTACCCAGCGTATTGACGTGGCTGCCCAGTTCTTCGTTCTCCAGAAAGACGGCTTTCGCCTCTTCGTAGGTCTTCGCGGCCTTTAAGCGCTCTGTGAGCGCCGCGATCTGTTTTTTGATACCCTCCGCGTCGGGGCGGCTGTAGGGCATTTCAGAAAATTTCATGGGGATACTCCTTAAAAGCCGTAAACGCTCTTACATTTTTCTTCCAGATAGTCGAGATAGTAGTTCGGGTCGAAGGGTTCGCCCAGGACGCGGTCCAGGATCTCGGAGGGCTTGTAAAGGCAGCCGTGCTTCCAGATCTTATCCTTCAGCCAGGCGTTGATCGGCGCGAAATCGCCCTTCGCCAGCAGCGCGTCCACGTCGATATCTTCCTTCATCTTGCGCAGGAACTGGGCGCCGTAGGCGCTGCCGAGCGCATAGCTGGGGAAGTAGCCGACCAAGCCGCCGCTCCAGTGGGAATCCTGCAGGCAGCCGTGCTTGTCGTCAGGCACGTCGATGCCCAGATACTCCTTGTACAGGCGGTTCCACTCCGCCGGGATGTCGTGCACCGCCAGCTCGCCGGCCATGACGCGCTTTTCGATCTCGTAACGGATCATGACGTGCAGGCAATAGGTCACTTCGTCGGCTTCCGTGCGGATCAGCGAGGGTTCGACCACGTTGATCGCCTTGTAGAACTCCTCTTCGGTCACCGCGCCCATCTGCGGGAACAGCGCCTTCATCACGGGCAGCACCAGGTTGCAGAACGCTCTGCTGCGGCCGAGGATGTTCTCGTAGAAGCGGCTCTGGCTCTCGTGGATGCCCATGGAGACGCCGCCGTCCAGCGCTGTGTAGGCGAACTCGTCCGCGGATCCGGAATCGTACAGCGCGTGACCGCCCTCATGAACGACGGAATACATGGAGAAACTGACGTTCTCGGGATAATAGTGCGTCGTGATGCGCACGTCGTGATGACTGCCGAAGCTGGTCGTAAACGGGTGTTCCGTCGAAGACAGGCCGATGTGATCCAGGTCCATGGCCATGGTGCGCATCAGCCAGTGCGCCAGCTTTTCCTGATCCGCCTGCAGGAAATACCCCTTGATGCAGGACGTGTCGACCGGGGGCATTTCGCCGACTTTGTGGATCAGGGGCACGAGACGCTCCTTCAGTGTCGCGAAGAACTTGTCGCAGGTCTCCTTCGTCAGCCCTTCTTCATATTCGTTCAGCAGGTGATCGTAGGGGTCTTTCTCCGGCTCGATGTAGCCCGCGAAGCGGCGCTCCGTATCGAAGATCTTCTGCAGATAAGGCTCGAACAGCGTGAAATCGCTGGTCTCTTTCGCCGTGTGCCACACGTCGTCCGCTTCCACGAGCAGCTCTTCGTAAGCCACGTATTCGTCCATGGGGATCTTCGCCATGTTGCGGATATCCTTCAGCAGCAGGTAGACGATGCGCTGCTCTTTCTCGTCCAGATCGTCTTTGTGAGCGTCCAGGAACTCCAGCAGTTCCACGGTGTCCTTACCGGTGCAGAACTTGTAGCTCTCTTCTGACAGGACGGACAGGGCGACGCCGCGGTTGGCCGCAGTGCCCTTCGGGGCGGTGGTGCATCCGTCGTAATAGATCAGGCTCTGGGCGTGGTCGTACGCCGCCATTTTGCGCTGCAGCGCGGTCAGGGCCTGTTTTGCTTCGTTGATCGTCATAGATAAATCTCCTTTTTGTGATAGACTGCCTTAACAGTATAACACAAAACGGGGACCGGCTTTCACCGGTCCCCGCATTTTTCAGGGATAATCCCTATTATTTAACTGTAAGTTACTCTTCCTCTCTGCGTTTTCTCGCCACCACGACGATACCTGCCAGGGACATGAGGCTTACGAAGCCCCAAACTGCCGTGTGACGGTCGTCGCCGGTGTACGGGCTGAACGGAGTCGGCTCTTCGGCGATCTCTTCGTCGGGTTCTTCCTCATAGGGAGCGAACGGAGTATCGTCTTCGGGGATCTCTTCGTCCGGGTCTTCCTCAATGGGAGCCAGCGGAGTGTCAGGATCTTCGATAGGTTCGTCGGGTTCTTCCACAGGAGGCTTCGGCGGACGCGACGGAGTGTTACGGACATAACTGTTCGTAATGTCAAGACCATTGATCGTCGTAGTATAGCCGGAAACAGCTTCCTCCTTTACGGTATAAACGATCTCTTTGCCTGCCTCATACTTGTCCAAGCCGGTATAGGTGTAAGTCCACTTGCCGTCTTCACCGGCATTTTCAACGGTGATCGTGACCGGATCTCCGCATACTTTGTCGTTTGCGTACAGCTGAACCGTAATACTCTGCGGCCGCGTGTTGTACTGGTTATCATAGTCGCTCCAGGTCTTGGTGACGGTCACATCGATCTTTTCCACCTCGTGGGTGTTAGTGATGCTGTAACCATTCACTTCAGGAGTGTACCCTTCAACCGCACCTTCTTCAACCGTGTAGGTGATCTTCTTGCCGTTGCTGTATTCGGGCAGTTCGGTGAAGTTCCATGTCCAGCCATCTTCTGCCGTGACCGTTTTGGACTGAACAGTCGCGCCGTTCGCCAGCAGGTTCACGGTGATGCTCTGCGGTCGCTTGCCATCCTGGTTATCGCTATCATTCCAGGTCTTGGAACCGTTCACGAAGGTCATTCCCGGCTTGTAGCTGTTGGTCAGTGTAGTGATCGTCTTCGTCTCATCGGCTACGACACTGCTCAGAGTGTATCCCTCAGGCATCTCGCCTTCTGTCCAGGTATAAACGATCTCTTTGTGATCCGAATCATACTTGGGCAGTTTGTCGACCGTGGCCGACCACTTATTCTCTTCGTTCAGCGTCACAGCGGTGCCGTTGTTCAGCGTTACGGTGATGCTTGCAGGTCTCTTACCGTCCTGGTTGTTCGCATCGTCCCAGACCTTATTGACTGTGACCGACACATCCTCATATACGTTTGTGAAGGTGAACACAGCGTTATCTGTCGTCGGCGTTACGACCAGCTGGCCTTCGCCATTATCCGTCACTGTGAAGGTGATGGTCTTGGTACTTTCAGCATCGTTGGTGACGCAGGGAACGCTACCAGACTCGGTCACAGTATACGTATAGGTGCCAGGGATAGTAAATTTGATCTCACCGAATTCGTAGAAGGCCGGCTTATCCTTCCGCTCATAATTGGCAGAATTCGTGATGGTGGTATTCTCCGGCATTGGAGCTGTTACACCTTCCGGCTTAGCTGTATTCGCGATTGTAAACGTGAAGTTGCCCTTGTTATAGAGTTCCTCCGTTCCTGTGATGACTTTCTGCACCGGCGGATCGACAATGACAGGCGTCGCGCTGTAGGTGTTTGTGATGGCAAAGCTGAAGCCGTTTTCCGCACTTCCGGAAATAGCGCCAATGGTCGGCTTATATCCTGTGACAGTTGTTTCTTTGACGGCATAAGTAATCGCTTCACCTTCCGCGTTCACGGGAAGCCCAGTCCAGGTATAGGACCAGAGGCCATCCT
>JAFPXN010000156.1 GCA_017412505.1 Bacillota bacterium | reverse complement strand
TCAACTTAAGTCTGAAATATTTTACTTAAGTCTGCGATCCAAAAAAGAGAAGAAGCAGAGCATTATGAAAGGGCGATTTGCCCTGTTGTTTTCTGTTTTATTAGATGTATGTACCTGCGCCGGTCGTTCCTGAAGTTTCATTCCGGATAGGAAAGGAATGAGTCTTGATTATTTCAGTATTGTTTATATCAGTATTATTAGTGTATGATTTTCATCCTTCATGAGGTATGAAATACAGACTACAGGAAGTCTGGGAATCATTCTTCTTGAAATCCCTTTCCACAGACTTATCCACGCAGTCCCGGTGCAGTATATCCTCACCCTTCCGTCCTCTTCCGTTTTGGAGCTATGAAAAAAGAGCCTCAAAGCGAAATGCCTGAAGCTCTTTAAAAGCCTGAAAAGGATTGAAATTGCAGCGTTTTATCCCACCGCTATTCTCCGTTCTTTTCTCTCTGCTTTTCCGTTTCTCTCCGTTTCCTTCCGTTCAGGTAAGGGCGCGCAGAGGATAATGGAATTTGCCCCGAACAGGATAGATGAGGTTGCCCCGGGACACTTTCCGCGACTATTCCCACTCCACCGTCGCAGGGGGCTTGCTCGTAATATCATATACCACGCGGGACACCTGCTTCACCTCGTTGGGGATGCGGGTGCCGGCGGCCTCGAGCACTTCGTAGGGCAGGCGCGTCCAGTCGGCGCTCATGAAGTCGTCGGTGGTGACGCAGCGCAGCGCCACGGTGTATCCGTACGTGCGCATGTCGCCCATCACGCCCACGCTCCTCGTGTCGGTCAGCACGGCGAAGTACTGGTTCGCGGTCCAGGGCGCGTCCGGATCCGCGGCGGCAGCCTTGTCCACTTCCTCCCGGAAGATGGCGTCGGCGCCGCGCAGGATGTCGAGCTTTTCGCGGGTCACGTCGCCGATGCAGCGGATGCCCAGGCCCGGGCCCGGGAACGGCTGGCGGCTGACCAGATATTCCGGCAGGCCCAGCTCTCTGCCCAGCTGGCGCACCTCGTCCTTGAACAGGTCGCGCAGGGGTTCGACGATCTCCTTGAAATCCACGAAGTCGGGCAGGCCGCCCACGTTGTGGTGGCTCTTGATCGTGGCGGCGTCGCCCGCGCCGGATTCGATAACGTCGGCGTAGATCGTGCCCTGGGCCAGGAAATCCACGGAGCCGATCTTCTTTCCCTCTTCCTCGAACACGCGGATGAACTGCTCTCCGATGGTCTTTCTCTTGACCTCCGGATCTGTGACCCCTCTGAGAGCCTCTAAAAACCGCTCTGACGCGTCGATCCCCACGAAATGGATATCCCATCCCTCGAAGGCTTTGCGCACCTCTTCGGGCTCGTTTTTGCGCATCATGCCGTGGTCCACGAACACGCAGGTGAGCTGCGGTCCGATGGCTTCTGCCAGCAGCGCCGCGCAGACGGACGAATCCACGCCGCCGGACAGCGCCAGCAGCACCTTGCCGTCTCCGACCTTCGCGCGGATCGCTTCCACGGCCTGTTTACAATAGTTCTCCATGTGCCAGTCGCCGCTGCAGCCGCAGACCTTGAACAGAAAATTGCCGAGGATGGTCTTGCCGTACTGCGTATGCTGCACTTCCGGGTGGAACTGCACGCCGAACAGTTTGCGGGAAACGTCTTCCATGGCTGCGACCGCGCACATGCCCGTGCCCGCCACGCTTTGAAATCCCTGCGGAAGCCCCATGACGGAATCCGTGTGGCTCATCCAGCAGACGCACTCTTCGGGCACGCCTTCGAACAGGACGCCGCCGCGGTGGGTCACGGTCACTTTGCCGTATTCGGAGAAGTTGCCGGCGGAACCGATCTTCCCGTCCGCCATCCACGCCAGCAGCTGGTGACCGTAACAGATCCCCAGGATGGGGATGCCGGCGTCCAGCAGCGCCGGGTCGTAATGGGGCGAAGCGGGATCGTACACGGAGTTGGGACCGCCGGTAAAGATGATCCCCTTATACCCTTCCGCCTTGATCTCTTCGACTGTAATTTTGTTATAGGGCTGCAGCTCCGCGTAGACGCGCAGATCGCGCACTCTGCGGGCGATCAGCTGATCGTACTGGCCGCCGAAGTCCAGCACCAGGATCTTTTCCTGTGTCATAGTCTCTTTCCTTTTCTATTCCTATTCCACGGTAACGGATTTCGCCAGGTTCTTCGGCTTGTCGATGCTGCAGCCGCGCAGTTTCGCCACGTGATAGGCCAGCAGCTGCAGGGGCACGACGGCCGCGATGGACGCGAAGATGTCGCGCAGCGCGGGCACTTCGACGCAGCGGTCCGCGTAGCCGCGGATCTCTTCGCTGACGGGGACGCCTGCGGGCACCACCGCGGTCACGACGGCGCCTCTCGCCTTCACTTCGATGATGTTGCTCAGCGACTTTTCGATCAGCGCCTCGTTCGTGCACAGGGATACCACGGGCGTGCCCGGTTCGATCAGGGCGATCGTGCCGTGCTTCAGTTCGCCGGCCGCGTAGGCTTCCGCGTGGATGTAGGAGATCTCCTTGAATTTCAGGGCGCCTTCCATGGCCAGCGCGCTGTCGGTGTTGCGGCCCAGGTAGAACACGTGCTGCGCATCCTTGAAGTACTGCGCCATGTTCTCCATGTCGCAGTCCAGCTTCAGAGAAGCGCGCACCGCTTCGGGCAGCTGCTGCAGCTCGCGGATGTAAGACGCGTAAGCTTCGCCGTCCAGCCTGCCCAGCACCTTCGCCGCGTACACAGCGAACAGGTACAGAACAGCCAGCTGGGTGGTGTACCCCTTGGTGGTCGCGACGGCCACCTCAGGGCCCGCCCAGGTGTACAGGACGCTGTCCGCCAGCTTCGTTAAAGCGCTTTCCACCACGTTGACGATGGCCAGTACCGTGGCCCCTTTCGCCTTGCATTCCTTGACGGCGGCGATGGTATCCAACGTTTCCCCCGACTGCGACAGCACGATGAGGAGGCAGCGGTCGTCGATGGGGGTATCGGAATAGCGCAGTTCGCTGGCGATCTGCACGTCCACAGGAAGCCCGCAGAGCCTTTCGATGGCGTACTTTCCGGCCAGGCCGGCGTAGTACGCGGATCCGCAGGCGGTGATCATGATCTTACGGAACCCCAGGAGCTGTTCCCGGGTGAGGGAGAAGTCGTCGAGCACGATCTCTCCATCTTTTATGCGGGGCGAGATGGTGCGCTCGACCGCTTCGGGCTGCTCCATCATCTCCTTCATCATGAAATGCTCATAGCCGCCCTTCTCCGCGGCGGAGATGCTGAGGGTCACGTGGCTCGTGACCAGAGGCAGCGGACTGCCGTCCTCCGCGAACAGTTCGATGCTGTCCGGGGTCACCTTCGCGTACTGTCCGTCCTCCATGTAGACCACTTCCCTCGTGTGCTCCACCAGGGCGGTCACGTCGGAGGCGAACAGGTTGAAGCCCTCGCCTTTGCCCAGGATGAGGGGGCTGTTCTTTTTGACCGCGAAAAGCGTGTCCGGATCGTCTCTGCAGACGATGGCGAAGGCGTAGGAACCCTCGATCATGGACAGCACCTTCTCCACGGCTTTCTGGAAATCCCCTTCATAGTTGTCCTCCAGAAGCTGCGCCACCACCTCGGTGTCCGTCTCGCTCTTGAACGTGTATCCCTTCGCCAGCAATTCCTGTTTCAGGGGCACGAAATTCTCGATGATGCCGTTGTGGTTGACCGCGAACATCCCGTGCATGGACACGTGGGGATGGGCGTTGGTCTCCGTGGGCGCCCCGTGGGTGGCCCAGCGGGTGTGCCCGATGCCGCAGGTGCCGGGAAAAGCAGCGCCGTTCTGCGTCTTTTCGAACAGGCCCGCCACCTTGCCGGAGACCTTGGCCAGCTGCAGAGCTCTGGGCGGGTCACTGGAGACGACGGCGATGCCTGCCGAATCGTAACCCCGGTATTCCATACGGGCAAGCCCTTCCAGCAGGATGGGCGCCGCCTGTTTCAGACCAGTAAATCCAATAATACCGCACATGTTGTCTACCTCTCGATGTATGCATCTCTTTCCGCCCCGACCGACACGTACGTGACGTGGCAGCCGATGGCCTTCTCGATATACAGGACGTAATCCTGCGCTTCCTTGGGCAATTCGTCCCAGCTGCGGCAG
>JAFPXN010000155.1 GCA_017412505.1 Bacillota bacterium | reverse complement strand
GACCGGGCGGCCGTCGAAGCCGCGAAAAAGCGCAACGACGGGCTTCTGAAGCCCCTGGGCAGCCTCGGGCGGCTCGAGACCATCGCGGTCAAGATGGCAGGAATCACCGGCAAGGTGATCAACACGGCGGAGAAGCGCTGCGTGCTCGTCTTCGCGGCGGACAACGGCGTCGTCGAGGAGGGCGTGGCAGGCACGCCCCAGGAGATGACCCGCAATCACACGAAAAACATCGCGGAAGGCGTGTCCGGCGTCGGCGTGCTGGCTCATTACGCCGGTGCGGACCTGAAGGTCGTGGATATCGGGGTCAAGGGACGGGTGGACTGCCCCCTCGTGATCGACCGCCACATCGCGGACGGCACGAACAACTTCGCGAAAGGCCCGGCCATGACCCGCGAGCAGGCCGTTCAGGGCATCCTGACCGGCATCGACATGGTGCGGCAGTGCAAGGAAGAAGGCTACGAACTGCTGGGCAACGGCGAGATGGGCATCGGCAACACCAGCTCCACCAGCGCCTGCTGCATGGCGCTCACGGGCCTGTCCGCGGACGAGGTCGTGGGCAAGGGCGGCGGTCTGACGGACGAAGGACTCGTCCATAAGAAGGAAGTCATTCAGGCGGCGCTCGCTCTGAACAAGCCCGATCCCAAGGATCCCATCGACGTCATCGCGAAGGTCGGCGGCTTCGATATCGCGGCGCTCACCGGCTGCTACATCGGAGCGGCGTATTACCGGCTGCCCATGGTGATCGACGGGGTCATCAGCTCGCTGGCGGCGCTGTGCGCTTACCGGCTGAACCCGGCCTGCGCAGATTTTATGTTCGCCTCGCACGCCTCGGCGGAACCTGCATACGCCTTTAATATGAAGGAACTGGGCCTCGAACCCATCCTGGACATGCGCATGCGTCTGGGCGAGGGCACCGGCTGCCCGCTGGCGTTCCACATCGTCGGATCCGCCTGCGCCATGATGCGCGACATGCACACGTTCGCCCAGGAAGCCATGGACGAGACCTACCGCATCGATATCAGAAAGGACGATCAGAAATGATTACGCTCGTGACCGGAGGCGCCCGCAGCGGCAAGAGCGATTTCGCGGAAAAACTGGTGAAGGAAGCGGCAGGGGACGCGCCCGTGCTGTACATCGCCACGGCGACGAACACGGACGGCGAGATGGACGACCGCATCCGCAGGCACCGGGAAAGACGGCCTGCGAACTGGCGCACGGAGGAACGCTGGCAGAACTTGGACCGCATCAGTCTGGGATCGGAAAAGGCCATCCTGCTGGACTGCGTAGGCTTTCTGCTGGACAACACGTTCTTCTCCGCGATCTCCGACTGGGACGATCCGAAGCAGGAAGACGCGGACGCGGCAGAGGAAAAGGTGAAGCAGGAGCTGAGCGGCCTTGCGGATCTTTGCAGCGCCGTGGGCATCGACCTCGTGATGGTGACGAACGAAGTGGGGGACGGACTGGTTCCCGCCACGAAGGTGTCGCGGCTGTACCGGGACGCGCTCGGCCGCGTCAACTGCCATGCGGCGGCGCTGGCGGACCACGTCTACTTTTCCGTCTGCGGCATCCCGATGCAGGTGAAATAGAAAACAACATAAGGGGACAGGTACAATGTGTCATTTTTGCGGCACACGGTACCTGTCCCTTTGTGTTGTCTCTTGGTATGAATCGTTTAGAAGAACTTCGTCATTTCGGCGACCGCCTTGCGGGGACGGCTGCCGGGTTCCTTGGCGCGCTTGCCGACGGCGATGACGGACATGACTTCTTCTTCGTCGGGGATGCCCAGGATGCTCTTGAGCGCTTCGGCATCGCGGATGCCCATGATCAGGGTGTCGAAGCCCAGGTCGGCCGCAGCGAGCACGAGATAGGCGTCGTGCAGGCCCAGATCGTAGGCGCCCCAGTAATTGCCGGCTTTGTTGGCCGGGCCTTCGGGTCCGAAGCCGGAAATGCCGCGGACGAAGGTCGTGACGATCAGGGACGCCCCGGCAGAGCTGTTCGCGTTGAAGTCGGGCAGTCCCTTTTCGCGCACTTCCGCCAGCGCTTCCGGGCTCGTGACCGCATAGCAGCGGGCCGGCTGCCCGTTCTTCCAGGACGGCGCCTGCTGCGCCATCTCCAGGATGCTTTCGATATCTTCTTTAGAAGCCGCAGAGGCGTAGGCGCGCACACTGCGGCGGGTCTCGATCAATTTGCTGAATTCCATGATGTCTCCTCTCTTTGCTGATAATAGTGTTCGTTCTCCATTCATTATCTGCTTTCCCTCCGGAAAATGCAAATGCAAAAGGGAAGAAGGCATTGTATAATAAATGCATAAGAGCAATTCCCCGAGGGGTGGCGGCCAAAGAGGCCCTTCGACAGGCACAGGGACCCCTCGTGCCCAGGGCAAACCAATTATGATTCGATCCTTTCTTCTGATGCTGGGATTCTTTACCCGGATCCCGGTGCCGCAAATCGAATATACCGAAGAACGCTATATCAAAGGCATTCCGCTGCTGCCCTTCGTCGGCGCGGTCAGCGGAGGGTTGCTTTTGTGTGTCTATCAGCTGTCCCGCTGGCTGCCCATGCCGGTCGTGTCGCTGGTACTGTTCCTTGCCTATCTGCTGATCACCGGCGGACTGCATCTCGACGGCCTGGGCGACTCCTGCGACGCGCTGTTTTCCGCCAGGGACCCGGAGAAAATGCTCGAGATCATGAAGGATTCCCGCAGCGGCAGCTTCGGCGTGCTGGGTCTGATCTTTGCGTCCGCCGCCTATCTCGTGCTGCTGAATTACGCGCCGTGGCAGGCTGTGCTGCTGTTCCCGGTCATCGGGAAATGCACGCCGGCGCTGGCGTCCAACTGGTCGCCCTACATCAGGGCGAAGGGCATGGCGGAACTGTTCTGTCAAAACGCCACGAAGGGCGTGCTGTGCTTCGACCTGCTGCTCGCGATCGCCGCGGGATTCGCGCTGGGGGTTCCGTTTGGCGTCGCGGCGATCATCAGTTTGTGCGTCTGCGTAGGGGTCACCCTGCGCGTAAAACAGATCCTGGGCGGCATCACCGGGGACATCCTGGGACTGCTGTGCGAGGTCTCGCAGCTGACGTTTCTGTTCGTCTGCATCATCTTTTCCACAAGGGGGTACGTATGAAAAAGAAGTCTACCTGGATCGTATGGCTCTTGCTGCTGGCAATGACGGCAGGGCTTGTCCTGACCGGCTGCTCGAAGGACGATACCATCGACCCGAACGCGCTGCAGCCCGGCGAAGCGGTGGAAGAACCGGCCGAAAGCGGCGAAGCGGGGGAAGAAGGCGAGCAGACGGCGGAGGTGCCGGCGCAGCCGGTGGTCGTGGAACCCGCGAAACCCAAACCGGTCTACTTCACCAATCCTCTGTCGGGCGAACGGACGATGACCGACCTCTCCGGCATGCGGCCCTACGCGGTGATGATCAACAACAAGCGCGAGGCGCTGCCGCAGCTGGGCGTGTCCCAGGCGGACATCATTTACGAGGTCTGCGCCGAAGGCGGGATCACGCGTATGGAAGCCCTGTTCGCGACCATGGAGGGCGTGGGCAATTTGGGAAGCATCCGCTCCATCCGCCCGTATTACATCGAGCTGGCGACGGGCTACGACGCGATCATCATCCACGCGGGCGGCAGCGAAGAGGCCTATTACGACCTGAGCGCCTGGAAACTCACCCACTTCGACGGCGTACGCGGCGGTTACGACGCCAGCATCTTCTGGCGCGACGCCTGGAGAATGGCGAACCGCGGCTACGAGCACTCTATGCTGACGAGCGGGGAAAACATCCTGAATTTCGTGGAAGGCAACCGCTACCGCCTCGAACACGAAGAGGGCTATCAGGCGCCGCTGAAGTTCAACAACGAGAATCCGGCGAAATTCGGCACGGATGCGCAGACCGTTACGGTGCGGTTCTCCAACTACAAGACGGACGTCTTCACCTATGACCCCGAGACGAAGCTGTACATGATCGAGGGTCACGGACAGGAATACATCGACGGCAACACGGAGGAGCAGGTGGGCGTCACGAACGTTCTGGTTCTGAACACGACCAGCCAGGTGCTGGACAACGTGGGGCGTCTGCGTGTGGCAACGACAGGCGAACACAGCGGAACGTACTTCTGCGGCGGCAAGGCGGTGGACATCACCTGGTCCCGCGATACGAGAAACGACGCGTTCACGTATAAACTGGCGAACGGCTGGGATCTGCGCTGGATGCCGGGTCACACCTACATCTGCCTGATCAATCCCAACGTCAGCTCGATGGGATACGAATAGAAAAATATTTAGTTCGGTTCCGAAATATATTGACAAAACAGAATAGATGATATATAGTTCGGCTTGTCAGAAGTAATTCGGAGCCGAACTATTTTATTTCGAAGAGATCAAAAGGGGGAATCGACAGATGGAAAAGACAAAGGATCAGATCTTATTGGAAAAACTGCACAGAGCAGGGCACCGGAGCCGCAGGAGCCTGGGAATGGGCCCACGTCCGCATCGAGGGATGGGCGGTCCTCACGGCGGTCCCGGCATGGGCCGCGGCCCCATGGGCGGTCCGCATCATCACAGAGGTCCGGAGGGACCCATGGGAGGACCCGGTCCGGAACGCGCCATGCCCCGGGAGATCATCCTGCAGCTGCTGCTGGAAAACGAAACGGGCATGCGCCAGAAGGATCTGGCGGCAAAACTGGGCATCAACGCATCCTCGCTGTCCGAGCAGATCGACGCGCTGGAAGCGGATCGCTATCTGGAACGCACCGCCAATCCGGACGACAAGCGCTCGACCCTGATCGTGCTGACCGAAAAGGGAAAGGCGAGAGCCTGGGAAGTGCAGGACGACCGCCGCAAGGCAGCAGAGGAGTTCTGCCGCAAGCTGACGGAAGAGGAAAAGGATACGCTGATCGCGCTTCTGGACAAGCTGCTGGAACGGCCTGCGTGCTGCGGAAAGCAGGAAGAATCCTGATCTGACAGATCTTTTTGAAAAATGCCGCACCTTTTGCGGCATTTTTCTTTTCTGTTGTTTATAATAAAAAGTAAGAAATTGAATATTTTCTGTTTCAATCTCAGGAGGCTCCTATGAACAAACGCATTTTAACCCTTTGCCTCGCGCTGGCGCTCTGCCTGTCCCTGATCCCGGCAGCAGCCTTCGCGGAGGCGCCCCTGTATACCTATCAGGAGATCGCGACCGGCATCAAAGCCACGGATATCTCCATGATGGACAACGGGTACGGCTCGTTTAAAGTGTATGACAGCGACTACGTGCTGGTCTCGAAGGGCGTCGTCAGCCCCTCCGGCAAGACGGTTCTGACCCGAGTTCCGGGTCCGAACGAACCGCACGGAGATGCCGAAGGCACGTCGACGATCTACGACGCCGTCGGCAGCGTGATCGCCGACCTGCTGCCGGTCTACGACGGTCCCGCGGAAACCATGATGGGCGCGGATTACGATTTCAATCTGTACGGAACGGACGGAAAGCTGATCACGTCGGCAAAAAAGATCGTCGCGTCCTATGAAAAAATGAGCGTGGATGATATTGTTTGCAGTATGACCGCATACTTCGGCCGCGACGGATATCTTACCGTATTCGCCAATCTG
>JAFPXN010000154.1 GCA_017412505.1 Bacillota bacterium | reverse complement strand
GGGCAGCAGATGAAGTGCGAACTTGCCCTTCTCGTTGATGACCGTATGACCGGCGTTGCCGCCGCCCTGGCAGCGGATGACGATATCGTATTCGGACGTGAGAAGGTCGACCATGCGGCCCTTTCCCTCGTCGCCCCAGTTGATGCCTACGATGGCACAGGTTTTCATGTTATTTTTCTCCTTTCGACTGAGCCAGAGACGCTTCGACGAATCCGTAGAACAGCGGATGCGCCTTCGTCGGACGGCTCTTGAATTCCGGATGGTACTGTACGCCCAGGAAGAACGGGCGGTCCGAAAGCTCGGACGCTTCCACGAGACGTCCGTCCGGGGACAGTCCGCAGAACGTGACCCCCGCGTCCGCGATCGCCTGGCGGAAGTCGTTGTTCACCTCGTAGCGGTGGCGGTGTCTCTCATAGATCTCCGGCGCTTTATAGCAGCGCATCATGGTCGTGCCCGGCCGGATGACGCAGGGATAGGCGCCCAGCCGCAGCGTGCCGCCCAGATCCTTTTCCGCGTTCTGGTCCGGCATGAAATCGATCACCTTGCAGCTGCCGTCCGGGTCGAACTCGCCGGAATTCGCGCTCTCCCAGCCCAGCATGTGCCGCGCGTATTCGATCACCATGATCTGCATGCCCAGGCAGATGCCGAAGTACGGCAGGTTGTTTTCCCGCGCGTAGCGGCAGGCGGCGATCATGCCTTCGATGCCCCGGCTGCCGAAACCGCCGGGCACCAGGATGCCGTCCAGGCCGGACAGCACGCTTTGGGCGTTGGCTTCGGTCACGCCCTCGGAATCGATCCAGTGGATGTTCACCTTCGCGCCCTGCATGTAGCCGGCGGTCTTCAGGGCCTCCGCCACGGACAGGTACGCGTCGTGCAGCTGCATGTATTTGCCTACGAGACCGATCTCCACGGGCTGCGAAGCCTGTTCGATCTTTTCGACCATGGAGCGCCACTCCGCCAGATCCGGCTCCGGCGTCTCCAGGCCCAGCTCGCGGCAGACGATGCCCGAAAGTCCTTGGTCCTCCAGAGCCAGCGGCGCCTCGTACAGCACGGGCAGCGTCAGGTTCTCGATGACGCAGTCGCGCTTGACGTTGCAGAACGCCGCGATCTTATCGAAGATGGCGGGGTCCTCGATGGGCTCGTCCACCCGCAAAACCAAAACATCCGGCGATATCCCCATGCCCTGCAGCTCCTTGACGGAATGCTGGGTCGGTTTGGATTTATGCTCGCCGGACGCCTTCAGATAAGGTACCAGTGTGACGTGGAGGAAGAGAGTGTTCTCCCGGCCCTGCTCGATGGCGACCTGCCTGGCCGCTTCGAGGAAGGGTCTGCCTTCGATGTCGCCGACCGTGCCGCCGATCTCGGTGATGACGACGTCAGCGTCGGTGTGGCTGCCCACGTTGTAGATGAATTTCTTGATCTCATCAGTGATGTGAGGGATGGTCTGGACAGTGCGTCCCATGTAGTCGCCTTTGCGTTCCTTGGCGATGACGCTGGCGTACACCTTGCCCGTGGTGATGTTGGAGAACTTATTGAGGTCTTCGTCGATGAAGCGTTCGTAGTGACCCAGATCCAGGTCCGTCTCCGCACCGTCGTCCGTCACGTAGACCTCCCCGTGCTGATAGGGGCTCATCGTGCCGGGATCCACGTTGATATAGGGATCCATCTTCTGCGCCGCGACTTTCAGGCCCCGCTGCTTCAGCAGACGCCCCAGCGAGGCGGCTGTGATGCCCTTGCCCAGACCGGAAACGACGCCGCCGGTCACAAAGATGTATTTCGCCATGTTGTCCCTCCTTTGCATGTCTGAAAGAAATAAAAAAGGCGCCAAGCGGAAGATTGGATCCGCTTGATTCGCCTTTTCAATCACGAATAAGACTTTACTCTTTTCCGAAAAGAATGTCAATACAAAAATTGTTAGGGCGGACAGAAAAATTTTATCCTGTCCGCCGCAATTATTTTGGAAGTCCTGCGCCGTTCACTTCCGCATCCTGCGCCGGCAGGCATCGCAAACTTTGCCGCCTGCATACAGCGGCAGCGGCTTGCCGCAGACCTCGCAGAAACGGATGTTGTTCTGGAGGCGGTAGATCAGGATCTCGTTGATGTCTTCCGCGGCTTTGTCTCTGGCCTCCCGCAGCTTTTCCGTATCTACGGGATAGCGGAACGTCTTTGCAAAGGAAAAGTACAGATCGAGTTTGCGGCAGTAACTCTCCAGCTCCGGCAGCGTCCGGTCCGGGCCCTCGAGCTGAGGCTGCTGGATGGGGTCACCCTGGGCGTAGCAGCGCAGGTAGGAGAAAAACAGTTCCTCCAGCACGCTGTCCGTTTCGTCGAAGGGGATGTTGGCGGCCCGCAGTTCTTCCTCCTTCGTTAGGGTAAAACCCCGCTGGCGCATGGTCGAGATCACCCAAATGTAGCGGGAAATGTCCAGCTTGCGGTAGGGTTCCTCCGCAGGCATCCGGTTCCATTCGGAGAGCACCTCCAGCAGATCGAACCGCGACTGCAGCACCAGGTCGGAAAAGCCCAGCACCGCCTCCCGGATCTGGGGGACCGCTGCCCGAAGGCCTTCCTGTATGGTGCTCAAGTTCCGCACCGCACCGACGAAACCCTTGCTGTACATGCCGTACCGGCCGGCTCTGCCCGCGATCTGCTGGATCTCCTCCGGCTTCAGTTCCCGGTGCTCTACGCCGTCATATTTTTCCGTGTCCAGAAAGAGGATGCGCCGGATCGGCAGGTTCAGACCCATGCCGATGGCATCCGTCGCCACGACGTACTGCGTCTCCCCGGCCAGGAAATCCTCCATCTGCATGCGCCGTGCCGCATAGGGCAGCGCACCGTAGATGATGGCAGGCTCTTTGCCGGACTGGCGCAGCTCCTCCGCCACGCTCAGCACGTCCACCTTGGAAAAAGCGATGAGGGCATCGCCGGGCTGAATGTGGTCCAGGTCTACGGTGCGGTTCATGCAGACGAGCGGCGTCCTGCGCTTATGGATCTTTATCTCGAAACTGTCGCCGCAGCTTCGAATGAGCCGGACAAGGATCTCCTTCGCCTGGGGCGCCGCGCACAGATGCACTTCCGGAGCCTGCACGCCGAGGATTGCCCGGGTCCAGGCGTAGCCCCGCTGGGGGTCTTCGATCATCTGGCATTCGTCGATGACCGCCACATC
>JAFPXN010000153.1 GCA_017412505.1 Bacillota bacterium | reverse complement strand
CGCCGCTTCATCCAGATGTTCTCCGACGTCGTCATGGAAGTGGGCAAGAAGTACTTCGAGGAACTCATCGACAAGATGAAGGCTGAAAAGGGCATCACCTACGACGTGGAACTCACCGCCGAGGACCTGGAAGTGCTCGCGAACCAGTTCAAGGACGAGTATAAGAGCAAGATCGGCGCGGACTTCCCCGACGATCCGAAGGAACAGCTGTTCGCCGCGATCGAAGCGGTCTTCCGCAGCTGGGACAACCCCAGAGCCAACGTCTACAGAAGAGACAACGACATCCCCTACAGCTGGGGCACCGCCGTCAACGTCATGCCGATGGTCTTCGGCAACATGGGCGACGATTCCGGCACGGGCGTTGCTTTCACCCGTGACCCGGCCACCGGCGAAAAGAAGCTGATGGGCGAGTTCCTCGTGAACGCCCAGGGCGAAGACGTTGTAGCCGGCGTCCGCACCCCGATGCCCATCGCGCAGATGGCAGAGAAGTTCCCCGAAGCCTATAACGACTTCGTCAAGGTCTGCGGCATCCTGGAAGATCACTACAGAGACATGCAGGACATGGAGTTCACGGTCGAGAACCGCAAACTGTACATGCTGCAGTGCAGAAACGGCAAGAGAACGGCTCAGGCTGCTCTGAAGATCGCATGCGATCTCGTGGACGAAGGCATGATCGACGAAAAGCAGGCTGTCGCCATGATCGATCCCAGAAACCTCGACACGCTGCTGCATCCGACGTTCGACGTGAACGCGCTGAAGGCCGCGACCCCGCTGGGCAAGGGTCTGGGCGCATCCCCGGGCGCTGCCTGCGGCCAGGTCGTCTTCACCGCTGACGACGCCAAGGCATGGGCGGACAAGGGCAAGAAGGTCATCCTCGTCAGACTGGAAACTTCTCCCGAAGACATCGAAGGCATGAAGGCCGCGCAGGGCATCCTGACCGTCCGCGGCGGCATGACCTCCCACGCGGCAGTCGTCGCCAGAGGCATGGGCGAATGCTGCGTATCCGGCTGCGGCGACATCAAGATGGACGAAGCGAACAAGAAGTTCGAACTGGGCGGCAAGACGTTCCACGAAGGCGACCAGATCTCCATCGACGGCACGACCGGCAACATCTACGAGGGCGTCATCCCCACGGTCGACGCGCAGATCGCCGGCGAATTCGGCCGCATCATGGGCTGGGCTGACAAATACAGAAGACTGAAGGTCAGAACGAACGCGGATACCCCGAAGGACGCCGCCAAGGCAGTCGAACTGGGCGCGCAGGGCATCGGCCTGACCAGAACCGAGCACATGTTCTTCGAAGAAGACAGGATCGCCGCGTTCCGCGAGATGATCTGCTCCGACACCGTCGAGGAAAGAATCGCCGCGCTGGCGAAGATCGAACCGATGCAGCAGAGCGACTTCGAAGGCATCTACGAGGCGATGCAGGGCTATCCTGTCACGATCCGGTTCCTGGATCCTCCTCTCCACGAATTCGTTCCCAAGGAAGAGGAAGACATCGAAGCGCTGGCTAAGGCGCAGGGCAAGTCCGTCGAGACCATCAAGAACATCATCTCCGGCCTGCACGAATTCAACCCGATGATGGGTCACAGAGGCTGCCGTCTGGCGGTCACCTATCCCGAGATCGCGGAAATGCAGACCAGAGCGGTCATCAAGGCGGCGCTGGCCGTTCAGGCGAGACATCCCGAATGGACCATGGTGCCTGAGATCATGATTCCGCTCGTAGGAGAAGTCAAGGAACTCAAGTACGTCAAGGACATCGTTGTAAAGGTCGCGGATGAACTCATCGCAGCCTCCGGCATGGATATGAAGTACCTGGTGGGCACCATGATCGAGATCCCCAGAGCCGCTCTGACCGCGGATCAGATCGCGACCGAAGCCGAGTTCTTCTCCTTCGGCACGAACGACCTCACCCAGATGACGTTCGGCTTCTCCAGAGACGACGCCGGCAAGTTCCTGGGCGCTTACTACGACAAGAAGATCTATGAGAACGACCCGTTCGCGAAGGTCGATCAGGTCGGCGTAGGCAAGCTGGTCGACATGGCCTGCAAGCTGGGCCGCGCCACCAGACCGGACCTGCACCTGGGCGTCTGCGGCGAGCACGGCGGTGACCCCTCCAGTGTGGAATTCTTCCACAAGGTCGGCCTCGACTACGTCTCCTGCAGCCCGTTCCGCGTGCCCATCGCCAGACTGGCGGCCGCGCAGGCAGCGATCAAGGACGAACAGTAAAATTGAAAGCATAAAAACCGGGACGTTCGCGCCCCGGTTTTTACTTTTAGAAATGAGCGTTGTATAATAAAATATTAGATATCCATTTTTCAGAATAGTCGGCAACTATTGGTGAACAGTCGTGTTCAAAGATAAAGTGATCAAGAATCAATCTCTGGGAAAAAAGATCCTGTACGCGATGCTCGCGGTCGTCAGCATCATGCTGCTGCTGGCCGTGCTGATCTTTATGTTCACGATGAAGGGCATCGACCGGATGCAGACGGAATCCAACCGCGAACTGAACCGGACGATCGGACGGCTCTCCTCGGATTACATGTCCGAAGAAACGATGCGCCTGATGCAGGATAAGGCAGTCGAAAAAGCGACGATAGCGGACGGCATCTTCTCGGAATTCGAAAACTGCGTCTGCACCGCCGCGCGCGTAGCGGAGCAGATCTATAATCACCCGGAGGACTATGCTCCCCGCCCCGTAGCGCTCCCCGACGCGTCGAAAGAAGGGGAACTGACCATACAGGTGCTGTATTCCGCGAAGACCGATCCGGAAGACCCTGCGATCCAAAAGGAACTCGCCCTGATCGGCAACGTGCAGGACACGCTGATGGCGATCAATGCGAACCAGGATATCATGGTCTCGATCTACGTCGCCACGGAATCGGGATTTATGGTGCAGGCAGACTATATCCCTGCGGAAAAGTATGACGAAAACGGCGATCTGATGCCGCTCGAAGCAAAAGAACGTCCCTGGTACCGCGGCGCGGCGGTCCTGAAACGCCCGTATTTCACGCCGGTCACGAAGGACGCGCATACGCCGCGTCTGGGCATCATGTGCGGAGCGCCTGTTTTTAAAGATGGCAAACTGATGGCTGTCGCCGGCGCCGGCATGTATCTCGAGAACATGGAGGAACTGGTCGAAGGCATCGACGTCGGCACGACCGGGTTCGCCTGCATCATGAACAGGGACGGACAGATCTTGTTCTCCACGGCGAAGAAAGGCACCCTGGCCGCAGTGACGGATGCCGCGGATCTGCGCAGATCCGAAGACCGCGCGTTAGCGCAGGTCGCCATGAACGCGTCGATCGGGTTCAAGGGCGTCAACCTGATCAACATCGACGGCGTACCCAGTTACGTCGCCTTTGCGCCCATGAAGACCGTCGGCTGGTCTCTGTTCGTCGTGCTGCCGCAGGAGGAGGTCGAAGCGCCGACAAAGCGGCTTCTGAGCAATATGGAATCCATGACGGACGAGTCCATGGACGAAAACCGCAGACAGATCGAAAACGCGACCTGGATGCTGCTCGGCCTGTTCGGCGTCGCTGTCGCGATGGCGATCTGGATCTCCATCCGGCTTTCCAAGGACATCGTGCATCCGATCCAGGTCCTGACGGAGAAGGTGAAAGCTATCGAAGGCGATACGCTGGACTTCACCTGGGACCTCTCGACAGGCGACGAAACGCAGCAGCTGGCGGAATCCTTCGGATCCATGACGCAGCGCATGAACGAATATATCGAGGATATCCAGACGATCACAGCGGAGAAGGAGCGCGTCGGGGCGGAGCTCTCGCTGGCACAGCGCATCCAGGCGGCCATGCTGCCGAATATCTTCCCGCCGTTCCCGGAACGCAAAGAGATCGACATCTACGCTTCCATGGATCCCGCGAAAGAAGTCGGCGGAGACTTTTACGATTATTTCTTCATTGACGACGACCACCTGGGCCTCGTCATCGCGGACGTCTCCGGCAAGGGGATCGCCGCCGCGCTGTTCATGACGATCAGCAAGATCACGCTGCAGAACTTCGCGACGCAGATCATGTCCCCGGCGGAGATCCTCAGAAAGACGAACGAGATGATCTGCGCCAACAACCCGGCGGATATGTTCGTCACGGTCTGGATCGGCGTGCTGGAGCTTTCCACCGGCAAACTGACCGCTTCCAACGCCGGACACGAATATCCCATCGTCAAGCTGCCCGGCAAGGACTATGAGGTCGTCAAGGATCGACACGACTTTGTCGTCGGCGGGCTGGAGGACGAAATCTACGAAGATTACGAACTGCAGCTGCAGCCCGGCTCCAAACTGTTCCTGTACACAGACGGCCTGCCGGAAGCGAAGACGAAAGGCGGCCCCAAAAATATGTTCGGCATGGAACGCATGGTCGATACGCTGAACGGCAATCCGGACGCGTCTCCGGAGCAGACGCTGAAGGCGATGAACGAAGCCGTCGAGGCGTTCGTGCAGGACGCGGAGCAGTTCGACGACCTCACCATGCTCTGCCTGGAATACAGAGGATAACATGAGCTCGTTCACGCAGCCCACAATCGCATTACAGACCACGATGGCCCTGATCATGCTGGGCCTGGTCTTTACCGTACTCTCATGCTGGAGGACAGCCGTCTGGCTGTTCCGCAGAAAGGCGAGTTTTTACCTTTCCGGCGGCGTTACGGACGGCGCCTCGCACGCTCACAGGCGTAATCTCGATCAGGAGGGCGCTCAAAGCATTTGATAAGGATCTGCCTGTGGATATCGTCGTGACCGGCAAAGCAGCGCCGGATACGCCGGAGGGCGAGAGCGATAAGGCAAAGAAGGCTGTCAAGGAAGAAAAAAAGGCCGCGAAACAGGCGAAGAAAGAAGAGAAGCGCAAGAAGAGAGAAGCCCGGAAAGCAGAAGAGCAGCGGCTTCGCGAAATGGAAAAGGAAAGAATGGAAGAAGCCGCGAGCGGCGATTTCTGGATGATGAAGGAGGGGGATAGCGATGAGCATGAAAATGGACCTGATCAAAAGGGGGAATGACGCCGAACTGAAAATGGACGGCTACATCGACGCCACGAACGCGGCGGAAGTGGAAGAAGTCCTGATGGACGTTGCCGGCAAGTTCGACAATCTGCTTCTAGACATGGAGAAACTGGAATACGTGTCCAGCGCCGGTCTGCGCGCGTTCAAGCGCGTTTACATGGAACTGCGCCGCAAGAGCGGCACCCTGTCCGCCAAGAACGTGGACAAGGCCATCATGGAAGTTCTGGAAGTCACCGGTTTCACCAGGCTGTTTAAGTTCGTTTAAGGAGAGGCTCTTATGGAAAACCTTACTGTCAACGCTGTCGTCGAAAATCTTGACGAAGTCGTCGGATTTGTCTTCAAACGCCTCTATCACTACGGATGCAGCAAGAAGACGCTGATGCAGATCCGCCTGGCGGTCGAAGAGATCTTTGTGAATATTTCCAGCTATGCGTACGATCCTTCCGTCGGTCCCGCGGAAGTCCGCTGCGAAGTGCGGCAAGATCCTCTGCGGGTCATCATCCAGTTCCTGGACGGCGGCAAGCCGTTCGACCCGCTGGCTAAAGAAGACGCGGATATCACCGCGGACGGACTGTTCTCCCGGGAGGGCGGTCTGGGCATACTCCTTGTAAAAGAAACGATGGATGGCGTCAGTTATTCCTATGAGAACGGCAAGAATATACTGACAATAGAAAAGAAACTGGCGGAAACGGAGGACGCATGCCTGTAAAAAGTTTCCGTGAAATGACCAAGAGCGAACGGGATCATTATTCGCTGGAAATGCGCGTATTCCGTTCGATCGCCTTCTATTCCGTCCTTTTGGGACTGATCTGTTTCGCCCTGGGATTCGGCATGTACCTGTACGGCCTCGCACAGGATTCCATGGACGAGTCCGCTGAGATCTCCAGCCATATCGTCGGTTCCATCCGGATGATGAGCCAGCCCGAAGCGTACGCCCGGGACGTTCTGGAGATCTATAAACAGAACGCAGAGAATCAGGCAGACGAAGAGAGTTACTATGCGGCTTTCGACCGGGTCACGGACGACGCGGGTTATGAGCAGATGCACCTCATCCTGAAGAACAGCCGCACGGAGAACATGTCCGATTTCTTCTTCGCCGTACCCGTTCCCGAGGATGGGGTCATCGTTTTTGTGGCGGATACAGATCCCAGAGAAGGACACATGTATCCGGCCGGAAAAACGGTAAAAATTCCCGGTTTTGTGCAGAAGCTGTTCCTGCGTCTCGGAAAAGGGACGGAATTTCCGCGCACGTTCTTCTTCCTGCCGGATCGTGGCCTCGTATGCGTCAGCGGGGAGTATATCAACGAAACCGATCATACGGACGGCTGCCTGTTCGTCATGATGAGAGTCGGGACCGTGCTGAAGGGCGTACGCGGCTTTGCGTTATTCTTTACGCTCATGGTGCTGATCGTCATCCTGATCGCGGGGACGCTGTTCGTGCACCGGATCCGCAAGGAAGTCGTCAAACCGATCAGCCAGATCACGGAGGCCGCCCGCAGCTACGTGAGCGACAAGCGGGAAGGAAAAGCAAATACGGACCATTTTGCGCGCCTGAACATCCGCACCGGCGATGAGATCGAGAATCTCAGCCTCGTCATGGCGGAGATGGAGCGCGATATCGATACGTACGTGGACGATCTGACTGATGCGACTGCGGAAAAGGAAAGGGTCGTCTCTGAACTGAGCATGGCCTCTAAGATCCAGGCAGCTATGCTGCCCCACGTATTTCCGCCTTTCCCGGAACACAGCGAGTTCGATCTCTTCGCCACGATGGAGCCCGCCAAGCTGGTGGGAGGAGACTTCTACGACTTCTTCCTGATCGACGACGACCACCTGTGCCTCGTGATGGCGGACGTGTCCGGCAAGGGCATCCCCGCCTCGCTGTTTATGATGGTGACGAAGGTGATCCTGCAGAGCTGCGGCATGCTGGGACAGTCGGCGCCGGAGATCCTGAACAAGACGAACCAGGCGCTGTGCAAGGACAACCAGATGGAGATGTTCGTCACAGCCTGGGTCGGTATCCTGGAGATCTCTACGGGAAAGCTGACCATGGCAAACGCAGGACACGAGTATCCGGTCTTCAAGAAGCCGGACGGCAAGTTCGAACTGTACAAAGACAAGCACGGGTTTGTACTGGGCGGTTTCGAGGACGAAACGTACCGGGCGACGGAACTGTATCTCGAACCGGGCACAAAGCTCTTCGTGTACACGGACGGCGTGGCGGAAGCCATGGATCCGATGCGCAACCAGTTCGGTCTGGACCGCATGCTGGACGCGCTGAACGAAAATGCCGGCGCGGCGCCGGAAGAGATCCTGCACGGCGTAAGACAAGCCGTGAGCGCGTTTGTCAAAGACGCGGAGCAGTTCGACGACATCACGATGCTATGTCTGGAATACAAAGGGTCAAAAATAGCTATTGAGGATTAAATATATTTATCGGTTTCTCGTTGGACATTTGTTGGACAAAGTATAAGGAAATAAGAGATGACGTACAAATAATTATATGATCAGGCAGTAGAAAGCGCAAAAGCGGTTCCAGGGCGGCTGTGGCGCAGCTGATCGCTGTCACGCAGGTTATGCAGACTCAGGGCCCGGACGCTCAGGTGAACCAGGCACAGCTCGCAGCATATGCTACGGCGATCATGGGCAAAAAGAGCTTCAAGCAGGCCATGGAAGACACGGATGCCAAGGACGCGAAGAATCTCAGCCTGCCGATCGACAAGAGCGCGTTCAGCAACGCGGTCGAAGCGACGATGAAAACCCTGGATTTCCAGCGCATGGTGGAACGTTACGAGAACGATCCGTCTTACCGGAAGAACATAAACGCCAATTTGGCGGAGACCGGCGGCGCCAACGTAATGAAATAATAGCATACAGAAAGGGGACTGTTCCGGCAGTCTCCTTTTAACTTGTCAATACAGAATCAATCGGGTATACTGGCTGTAGTAATTCATTTTTTAAGGTTGGAGAACGATCATGAAACCGAAGTCAGAGAATAAATGGCTGTGGCCTGTTCTGGGACTGGCGCTGCTGGCGCTCTTCATCGGAAGCATCGCGAGCGACAGCCTCCAGTTTCAGCATCAGAAACTGGTCGAAGCCAATACGGTGACTTCCATCGCGGAGATCCCCGTTCCGGAAGTGCCGGACGTGACGCCTTCCCGGGCGAACGGCGTGGTCACCGCGGCGGAATGGGCTTCCTATTATCCGAACGAGTACGGGACTTACATGAAAAACGCGGATAACATGGGAGATCCCGCCGGCCGGATCAAATATACCGAAACGAACCCGGATATCCAGATCCTGTACCAGGGCATGGGGTTCGCTTTCGACTATACCGAAGCCATCGGACATAATTATACGCTGGACGACATCGGCGAGACGACGCGTCCTCATAAACTCGCCAACTGCATCACCTGCAAGACGCCGGATTTTTCCGCGATGGTGAACGCCATGGGGACAGACGCCTACAGCATGGACTTCGAGGAAGTCTACGCGCAGATGGAAGAGCCCATCAGCTGCTATAGCTGCCACGCGAACGAACCGGGCACCATCCACATCGTGCACGATTACATGGACCGCGCCATGAGCGACGAGATCGCTTCCGGCGAGGTGAACGCCAGCGACGTCGCCTGCGCGCAGTGCCACATCGAGTACTATTTCCGCCCGGCGGATAAGGCGACGGACGTTCCCTACAGCGACCTGTCCGGCATCGCCCCGGATGCGATCCTGGCCTATTATAACGAGATGGGCTTTGTCGACTATACGAACGAAAATACCGGCGTGGGCATGATCAAGGTGCAGCACCCGGAATTCGAAACGTATTACGGGGAAGGCAGCCAGCACGTGGGTATGTATACCTGCGCGGACTGCCATATGAGTTTCGCGTATGACGACGAAACGGCGGTTCCCTACGCGGATCACGAACTCATCAGCCCGCTGAAGAACGCAGAGCTCCTGGCGAACCAGTGCAGTCTGTGCCACGCGGATCTCAAGAGCCAGGTAAAGGCGATCCAGGACGAGATCACCGGCAGGGAGGGCGAGATCTCCGCTCTGCTGGTCGAGATCAATCAGAAACTGGCGAAAGCCGTCCAGGACGGAAGCATGGATGAAGCGACGCTGGCGAAGGTGAGACAGCTCGACCGCGAAGCGCAGTTCTACTGGGACTTCGTGTTCGTGGAAAACAGTGAAGGCGCGCACAATTCCACGCTGTCCAGGGAGTGCCTCGACAAGGCGGAAGACCTGGCCAGACAAGCGCTCTCGTATTTCTAAACAGATCCTGCAGGCCGGGCAGATGCCCGGCCTTTCTTTATGAACGAACAACGACCGACAACTGCAAACAGGGCGCTCCGGTTTTTCATCAGCATGCGGTTCAGCATGATCCTGCTGCTCGTGATCATAGGATTCTGCGTCGCGGGCAGCCTCGTGAGTTCCCCCAAGGCCTATTTCAGCAGCTGGTGGATGAGGAGCATTGCAGCCGTGCTCTGCCTGAACCTCTTTCTGTGCAGCGTAAAACGCCTGCCCGCAGCTCTCGCCAATTACAGGCAGGCAAAAGCGAGGCGCGCCGGCGCGTTCGGTACGTGGCTGTGCCATCTGGGCATGCTGCTCGTCGTCATCGGCTTCGCGGCAGGAGACTTTCTCAGCGAAGAGTATTCGATCTATGGCATACCCGGCAGCATGCAGCCGGTGGAACAGACCGGTCTGTGGGTACGCATCGACGATTTCGAAGTGCAGATGCGGGACGATTTCACCGTGGAGCAGTACGTGGCGGATCTGACGGTCACAGACGGCTCTGGGCAGGAGGCCTCCGGTTCGGCGAGCGTCAACCACCCGATGAACGCGTTCGGCTACGGCTTTTTCCAGGACAGCACCGGCTGGGCCAATACGATCGATATCTACAAGGATGGCAGCCTGCAGAGGAGCGACATCGTGTGCGTCGGCGAGACGACGTGCCCCGACGACAGACCTGCGCTGCAGATCCTGTTCAACAAATTTTATCCGGATTTCGCTGTCAATGAGACCGGCAGCTACTACAGCAGGACGCCGCTGTTGAACGAGCCGCGCAGCCTGTTCACGGTCTACTACAACGGCGAGATCAAGGGCATGGACTTTGCGGCGATGAATACCGCCGTGCGGATCAACGAATATGGTTTCGTGTTCCGTGATCCGACGGAGTATACGCTGATCGTTATCCGCCGAGACCCGACGGAGCGGATGGTCGGCATCGCGGCCCTGATCATGCTGGCCGGCATCTTCCTGGCATTTTACTGGCGCCCGGTTTACGGAGAGGAGGGCGGACATGACGACGGATCCATTGCTGAATAAGATCGAATCAGCCGCGTTTCCTGCGGTGCTCGCGGTCTATCTGATCGCGACGGCCTTCTATTTCGTGTTCGTCGCGGCGAAAAAGGAAAAAGCAGGCGTGTTTGCCTACCGTCTTATGATCGCAGGCTTCATCGCGCATACGTTCTGCATCGCCGTGCGCGGCGTCAACGCGGGACGGCTGCCTCTGACGAATCAATATGAATTCGCCATGGCGTTTGCCTGGGGCATCGCGCTGTGCTTCCTGATCTTCGTGAAGAAGTACGATTTCAACGCGCTCGGCTGTTTCGTGGCGCCCGTCATCTTCCTGGTGATCGGCTATGCGGCCATGCAGAGCAAGGACATCCATGCCCTGATGCCGGCGCTGCAGAGCAACTGGCTGGCGTTCCACGTCTGCACGGCCATCATCGCCTACGGTTCTTTCGGCGTCGCTTTCGGCGTCGCGATGGTGTTCCTGTTCCGGGAGAAACTGCAGAGCAGCGCGTTTGCCCGCATGCATTTCCCGGATGAACAGATGCTGGATACGATCACGTACCGGGCGGTTTCTCTCGGCTTCCTGTTCCTGACGCTCTGCATCGTTACAGGGTCCATCTGGGCGAAGAGGGCCTGGGGCACGTACTGGAACTGGGATCCGAAGGAGACCTGGTCGCTCATCACGTGGATCATTTACGCCATCTACCTCCACCTGCGCCTCAACAAGGGCCTCAGAGGCCGAAAATCGGCGATTTTCGCGGCCTTGGGGTTCGCGGCCGTGATATTTACCTACGTGGGGGTAAACACGCTTCTGGCGGGCCTGCATTCCTATCGATAACCTGTTCCTGAAAACGGAAGGAGAACGGACCATGAGACAGACGAAACAGATCAAACGCATCATGCAGATGGAAGAGAATCTGGATGCCGCAAAGGAGGTGCTGGAGCGCTTCCGCAAGGCGCTCGACGACTATACCATGATCCAGGATACGATCCTGGAACTTGAAGCATATTACGCGTCCGATTGGAGGAAGGATTTCGAAGCGGATGAAGCAGGCAAGCTGCCGGAGGATCTGAAGCGGGGCGTCCTTTCCGAGGACGGTCTGTACGACGTACTGGAGGAAAACCGTCTGACCGCATCCGACGCGCTGTATTCCCTCGCGCAGATGATCGGGCAGGGCATTCTGTAGTTCTCGCAGAAAATCATAGAATTTTGACCTTCTTTTTGATATAATTTATGTTTGTCTGAATTATAAGAAAGAGAAGGTCTTTTTATTTCCATGGAACCCATCAAACCCATGCTCTGGACGAGCCTGAAAAACTATTCCGCCAAGGATCTGTCTTCGGACATCGTCTCGGGCATCATCGTAGCGGTCATCGCGCTGCCGCTCTCCATTGCGCTGGCGCTGGCGTCCGGCGTCGGCCCGGAAGAGGGCCTGTACACCGCCATCATCGCCGGCTTCCTGATCTCCGCGTTCGGCGGCAGCAAAGTGCAGATCGCGGGACCGACCGCAGCGTTCGCGACCATTGTCGCGGGCATCGTCGCCAATTCCGGGCTGCAGGGCCTGATGGTGGCAACGGTCATGGCCGGCATCCTGCTGATCGTCATGGGCGTGCTGCGCCTCGGCAAACTGATCCGCTTCATCCCCGGCACCATCACCATCGGATTCACCGCGGGCATCGCGGTCACGATCCTCATCGGCCAGCTCAAAGATTTCTTCGGTCTGGCGTATCCGGCCGGCACCGTGACGATCGAGACCGTGGAAAAGGTCGAAGCGGTGGCGAAGAATTTCGGGACGCTCAATCCCTGGGCGCTGGCCATTGGAGCGCTCAGCCTCGCGATCCTCATCCTGTGGCCGAAAGTGTCCGCGAAGATCCCCGCTTCGCTCATCGCGGTCCTGGTGGGGTCCCTGATCGTTAAATTTGCGCACCTGCCCGTCAATACCATCGGGGATCTGTACACGGTCAGCAGCAAGCTGCCGACACTGCATCTGCATCCCGTCAGCTTCTCCCTGATCCGCTCCATGTTCCCCAACGCGATCACGATCGCGATCCTGGCGGCTATCGAATCGCTGCTTTCCTGCGTCGTCGCGGACGGCATGACCGGCGACAAGCACCGCCCGGACACCGAGCTCATCGCGCAGGGCATCGGCAATATCGGTTCCGCGCTGTTCGGCGGCATCCCGGCTACGGGCGCCATCGCCAGAACCGCGGCGAACATCAACAACGGCGGCAAGACGCCCGTCGCAGGCATGGTGCACTCCGTCGTGCTGCTTCTCGTGCTGCTGCTCCTGATGCCGTTCGCGAGCTATATTCCCATGCCTGTCATCGCGGCCGTGCTGTTCGTCGTCGCCTATAACATGTGCCAGTGGAGACCCTTCGTGAACCTCGTCAAGACGGCTCCGAAGAGCGACATCATCGTGCTGGTGATCACGTTCATCCTGACGGTCGTGTTCGACCTGGTCGTAGCGATCGGCGTCGGCCTTGGCCTGGCCTGCCTGCTGTTCATGAAGCGCATGAGCGAGGAGACGGACATCCGCCAGTGGGAAGACGCGCCGGAGGACGAAGAGTCCGGTCTGCGCCACATCCTGCCCGAAGTGAGCATCTACGAGATCGAAGGACCTCTGTTCTTCGGCAGCGTGGAAAAACTGTCCGCGATCACCGCGAGAAAGACGACCAAGGCGCTGGTGCTGCGCATGCGCAGCGTGACCGCGCTGGACTCCACGGCGCTCTCTTCGCTGGAAAAACTCTACGACCGCTGCAAGGCGCAGGGCGCGCAGATCATTTTCTCGCACGTCAACCCGCAGCCCATGAAGGTCATGGAGCACAGCGGCTTCGTCGAAAAAGTGGGCCGCGAATTCTTCTGTAATCACATCGAAGAAGCTATCGAGATGGCCGAAGCGATCGCGGGCGATCAATAGGCCGATTCATTTAAGGTATGCATATCCGGGATCATTTCAAGACCATAACAAGACACAGGCGGGAAGTCCGCAGGCTGTGCTTCAAGATCGGCCTGTACCGGCAGGGTCTGACGCACGACCTGTCGAAATACAGTCCTCAGGAGTTTCTCCCGGGCTGCCGCTATTATCAGGGCTTTCGCAGCCCGAACGACCAGGAAAGGCAGCAGACGGGCTGCAGCAGGTCCTGGATGCATCACAAGGGACGCAACCGCCACCATTTCGAATACTGGATCGATTATCCGAGCCAGGAGCAGCGGGACTTTGTGAAGAACGGCGGGACCCGCATGGGCCTGTCCGACCGTTTCCAGGCGGTGGAGATGCCGTTGGAATACGTGGCTGAAATGTTCTGTGACCGCGTTGCGGCCTGCAAGGTCTATAAAGGGGACGCGTACACGCAGAAAGATCCGCTGGCTTATCAGGAAAAGATGCGCCCCCACGTCTTTATGCATCCCGAAACGGAAAAGCTGATCACGCAGATGCTGACCGTGCTCAGCATGGAGGGGGAAGACACAGCCTGCCGGTTCATCCGGTATCTGCTGAAGAAGGAGAAACGTTTATGAGTGACAAGGCCCTGCTCATAGTATTGGTCATATTGGAAGCTTTGGCGATCTACAATCTGTACGACACAGTCACCGTCATGCTGATGCATTTGGGCAGCGGCGGCGTCAGCACCCGCGGTACGGTCGCTGCGCTGAAGAAAGCCATGCGGCGGGACCGCGCCAGACTGATAGTCCCGACGAACGGCAAGTTGGACACCCGGGACATTCCCTGCGATTACCTCGTCGATCTGGCGTACGAGAGGGAAGACGGCGAGATGGTCCTGCTGAAGGACTACGTCATCCCTTCGGTCATGAAGCTGACAGCCGGCAGCGGAACGGCTGTGTTCCGCGAAGGCCAGGACGTGCCGCTGAAGGTAAGCCGGAAGTTTAAAAAGATGGCCGTCGTCGATCTGCCGGAGGTGCGCAAGAGACAGGTCAGCTGGATGTGGCTCGTCCTGTGGGTGATCACCGTGATCGCGCTCGGCGCCATCGTCGTTTCCCTGATCGCTGCGTTGTAGGTGACTTATGATACGTTCTGATTTTCATTCCCATTCGAATTATTCCGACGGTATCGCCAGCCCCCGCGTCATGGTGGAAGCCGCGGTCAGCAAAGGGCTGACCCGCTACGGGCTGTCGGATCACGGCTACGCGCCGTACGACCTGGACGTCTGCATCCCCCTGGAGAAACGGGAGGAGTACGTGCGGACGATACGCGCGCTGCAGGAGGAATTCGCCGGCCGTATCGATCTGAAGCTGGGCCTGGAGATGGACGCGCTCTCTGAGGAAAAAGAGACCGGCTACGATTACAAGATCGGTTCCGTGCATTACGCAAAGGATCCGGAAGGCCGCATCCTCGTGATCGACTATCCGGAAGACTGCCTGCGGAACGCCGCAGAGATCGGTTTCGGCGGCGACGTCTACGCGCTGCTGGAATCCTACTGGCAGCTGGAGAGCGAAGTCGTGGAGCGCACGGACTGCGACATCATCGGGCATTTCGACCTCTGCGCGAAATACGCTGAAAAGGACAGCTGTCCCTTCGATCCTCAGCATCCGCGCTATGTCGCGGCCTGGCAGAAAGCGGCGGACCGCCTGCTGAAGACCGGCAGGCCGTTCGAGATCAATATGGGCGCCATCGCGAAGAACTACCGCAGCGTTCCGTATCCGCATCCGGACATCGCCCGCTATCTCATCGACCGCGGCGCTTCTTTCGTGCTGTCCAGCGACAGCCACAGACCGGAAAACATCGCGTACGGTTTTGACCGCTGGGAGAAGTATTATCGCGCTCTCGGCGCCAATATCATAGAATTCGACGTATAGGGAGGCTTTTGATGAAGGCATTTTTCGCATTTGCGATCGAAGCGGTCTGCTTCGCGGGCATCCTGTATTATTACATCCAGAACCGCAAGAAAGAAAAAGCGAAGAAGGAAGCGGAAGAGCGGGAGAACGGCGATGAATAGCGAGGAACGCGCGCTGAAGAAGCGCGTCTACAGCCAGCGCTACGTCTATCTGCTGCGCTGCAGCGACGGTTCCCTGTACTGCGGCATCTCCGCGGACCCCGAGGCCAGGCTCAAGCAGCACAACTACGGCGTCGGCGCGAAATACACCCGCAGCCGCAGACCCTGTCAGCTTGTCTACACGGAGGGTCCGTACGAGTACGGACGCGCGCTGAGCAGGGAAGCCGCTGTCAAAAAAATGACGAAAGCGGAAAAAGAGCGTTTGCTTGACACCACAAAATGACGGTGTTAATATTTGTGTAAATTCAACAAATGTCAAATTGTTGAAGTTTTTTTATACTCTCTCCATTCAGGCTTAATTTATGAACACTCAGAAATTGAAAGGCTCACAGATCATCATAGAGACGCTCATCGAACAGGGCGTGACCCACATCTTCGGCTATCCCGGCGGACAGGTGCTCCAGATCTACGATCAGTTGTATCAAAACGCGGACCGTATCACGCACGTGCTGACAGCCCACGAGCAGGGCGCTGCGCACGCGGCGGACGGCTACGCCAGAGCGACCGGCAAAGTCGGCGTCGTTCTCGCGACGTCCGGTCCCGGCGCCACGAACCTGACGACAGGCCTCGCGGCGGCCATGATGGACTCCGTGCCCGTCGTCGCCATCACGGGCAACGTGCCGACGTATTTCATCGGCAAGGACTCGTTCCAGGAGATCAACACCATCGGCATCACGATGCCCATCACGAAGCATAACTTCTACGTCACCGACGTAACGAAGCTGGCCGATACCATACGCGAAGCGTTCCGCATCGCGAAATCCGGACGGCCAGGCCCGGTGCTCGTGGACATTCCCAGCGACGTGCAGGCGGCGGAGACGTTCTTCCAGAAGGGCCACGAAGCAGAACCGTACCCGGAGGAACAGGCCCGGGAAAAAGACGTCAAGAAAGCTGTCGAACTGATCAATCAATCGAAACGTCCCTATATTTACGTCGGCGGCGGCGCGGAAAGCCGGAACATGGGAGAACTGATCCTGGCGCTGGCGGATAAGATCGACGCCTGCATCGGCTGCACGTTCATGGGCATCTCCTGCATCCCCAGCAAAGAAGAGCGTTTTCTCGGCATGCAGGGCATGCACGGCCGCTACGCTTCCACAAAAGCGAACTGGGAAGCCGACCTGATCATCGGGATCGGCGTGCGATTCTCGGACCGGGCTACGGGCAATCAGAAAGCCTATGTGGCGGGAAAGAAGATCATCCAGATCGACCCGGATTTTTCCGAGATCAATAAGAATATCAACGTCAACGTGGGTCTGATCGGCGATATCACCGACGCGGTCAGCAGGATCCTGGAGAACGTGGACGAAGCGCAGCATCCGGGATGGATGGAACGCGTGGAGGAACTGCGCGAGGAAGCGAGATCGCTGCGCGATCATTATGAGACCATCGCGGAAGACCCGTTCACGACGATCAAGATCTTCGACGCGATCAACGAAGGCAAAACGGACGATACCATCGTCACGACGGACGTGGGCCAGCATCAGATGTGGGCCGGACAGTTCCTGGAATTCGAGAAGAACCGCAAGTTCCTGTCTTCCGGCGGTCTGGGCGCCATGGGCTACGGCCTGGGGGCCGCGATCGGCGCCAGCCTTGCGACGGGCGAGAAGACGGTCATGATCACCGGGGACGGCAGCTTCTCCATGAACCTGATCGAGCTGGCTACGGCGGTCACGTACCGGGTCCCCGTCGTCATCGTCCTGCTGAACAACCACTCCCTGGGCATGGTGCGGCAGCTGCAGGCTGTCTACTGCGGCAGCCGGTATTCCGCCACGCTTCCGGACCGGAAGACGGATTTCTGCATGGTGGCGGAAGGCATGGGTGCCAAGGCGAAGCGGGTGACCGATCTGGAAAGCTTCAAAGCGGCCTTTGCTGAAGGCATGGCCTCGGACGGGCCCTACGTGGTCGAAGCCGTGATCGATACCTGGGAACTCGTGCTTCCCATGCTTCCCAACGGAGGAACGGTCAAAGACCTGATCCTCGAAAAAGACCAGAAGAAAGAGTAGGAGGATGCCATGAGAAGTGTCGTAGCGATCTATGTGGAAAATAACTTCGGCGTCCTGACCAGAGTCGCCGGCCTGTTCATGCGAAAGGGATTCAACATCGATACCCTGAGCGTAGGCGAGACCGAAGACCCCCGGTATTCCCGCATCACCGTCACGTTCGACGGCGACGATTACGGGCGGGGCTTCCTGATCAAGCAGCTGGGCAAGCTGCACGAGGTCAAGCAGATCAAACTGATGAAGACCGACAACAATATCGAACGGGAACACATGCTCGTCAAGGTGCGCAATACGCCGGAGAGCAGGGCGGAGCTGAAGACCGCGGCCGACCTGTACCACGCCAGCATCGTGGATTTCAACCCGGACGTCATCTGCGTCGAAGTGTCGGGAGAACCGTCCATCATGGAGCAGTTTCTCGATATGATCAAACCCTTCGGCATTGTGGAGATGTGCCGTTCTGGTATAATATGTATTGACTGCGCCGGCAATCTGTTCGACGCTGCGGAATAATACAGTTGATAAATTATGTTAACCACATATTTCTTTGTATAAAAGGAGAGACAACATGCAGAGAATTTTCTATCAGCAGGACTGCAACCTGGACAAACTCAAGGATAAGACCGTCGCGATCATCGGTTACGGTTCTCAGGGCCACGCGCACGCGCTCAACCTGATGGAATCCGGCATCAAGGTCATCGTCGGCCTGTACGAAGGCAGCAAGAGCTGGGCGAAGGCGGAAGCGCAGGGCGTCACCGTCATGACCGCCGCGGACGCCGCGAAGAACGCCGACCTCATCATGATCCTGATCAACGACGAAAAGCAGGCGAAGATGTACAAGGAAAGCATCGAGCCTTACCTCACCGAAGGCAAGACCCTCGCGTTTGCCCACGGTTTCAATATCCACTTCGGCTGCATCAAGCCGCCCAAGAACGTCAACGTCATCATGATCGCCCCGAAGGGACCCGGCCACACCGTCCGCAGCGAATATCTCGCGGGCAAGGGCGTACCCGTGCTCGTAGCGGTCGAACAGGACGCCACCGGCGACGCGCTGGACATCGCTCTGGCTTATGCGCTGGGCATCGGCGGCGCGAGAGCAGGCGCTCTGGAGACCACGTTCCGCACCGAGACCGAGACCGACCTCTTCGGCGAACAGGCCGTCCTGTGCGGCGGCGTCTGCGCGCTGATGCAGGCTGGCTTCGAGACGCTGACCGAAGCGGGCTATGACGCCAGAAACGCTTATTTCGAATGCATCCACGAGATGAAGCTCATCGTCGACCTCATCTATCAGAGCGGTTTCGAAGGCATGCGCTACTCCGTGTCCAACACCGCGGAATACGGCGACTACACCAGAGGTCCTGTGATCATCGGACCGGAAGTAAAGCAGAACATGAAGAAGATCCTCAAGGATATCCAGGACGGTTCCTTCGCGAAGGAATTCCTGCTCGAGATGTCCGAAGCCGGCGGCCAGGTCCACTTCAACGCGCTGCGCAAGCTCGCCGCGGAGCATCCCTGCGAAGTGGTGGGTAAGGAAGTCCGGGCTATGTACAGCTGGAGCGACGAGGACAAATTGGTCAACAACTAAGACAGTAAAGGAAGACAAATATGATTAAAGAAACGATCGTAGACGGTTTCCAGAACGCGCCGCACAGAAGTCTGTACCACGCGCTGGGCCTGACGAAGGAAGAGCAGGCGAGACCGCTCATCGGCATCGTCAGTTCCTATAACGAGATCGTCCCGGGCCACATGAACATCGACAAGATCGTGGACGCCGTCAAACTCGGCGTGGCCATGGCCGGCGGCACGCCCATCGTGTTCCCGGCTATCGCGGTCTGCGACGGCATCGCGATGGGTCACACGGGGATGAAGTATTCCCTGATCACCCGCGAGATGATCGCGGACTCCACAGAAGCCATGGCGCTGGCCCACGGATTCGACGGCCTCGTGATGGTGCCTAACTGCGACAAGAACGTACCCGGCCTGCTGATGGCTGCGGCAAGACTGAACATCCCCTCCATCTTCGTGTCCGGCGGGCCCATGCTCGCGGGGCGCATCGACGGCCGGAAAACCAGCCTTTCCAGCATGTTCGAGGCGGTCGGTGCCTATACGGCGGGCAAGATCGACGACGACAAGCTCGAAGATTACTGCCTGCACACCTGCCCGACCTGCGGCAGCTGCTCCGGCATGTACACCGCGAACTCCATGAACTGCCTGACGGAAGTCCTCGGCATGGGTCTGCCCGGCAACGGAACGATCCCCGCGGTCTATTCCGCGCGCATCGAACTGGCGAAGCACGCCGGTATGAAGATCATGGAACTGGTGGAAAAGGACATCAAGCCCCGGGACATCATGACCCCTGCGGCGTTCCGCAACGCGCTGACGGCCGATATGGCCATCGGCTGCTCGTCCAATTCCATGCTGCACATCCCGGCCATCGCCAACGAATGCGGCATCGCCATCGATCTGGACATGGCGAACGAACTGTCGGAAAAGACGCCGAACATCTGCCATCTGGCGCCTGCCGGACGCACGTATATCGAAGATCTGAACGAAGCGGGCGGCATCCCCGGCGTCCTGAAGGAACTGGAAGCGCTCGGCCTGCTCGACACGTCCGTCATCACGTGCACGGGTAAGACGCTGGGTGAGAACCTGCAGAACGCGGTCAACCGCGACGAGCAGGTGATCCGCAAGCCCGAAAACGCGTTCAGCAAGACCGGCGGCCTCGCGATCCTGCGCGGCAATCTGGCGCCCGACGGCTGTGTCGTCAAGCGCTCCGCCGTCGACCCCGAGATGCTGGTGCACGAAGGTCCCGCCAAGTGCTTCGACAGCGAGGAAGAAGCGATCGCGGCCATCTACGGCGGCAAGATCGAAGCGGGCGACGTGGTGGTCATCCGCTACGAAGGACCCTCCGGCGGTCCGGGCATGCGCGAGATGCTGTCCCCGACCTCTGCCATCGTGGGCATGGGCCTAGGCACTTCCTGCGCTCTCATCACGGACGGCCGGTTCTCCGGCGCCACGAGAGGCGCGTCCATCGGACACGTTTCCCCGGAAGCGGCGAGAGGCGGCCTGATCGCCTATATCAAGGACGGCGACGTCATTTCGATCAATATCCCCGAATACCACATCGAACTGAAGGTGTCCGAGGAGGAGATCGCCGCGCGCAAGGCATCCATGACCCTGAAGAAAAAGCAGGGCATCAAGGGTGCGCTGGCGCGTTACGCGGCGCAGGTGAGCTCCGCGGACAAAGGCGCTGTCGTCAATCAGTTCGTCGATTAGTTTTTATGCGCAGACCCGCGCCGCTGTTTTTGCGGCGCGGGTCTTTCATAGGTTTTGTTATGGAAAGAAAAGAACGTAAACTGCTGGCGGCAAGGCTGCGCGGGCTCAGCCTGTTCCGGGGCGTGCTCGAAACGGGTCCGTTCGCCGCGCTGTGCGATCTGCTGGAGGCTGAGGATCCGCTGAACCAGCTGGCGCTGCTCGGAGAGGTCTGTTCCGGGCTCACCCCCTGGGAGGGCGATTTCTGCCGATTTCTGAGGGAAAAAGTCTTCGAGGATGAGAATCCCGTCATCAAAGCCAAAGCGGCCGGAAAAACGGTCTCAGAGGCCTTAGAAGCGAATTGCAGGAAGGACCTCTATCTGTTCTCGATGCTGAGCGCGCTCAAGCCCGAGGATCTGTGTCCGGAATACGAGGATATCCGTCCCGTCTTTGTTTCCGAGCCTGTGGATTTCGCGGCGGAATACGAAGACCGTCTCGCAAACGTGGCAAAGCATGGCTACGGCATTTTCGCGGGCGCCGGCATGCTGCGCCTGGATGACGCGGGAAATATCGTGCCCGTGGAATCCCCGGACGCGATCACGCTGGACAGCTTTATCGGCTATGAATACGAACGGGGCAGGGTGCTGTCCAATACGAAGGCGCTTCTGGAAGGCCGTCCTGCCGCGAACATGCTGCTGTACGGCGACGCCGGCACCGGCAAATCCTCCACGATCAAGGCCGTGGCGAACGCGCTGCGTCCGGAAGGCCTGCGCCTGATCGAACTGCGCAAGGACCAGCTGCTGCGCCTGTCTTCGGTCATGGGGCGCATCGCGGGCAATCCGCTGAAATTCATCATCTTTATCGACGATCTGTCCTTCAACAAGAACGACAGCGATTTCTCCATGCTGAAGGCGGCGTTGGAGGGGTCAGCGTCCGTAAAAGCGGACAACGCCGTGATCTACGCCACCAGCAACCGGCGGCACATCGTCAAGGAGAGCTTCTCCGACCGGACAGCCATGGACGACGTGCACATCAACGACACGATGCAGGAACTGATGTCCCTGTCGGACCGCTTCGGCGAGACCGTGTATTTCCAGAAACCGAACAAGCAATTATATCTGCAGATCGTTACGGATCTGGCCCGCAAGGCAGGGCTGGATCTTCCGGAGAGCGAACTGGCGGAAAAAGCCGAAGCATACGCGCTGCGCAAAGGCAGCCGCTCCGCGCGGGCCGCGGAACAGTTCGTCGACAGTCTGCGCTGAGTCAGGGTCAGGAGGCCATACCATGAAGACGACCGCCTATTACAACGGTAAAGTGTACACCATGCGGGAAGAGGGAGAGACCGTCTCCGCCTTTGTCTGCCGCGACGGCAAGTTTGTTTACTGCGGCAGCGACGAACAGGCGAAGTCGATGGCAGACGAGTGCGTCGATCTCGAAGGCGCCGCGGTGCTGCCCGGCTTTATCGACACGCATATGCACCTGTACTACTACGCGGAAAACCTGAGCAAACTCATGGTCGACCACGTGACGTCCATGCAGGAACTGAAGGATTTCATCCGCAAGTATGCGAAGTCGGTGCCGGAAGGAGAATGGATCTACGGATTCGGATTCGACAACGAGTTCTTCTCCGACACCCACGAGATGCCCACCCGCCGGGATCTGGACGAGGCCTGCAGCGATCATCCCGTGCTGCTGGCCAGAAGCTGCATGCATTTCTTCTCCGCCAATTCGCTTGCGCTGCAGATGGCGGGGATCGACAGGAATTTCAAGCCGGAGGTCGAAGGGACGGTTCGTTTCGACGCGGACGGAGAACCCAACGGCGTCGTGTCGGACGCGGCGGGCGCCCGGATCGTAGCGCTGATCCCGGACAAGCTGGCGAGCCTCGAGGCGAAGAAAAACGCGCTGGAACAGGCGATCCGCAATCTGAACGCCCTGGGCCTGACCGGCATCCACGCCATCGAAGGCAAACATCTGAACCTGCTCGAATACCCGGACGCGTATCAGGGACTGGCCGCCGACGGGCGGCTGACCGCCCGCATCTATCTGGGACTGAACGATCTGCCAAACTGCCGGTTCACGACCGGACTGGGCGACGATATGGTGAAATACGGCTTCTATAAACTGTTCATTGACGGCAACCTGGGCGGCAGGACGTCGGCGCTGCTCGAAGCGTACAGCGACGACGCGTCGGCGTTCGGCAGCACGAACTACACGCAGGAAGAACTGACGGAACGGGTGCGCGATGCGTATCAGCGGAACATCCAGATCGGCATCCACGTGATCGGTGACCGTGCGGCGGACATGTTCGTCAAAGCCATCGAGACCGTATACGCGGAGGATCCGAAGCCGGACGCCAGATTCCGCCTCATCCACCTGTCGCTGGTCAACGAGGACCTGATCGCCCGCATCAAGAAACTCCCGGTCATGGTAGACATCCAGCCCATGTTCATCCATACGGATCTTCCGTTCCTGGAGGACAGACTGGGACAGGATCGCTGCAAATACAGCAACGCCTGGGGCCGGCTGCTGAAAGAGGGCATCCGGATGACGGGCAGCAGCGACGGACCCGGCGCGCCCTATGACCCGCTCGAAGGCATCTGGGCCGCCGTGTGCCGCACGAATCTGTCCGGCGAACCCGCAGGCGGCTGGCATCCGGAACACAAGATCTCCGTCTACGAGGCTGCCTGCCTGTATACGAAGAACGCGGCGTACGCATCCTTCGAAGAAGGCGTGAAGGGTACGATCGAAGAAGGGAAACTGGCCGACTTCGTGGTGCTGGACGAGGACATCTTCGCCATCGATCCCATGACGATCAAGGACGTGAACGTAGTGAAGACCGTTCTGGGCGGTAAGACGGTGTATGAGAAGTAAACTATGATCATCGAGGACATCCGGAAAGATCTGTTTGCGCTGCAGGACGTTCCTTACCGGGATTTCCAGGTGAAGCTGTTTCCCGGCTGCGATACCGCGCGCTTTATCGGCGTGCGGACGCCTGCGCTGCGCTCGCTAGCGAAGGAATACGGGAAGAGGGAAGACGTCGACGTTTTTCTGACAAATCTGCCCCACGCGTATTTCGACGAAGATCAGCTGCACGCCTTTCTGCTGGAGACTGTCAGGGACTTCGACCGCTGTATGGACGCCGTCGAAGCCTTTCTCCCGTACGTGGACAACTGGGCGACCTGCGACCAGCTGTCGCCGAAGGTGTTCCGCAGGGATAAGGCAAGGCTGCTGGAGAGGATCAAGGTCTGGCTGAAGTCTGACCGGACGTATACGGTCCGTTTTGCCGTCGGCATGCTGATGCAGCACTTTCTGGATTCCGACTTCGATCCGGCATATCCGGAGATGGTCGCGAGGATCCGCTCGGACGAATACTATGTCAACATGATGACCGCCTGGTATTTCGCGACGGCGCTGGCGAAGCAGTGGGACGCGGCGCTGCCGTATCTGCAGGAGCGCAGGCTCGAGCCGTGGACACACAATAAAGCGATCCAGAAGTCGGTCGAGAGCCGGCGTATCACGGCGGAGCAGAAGGAATACCTGCGGTCGCTGAAAGTGAAAATGTAAACAAGCCGCTTATCCGGCAGGAAAAACTGTGTATATTCCAGTGACATTCAGTAGATTGTCAAATACATGTCCGAAGATAGCTCTGAATGGCTTGGGAATGGATGCAATCTATATGACAGTGAATGCAGGAAGGCATATTATGGAATGCTTCGCCTGCCATAAACCGTTATATCGCATTTCTGCCTTAGGGCGGAATAGATCTCCGCAGGCAAGGGTATCCGGCCAACAATGACAATAATCCAGATACAGCACATTGTCATTAGTTTTCCGATGACAATGTGTTTCTTTTTGCAAGTTGTCATTAGTTTCAGCCCTTTTTAGGCTTATTTGGCATGATTAGCAATGACATAATGCGATTTTGCACACTTTGTCAGGGTGAAACTTGTGACATAGGTCCAATTTAGGCTTTTTGTCAGTGTCATGGGTACAGTCTGCTGGGCTAAGTTTTTACTGGTCATGTTCTGCCTGGTCACAGTTCGAAGATCCCTTTCAGCATGCTGAGAATGGATGCCATATCGATCCCATCTTCAAATACAGTAGAAATAAAGAAAAGGTTATATCCCAAATATACGCCTGCGTCTCCATAATCCTTCAGGCGGGTCAGAACAGAGTGCCGATATTCGGCGTTTTTCAACATTCCGGAATATTCGATGTAGACGATCTTCCCGGTTTTCGGGTGAAGCACGGCAAAATCCGGATAATGATACCGGTAAGGGGTGGGAAGGGGCGATTCGTATTTAAACCGCAAGCCCAGTATCGTCAGCGCCCGGGCGACGATGTATTCCTCGCGGCTCCGGAAAACGCCAAGTTCCGTATGAACGTTCAATTGTTCCGGATGGGAAGGGTTCTGTCTTTCTTCAAGAGCTTCGAATTCAGAATTCTCCGGGATCGATCCCCAAAAGTATTCTCTGCATTCTCTGAAAGGTTCCCCGCCAAAGGATAGGAAATCCGTATCGAACGGCTTATACCGGAGAATCGTCTTCAGAACGTCGATATTGTCTCCAACTCTTCGTTTCAAATGCAGCGCGAAGGTCTTGTATTTTAAGGGGATCAGCAGATTTTTTTCGTGTCCCTTCAACGGCTTCCGGACTCTTTTCCCGTCGACCATTCTGTTCCAATATGGAACCGGTTTTGTATTTTTGCTGTACTGAACGAAATAGACTGTGCCATCAACAGTCTGCCTTAAGCATTTGTCGATTTTTCTGTTCAGTGCTTCGAGTGTTTTCAGCTCGGCTTTGATCTCTTCGTGATTGATCATATCGATGTTGTCCCGCAGGGATTAATTATACACAAAATGGCAAATAATGTAAATCACGATATTCTTTAAAATACTATTGACTCTCACGTAACGTCATAGTGTATAACGTATTTGTGAGGAGGACAAAGCGATGCTGACGGTGCATGAAGTTTCAGAACGGACCGGGGTGAGCGTGCGCACGCTGCACCATTACGATGCGATCGGGCTGCTGACGCCGGCGGAAGTAACGCAGGCGGGTTACCGCCTGTATGACGACGGGAATGTAAAGCGGCTGCACAGCATCCTGTTCTTCCGGGAACTGCAGTTTTCCCTGAAAGAGATCAAAGACATCCTGGACGATCCTGGGTTTGACCCGCAGAACGCTCTGGACCAGCAGATCCGGCTGCTGGAACTGCAGCGGGAGCGGATCGACAGGATCATAAAACAGGCAAAGGACATGAAAAAAGGAGATAGAACGATGGGATTCGACGTCTTCGATTACAAAAAGATCGAACAGTACAAACAGGAAGCGAAGGAAAAGTGGGGCGGGACGGAAGCCTACAAAGAATCGGAACGGAAGGCCGCAGGAAGGACGACAGAACAGGAATCCGGTATCGCGGAAGGCCTGATGGACGTGTTCCGCGAGTTCGGCGCGCTCCGCAGTCTGCCGCCGGAAGACCCGGCCGTACAGAAGAAGGTCGCATATCTGCAGCAGTATATCACGGATCATTATTACACCTGCACGGAGGAGATCCTGAAAGGGCTTGGGCAGATGTACGTGTGCGACGAGCGGTTCCGCAAAAACATCGATCAGGCTGCGGGCGAGGGGACGGCACAGTTCGCATCCCGGGCGATCGCCGCATACTGTTCCTGAGGGGATTACAAAAGCAAAAGAAAAGAGCGGGGCAGACGCTCCGCTCTTTTGTATGCGCTGTATTCGGATTACAGGCCCAGTTCAGCCTTCAGCTTGGCCAGCTCGTCATCGACGGAAGCGGTCATGCCGGCCTGATACTTGGCTTCGATCGCGGCGGCTTCGTCGACGGGTTCGGCGTCCAGTTCAGCCTTGGCATTCGCGATGTCCAGCATCTTGTCAGCCTTCTGTTCCATCTTTTCGAATTCGCCCATGACCTTGTCGAACTTGTCGGCAGTGCCGGTGTACTTGTTGACGGTCTCCTGGGTGTTGGCGATGGAAACCTTGGCCTTGATCGCCTGCTTCTTCGCTTCGAGCTGTGCGATGTCGGAGGTCAGCTTGTCGTGCAGCTGTCTCATCTTGGTCGCGTTCTCGTGCGCTACGGCATAAGCGGTCTCGAGGGAAGCGCCTACGGTTTCAAGCTGCTGCTTCTTGGCGAGGAAGATCTTGGCGTCGCCTTCGTTGCCAGCCTGCAGAGCCTGGATGGCCAGTCCCTGATACTTTGCGATCTCCGCCTTGTTCTCGTCGAGCATTCTCTTTGCTCTGGTCTCCTCGGCCATGACAGCAGCGGTCTCCTGCTTAACGTCAGCCAGATCTCTTCTTGCCTTGATGAGGTATTCGTCGATCATCTTGGCGGGATCTTCTGCCTTGTCCAGCAGTGCGTTGATGTTAGCTGCAAGAATGTCAGCGAATCTGGATAACATGCTCATTTTAGGTTTTCCTCCTTTTTAGTTATCATTGTTTTTATAAACAGTGTCATATTTTTGAGCGAGATCTTCCGCTTTCACGGTCGTCTCGTTGTCACCGAATGTTTCGAGCGGCGTGTTCAGGATCTCCTGGTCGCGCTTGTCCTGTTCTTTCTTCGCCTTCGCGCGGATCGCGAAGATCGCGAGGATGATGAGGATGATCAGCACGATGCCGCCGATGATGGTGGGGTAGTACCAGGCAGGCCGCGTGATCTTCATCATGGATTCGCCCGCTTCCTTGAAGACCGCCGCGAAGTATTCCGAATTGTCCTTCGAGCTGTCGTAATAGTAGCGGTCGAAGTAGTCCATCAGGATCTCTCCGGCCTCGTCGTCGATGACCGCCTGCGCCTGTTTCCCTGCCAGCCAGTAAACGGTGTATTCGCCGTCGTAATACTCGTGGAAGACGACCAGCAGATGCGCTTCGTCGATCTGTCCGTTCGACGCCGTGAACAGGTCGTCGTACGTTCTGTCCGCGAAGTTCATGAAGTCGTTCGCCTTCGGGCTGGTCTCGCCATCCACCTCGTCCGTCAGGTACAGATAGGGCATGACCCCTGTCGCTTCGTAGAAGCTCTTCATGCCGCTCTCGAGTTTGCTCCTGCTGGTGATCCAGCCGAGCTCGTCCGTGTAGTAGCCGTTCTTGACGGTGACCGCGTCGGATGGCAGCGGTTCTCTCTGGGTCGTGGAGTACGTGATGTCGCTTTGACTGTTCGGGTTCTGTTCGCCGTAGAAAGCGGACCAGAGTCCTCCGAATACGACCGCCATGAGCGTAAGGACGATGACGATCAGCAGGAAGGAGTACAGACAGCCGATGCTGATCCTCGGACCTCCCGTGGGACCCCGGTAACCCTTATGATAAGGTTCGTTGGTCTGATCCTTCTGGCCGTATTGATTCGTATTATATGTGCCGTAAGGCGAGGAGTTCGTCTTATTGTAGCCCGGATTGACGAAAATAATGGGTCTGACCGGACGGGGCGAACCGCCGCTGCTGAACGGGCTGCTGTGATAACTGCCGAAACTGTTGCTCGTCGGACGGCTGTGATTGAACGTGCTGGACGTTCTTCCCCCGGAAAAACTGCCGAACGAACGGCTTCCGCCGCTGCTGAAACTGCGGCCTCCGCCGCCGGACGATCTCATTCCGGAACCTCTGGATCCTCCGAAACCGCCTCCGCGGCTTCCGCCGGAGAATCCGCCTGAGCTTCTGCCCATGATCCTGATACCTCCTTGTGTAGTTTCTGTGTTGCCTCTATAATAATAGCACAAAGTTTTATGCAATTGTGCTATAATTTCCTTCGTTTGATGAAGTGAAATATAAGCGTAATTTTTTTGTAATATCCCGAGAGGTTTTCCATGACCTGGACAGAAAGACTGAAACAATATTGCAGCGAGCATGCGGGACTGTTGATGGGACTGGACATCGGATCCACGACAGCTAAGATCGTCGTCGTAGAGGACGGAGAGATCCTGTTCCAGAAGTATGAACGGCACTTTTCCCAGGTGCGCCAGAAAGCCGTCGAACTGACGCAGGAAGCGGAGCGCTTCCTGAAGGGCAGAACGTTTACGGCTTCCATCTCCGGCAGCGCAGGCCTCGGCCTCGCAAAGGCGGCAGGTCTGCCGTTCGTGCAGGAGGTATTCGCCACCGGTCAGGTGGTAGAGGTCCTGGAGCCCGCGACAGACGTCGTCGTAGAGCTCGGCGGGGAAGACGCGAAGGTGATCTTCTTCCGCGGCGGCATGGACGAACGCATGAACGGCAGCTGCGCCGGCGGTACGGGCGCGTTCATCGACCAGATGGCGACGCTGCTGAACGTCAGCGTGGAGAAACTGGACGAACTGGCGCTGCGGCACGAACGCATCTATCCCATCGCGAGCCGCTGCGGCGTGTTCGCGAAATCCGATATCCAGCCGCTGCTGAATCAGGGCGCGAAGAAAGAGGACATCGCGGCCTCCGTCTATCAGGCCGTCGTGGACCAGACCATCGCAGGCCTGGCGCAGGGACGCCGCATCGACGGACACGTCATGTTTTTAGGCGGACCGCTGTATTACTGCCGGGGTCTGCGCGACCGTTTCCAGCAGACGCTGAAACTGTCGGACGAAGACGCCGTGTTCCCCGAATACGGCCGCTTTGCCGTCGCGCTGGGCGCCGCCTTCTACGGTACGGGCCAGGAGGCGCGCTATACCTACGAAGAATGGCTGTCCGCGCTGCAGAACGCGGCAGGCGCCGCCACAAAGACGGAACACGCCAAGCCGCTGTTCGAAAACGAAGCGGAGTATCAGGAATTTCTGGAGCGTCACAGCCGGGCGAAGGTGCCTGCGAGAGAACTTGCCGGTTATCAGGGCAAGGCGTATCTGGGCATCGACTGCGGCAGCACGACGACGAAACTCGTGCTGATCGATCCGGAAGGCACGATCCTGTATTCCTATTACGGTCACAATAAAGGAAATCCGGTGGACGTGGTGCGCGAGCAGCTGAGCAATATCTACGCGCAGGCGGATCCCGGCATGACCGTCGCCGGTTCCGCGGTCACCGGTTACGGCGAGGAACTGATCCAGCGGGCGTTCCATCTGGACGGCGGTCTCGTGGAGACTATGGCGCACTACAGCGCCGCGCGGTTCTTCAATCCGGACGTGGACTTTATCATGGACATCGGCGGGCAGGACATGAAATGTCTGTCCATCCGCAACGATTCCATCGATTCCATCATACTGAACGAAGCCTGCAGCTCCGGCTGCGGCAGCTTTATCGAGACGTTCGCAAGAGCGTTGGGTTATCCCATCGCGGATTTCGCGAAACTCGGCCTGTTTTCCCGCAACCCGGTCGATCTGGGCAGCCGCTGCACGGTCTTCATGAACAGCTCCGTCAAGCAGGCGCAGAAAGACGGCGCGGACGTGACCGACATCTCCGCGGGTCTTTCCATGAGCATCGTGAAGAACGCGCTGTTCAAGGTGCTGCGCGTGCAGTCCGCCAAGGATCTGGGCGAACACATCGTCGTCCAGGGCGGCACGTTCCTGAACGACGCAGTGCTGCGTTCCTTCGAAAGAGAACTGGGCGCGCAGGTCACGAGGCCTGCCATCGCCGGCCTGATGGGCGCGTTCGGCGCCGCTCTGTTCGCAAAGAAACTGAACGTCGAGACGTCTTCCACGGTCGGCGCGGAAGAATTGAAGACGTTTACGCACACCTCGGAGACCGTTACGTGCAACGGCTGCACGAATCACTGCCCGCTGACGATCAACACGTTCTTCGGCGACGAGAAGTTCGTCTCCGGCAACAAATGTGAACGCGGCGGCCTGCTGGCGCTGGGCAAGAAGCCCGAAACGGCAGCCAGACTGCCGAATCTGTACCGGTATAAGAGGGAAAAACTGCTGAAACTCAAGGCGGACAGAGGCGAAGGGCAGTATACGATCGGCATCCCCATGTCCCTGGGCATCTTCGAACTGGCGCCCATGTGGCATACGATCTTCCGCCGCCTCGGCTTCCGCGTGGAGATGACGGGATTCTCCGATAAGCGCATGTACGCGAAGGGTCAGTATACCATTCCTTCCGACACGGCGTGCTATCCGGCGAAGCTGATGCACGGACACGTGGAGACCCTGCTGGAACAGGACGTGGACGCCATCTTCTATCCCTGTCTGACGTACAACTATCACGAGAGCAACGCCACGGACAATTTCTACAACTGCCCGGTCGTCGCCTATTACAGCGAAGTGCTGAACGGCAACATGGACAGCCTGCACGAAGGCAATACGAAGTTCCTGTTCCCGTATCTGGCGATCAACGACAAGAAGCAGCTGGCGAAGGGACTGTACGAATGCCTGAACGGCGCGTTCGGCGGGCTCAGTCTGGCTGCGGTCGAAGGCGCTGTCGAAGCGGGTCACAAGGCTTACGAAGAATGGATGGCGGACGTGCGCGCGGAAGGCGCGAAGGCGCTAGCCTGGGCGCGTCAGAACGGAAAGCGCATCATGGTGCTGGCGGGCCGTCCGTATCACGTGGACAGCGGCATCTGCCAGGGCATGGACCAGCTGATCGAGTCGCTGGGCTTTGTCATCGTGTCCGAGGACTGCGTGTCCAATCTCGTGACCCCGCAGAAGGTGAACGTGCTCAACCAGTGGGTATACCACGCCAGACTGTATAACGCGGCGAAATACGTCGGCCTGCACGACGACTGCCAGCTCGTGCAGCTCGTCAGTTTCGGCTGCGGCCTGGACGCGATCACGACGGACGAAGTCCGCGCCATCCTGGAACGCTACGGAAAACTGTATACGCAGATCAAGATAGACGAGATCAACAATCTGGGCGCCGCCAAGATCAGACTGCGCAGTCTGGTAGGCGCTCTGGAGGAAAGAGAAGCAAAATGGAAATAGGCTGTGCTGCTTGCGGCGCCTGCGGCCTGGAAAGCTGCAGCGGGTGCGAGGAAGACAAGAATTATATCGATACGGAAAAGAAGGAGATCGAAACGCCGGACAACCGGGTCATCTTTACCAAGGAGATGAAGAAGACCTATAAGCTGCTGGCGCCGACCATGCTCCCCATGCATTTCCGCCTGTTCGCCGAAGTGTTCCGCAAGAACGGCTACGACATGGAACTGCTGGAGAACGAAGGCCGCAAGGCCGTGGACTGCGGGGTGAAGTACGTGCACAATGACGCGTGCTACCCGTCCATCTGCGTCATCGGGCAGTTCATCGACGCGCTGCAGAGCGGCAAGTACGACGTGAACAAAGTCGCAGTCATCTACATGCAGACTGGCGGCGGCTGCCGCGCGTCCAACTACGTGTCGCTGATGCGCAAGGCGTTCGAACGGGCCGGGTTTCCGCAGGTCCCCATCGTGACCATCAATATCGCAGGTCTGGAAAAGCACCCGGGCTTTAAGGTGACGGTGCCCATGTACCGCGACCTTCTGAACTGCTGCCTGTACGCGGACCTCATGATGACGCTGCGCAACCAGTGCCGCGTGCGGGAGGTCAAGAAGGGCCAGACGGACGCGCTGTGCGACCACTGGGTCAAGAAACTCAGCAAGGAGATCTGGGACGGCCGGATGAAATATTCCCGCGTGAAGCAGAACATGCGGCAGATGGCCGCGGACTTCGCCCTGATCGAGCGCAGCCCCGAACAGCCTGTCCGCGTAGGCATCGTCGGCGAGATCTACGTCAAGTATTCGCCTCTGGGCAACAACTACCTGGAGGAATTCGTATATAAGGAAGGGGCGGAATCGGTCGTGCCGGGTCTGCTGGACTTCATGTATTACTGCGTGTATAACAACCGCCTGGACTTCGAGCTCTACGGCATGCGCAGCGATTCGCGCATGATCTGGAAGATCGTCTGCAGCTACTTCGAAAAGAAGAAGAACGATCTGAACGAGATCATCCGCGAGAGGGGCGTGTTCTACGGTTTCTCCAGCTATAAGCATCTGCTGGAGCTGGCGAAGGAACACCACTGCGTCGGCATGGGCATGAAGATGGGCGAAGGCTGGCTGCTGACCTCGGAAATGCTCGAACTGTGTGAGATGGGCGTCACGAACATCGTGTGCTGCCAGCCGTTCGGCTGCCTGCCGAACCATATCGTGGGCAAGGGCATGATGCGGCCGATCAAGGCGCGCTATCCGGACGCGAACATCGTCGCGATCGACTTCGACCCGGGCGCGTCGCGGATCAATCAGGAGAACCGTTTGAAGCTCATGATGAGCAACGCGAGAAAGTAGGCAGAAGAAATGACACCCAGACAGGAACAGATCGTAAAAAACGTAGAGAAGTACAGACAGGACATCTTAGATGCGGAACGTTGGATCTGGAAGCATCCGGAGACAGGGTATACCGAATGGCAGACAAATGCTTATCTTCTTGAGAAATTCAAGGGTTACGGGTATTCTCCCGTCGAAGCGGGTGACATACCTGGGTTTTATGTAGACCTCGATACCGGCCGTCCCGGACCGACGCTGGCCATTATGGGCGAGCTGGACGCGCTGGACATCGCGAACCATCCCGAATCCGTCAACGGCATGACCCACTGCTGCGGCCACAACTGCCAGTGCGCGGAGATGGTGGGCATTGCGGCGGCCCTGAAGGAACCCGGCGCCCTGGACGGTCTGTGCGGCAGGATCCGGCTGCTGCTGGTCCCTGCGGAGGAGATGATCCAGCTGGAGTTCCGCAAGGGGCTGATCGACGAAGGAAAGATCAAATATCTCGGCGGCAAGACCGAATTCATGCGCCGGGGTTATTTCGACGGCGTCGATCTGGCGCTGATGGTGCATCAGGACAACGACAACGAATACGATTTCACCTGCCAGGAAGGCTATAACGGCATCATCGCCAAGATACTGACGTATAAAGGCAAGAGCAGCCACGCGGGCGGCTCTCCCCACGACGGCATCAACGCACAGTACGCGGCCACGCTGGGTCTGGACGGCTGCAACGCTCTGAGAGAAACATTCCGCGACCAGGACCATATCCGTTTCCATCCCATCCTGAAGGG
>JAFPXN010000152.1 GCA_017412505.1 Bacillota bacterium | reverse complement strand
CTAAAACTTTACAAACTTTGTCGCTGTGAACCGTCCCCAAGTGCACCCATTTATATTTCGCTATTTCGCCGGTTTCTTCGGCGCTTCATAGTGCACGTGCAGCATCTCGTGCGTGCGTCCCTTCAGCGGACCTTCGTACATCATCGTGATGACGGGGTTCTGCTCCGAAGACTTGATCATGGAACCGCGGTCTGTCTCGTACAGGCCTGCGGTTCTTTCGCGTTTCTGCGCCATGGTGACCGTGGGCTGACCCGCGCCGCCGACGCAGCCGCCGCGGCAGCTCATGACCTCGATCAGGTCGTAGTAGGCTCTGCCTTCTTCGATCTCGCTGATCAGCTTTCTCGCGTTGCCCAGGCCGTGGACGATGGCCACGTGCAGGTCGCGCTCGCCGTAGGGCAGCGTGACGGAACGGATCTCTTCGATCCCGTGCAGGCCGCTGTAGGACAGCATCTTGAGCGTATCCTTGGACTTGTCCGGCAGGATGCGGCGCACGACCGCTTCCGCCACGCCGCCGGTGGTGCCGAAGATGGCGCCGGCGCCGGAGGCGATGCCGTAGGGCATGTCGGGAGACTCGCCTTCGAGCTCCGCGAACTGGATGCCCATTTCCTTGATCATCATGATGACTTCGCGGCTCGTCAGCACCAGGTCGACGTCGGGTTCGCCGCCGCGGACGAATTCAGGCCGCGCGGCCTCCATCTTCTTGGCGGTGCAGGGCATGATCGCGATGTGATACGTCTTCTTGCCGTCTTCCCTGTCCTTCTTGGCGCACTGGTCCATCAGCAGCGCCGCGAACATCTGCATGGGGGACTTGCAGGTGGAGATGTTGCGCAGATACTGCGGCATCTCGTTCTCCACGTGCTTGACCCACGCAGGGCAGCAGCTCGTGAACATGGGGAACGGTCCGCCCTTCTTCAGGCGTTCGAGGAATTCCTTGGACTCCTCCATGACCGTCATGTCCGCGCCCACGTTCGTATCGTAGATCTCGTCGGCGCCCATCATGCGCAGGGCGGCGACCAGTTTGTTCATGCAGTTTTCGGTGCGGGGCAGGCCGAAGGCTTCGCCCACGCCGACGCGCACGGAAGGCGCGATCTGTACGACCACCCGCTTTTTCGGGTCGTGCAGGGCTCTCCAGGCGTCGCCGATCTGGTTGTTGATGTGCAGCGCGCCGGTGGGGCAGATCGCCGCGCACTGGCCGCAGCCGACGCAGTTCGTATCCGCGAGCTTGCGGTCGAACGCGGGCATGACCTGGATCTCGCTGCCTCTGTGGGCGAAGTTGATGACGCCTACGCCCTGGACTTCGCTGCACATGCGCACGCAGTCGCCGCATAGAACGCACTTGTTCGGGTCACGGCCGATGCACACGGAGGATTCGTCCTTCTCCAGGCGCGCGCGGGTGTTTTCGAAGCGCACGCGGCGGATGCCGAAGCGCAGCGCCAGCTCCTGCAGCTGGCAGCTCTCGGTCTTTTCGCAGATCGTGCAGTCTCTGTCGTGGGACGCCAGGATGAGCTCCAGGATCATCCGGCGGTGCTTCAGCAGCTTGGACGTGTTCGTGCGGATCTTCAGGCCGTCGCGGGGCTCCATGGAGCAGGACGCCTCGATCTTGCCCTTTTCATCCTCCACGACGCACATACGGCAGGCGCCGTACGTGGACAGTTCGGAGTTGTAGCAGAACGTCGGCATGTCGATGCCGGCTTTGCGGATGACCGCCAGAACGTTCTTTTCGCCGTCGAATTCGACTCTCTGGCCGTCGATATACATGGTTCCTTTTGCCATTTCCCTACGCCTCCTTTCCTGCGGGTTCGATCGCGTTGAACGGGCAGCCCTGCAGGCATGCGCCGCAATTGATGCATTTTTCGGGGTCGATCACGTGCTTCTGCTTCGCGGATCCGCTGATCGCCTCCATCGGGCAGTTGCGCTTGCACTTGCCGCAGCCCTTGCAGGCGTCGGTGATGACCGGATGGGGCTTTTCCTTGTTGCAGATCGGGCAGTGGTGATCCACGACGTGATGCAGATATTCTTCGCGGAAGTACTTCAGCGTGGACAGCACCGGCTTGCAGGCGCTCTGGCCGAGGCCGCACAGCGCGGTGTTCTGGATGGTGTCCGCCAGTTCTTCCAGCAGGTCGAGATCCTCGAGCGTGCCTTCGTTGTTCACGATGCGGGTGAGGATCTCCAGCATGCGCTTCGTGCCTTCCCGGCAGGGAACGCACTTGCCGCAGCTTTCGTTCTGGGTGAAGTTCATGAAGAAGCGGGCCACTTCCACCATGCAGGTGTCTTCGTCCATGACGACGAGGCCGCCGGAGCCGATCATGGCGCCGATCTTCTTCAGGGAGTCGAAGTCCAGGGGCAGATCCAGATGCTCGGGCGATGCGGTCGTCGCGCCGCCGGAGGGTCCGCCGATCTGAACGGCCTTGAATTTCTTGCCGTTCGGGATGCCGCCGCCGATGTCGAACACGACTTCCCGGATCGTGGTGCCCATAGGGACCTCGATGAGGCCGGTGTTCACGACGTTGCCGGTGAGGGCGAAAGCCTTGGTGCCCGGGCTGGTGGGCGTACCGATGCTGCGGTACCAGTCCACGCCGCGGTAGACGATGAGCGGCACGTTGGCAAACGTTTCGACGTTGTTCAGCACGGTCGGCTTTTCCCAGAGGCCTTTTTCGATGGTCCG
>JAFPXN010000151.1 GCA_017412505.1 Bacillota bacterium | reverse complement strand
TGCAACGAAAAGGCGGCGCGCCTGCTGCGGAGCGGTCACCCCTGGGTGTACGGCGAGGAGACGCGCGGGCCGGAAGGAACCTATGCGAACGGCGATATCGTCGACGTGTATACGGAGAAGGACCGCTGGATGGGGGCGGGGTTCATCAACGACGCTTCCAAGATCCGCGTGCGCATCATTTCGCGCAATACGAACGACCGCTTCGACGAGGCGTTCTGGCGGAGGCGGATCGAACATGCAGTCGCATACCGCCGCACTGCGATGGGCGAAGCGGACTTCCGCTGCTGCCGGCTGATCTTCGGCGAGGCGGACAGTTTTCCCGGTTTTACCGTGGACCGCTTCGAAGACGTGCTCGTGACCGAGGTGCTGAGCCTGGGCATCGAGATGCGCAAGGATATGCTGTACCGGCTGCTGAGAGAAGTTTTAGCGGAGTACGGCGTGCAGGTGCGCTGTATCTATGAAAGAAACGAAGCGGCGATCCGCGCGAAGGAAGGCATGCAGACAGGAAAGGGCTGCGCGTACGGCGACCCGGAAGACGGCCGCGTACAGATCGTCGAGAACGGCCTGAAGTACGATGTGGATTTCTTGAACGGCCAGAAGACCGGCTTTTTCCTGGATCAGAAATACAACCGGCAGGCCGCGGCGAAACTGGCGGAAGGCAAGACGGTGCTGGATTGCTTCACCCACACCGGCGCGTTCGGCATGAACTGCGCGGCGGCCGGGGCGAGGCAGGTGCTCTCCGTGGACATCTCGGAGGACGCCTGCGCGCAGAGCCGCAAAAACATCGCGCTGAACAGTCTGGAAGGCGTCCAGAGCGTCGTCTGCGCCGACGTGTTCGACCTGCTGACGGCGCTTGCAAACGGCGAGCGGCCGGAGGGGATCCCCGCCGGGAAGCACCCCTTCGACTACATCATCCTGGATCCGCCGGCCTTCACGAAGAGCCGCGAGACGGCGAAGGCCGCGTTCCGGGGCTACAAGGAGATCAATCTGAAGGCAATGAAGCTGCTGCCGCGGGGCGGTTATCTGGCGACCTGCAGCTGCTCGCACTTCATGGGTCCGCAGATGTTCGAAAAGATGCTGAAGGAGGCCGCTGCGGACGCAGGCGTGGCCCTCCGGCAGATCGAAGAGCGGCGGCAGGCCGCTGACCACCCCATCCTCTGGGGCGTCCCGGAGACCGAATATCTGAAATTTTATCTCTTCCAGGTGGTGTAGAAAAAGGAGGTCCATTGCAGGACCTCCTTTTTCCTATAGGTAATTGCGTTGTTTTCTATTTAATGCCGTTCTTATAGGGAACGTAGCCGGGGTGCTTCGGCAGGAAGTCCCGGTTCCAGATCTCGTCCGCGACGGGAGCCCACTTGGCTGCGGTCTCCACGCACTTCGCGCACTGGGCGTCCACGTCTTCCGGCGCGGTATAGTCCGTGGAATGCGCGCCGCTCTCGTGCACCATCTTCTGCAGCATCTGCGGGTTGTCCAGCAGCGGGCAGGGCCGCAGCAGATTGTCGTTGAACGGCTGGTTGTTGCGGTAGGCCATGAACAGCGGCGACTGGAACGCTTCGATCAGGCTCTTCTCACGGATGTTGGAATCCGAATAGTGGATGAACGTGCAGGGTTCGATGTCGCCCGCCGCGTTGATGTGCAGATATCTTCTGCCGCCCGCGATGCAGCCGCCCACGTATTCGCCGTCGTTCCAGAAGTCGATGGTAAAGATGGGTTTGGTCTTGCGGAACGCGCGCACCTGGTCGTACATCCAGCTTCTCTGCTCCGCGGTCGCCATCAGCTCGGGCACCGCATCCACGCCTACGGGCATGTAGGTGAAGAACCAGCAGAACTTGGCGCCCCATTCGATCATCTGGTCGAAGTAGGCTTCGCTTCCGATCACGTCGCAGTTCTTGCTGGTGTAGCAGCAGGAGATGCCGAAGGGCAGCTTGCGGTCTCTGAGGCGCTTCATGGCGGCTACGACCTTGCCGTAGGTGCCTTCGCCTCTGCGGAAGTCGGTGCTTTCCTCAAAACCTTCCACGGAAATGGCGGGAATAAAGTTCTTGACCCGCAGCATCTCGTCGGCGAATTTGTCGTCGATAAGCGTGGCGTTGGTGAAGGACAGGAACATGGCATCGTTGTGCTTCTCGCACAACTTGATGATGTCGTCCTTGCGCACGAGCGGTTCGCCGCCGGTATAGATGTACATCATGACGCCCAGCTCTTTGCCCTGGCGGATGATGTCGTCCAGCTCGTCGTAGGTCAGGTTGAGCTTATTGCCGTACTCCGCTGCCCAGCAGCCGGTGCAGTGCAGGTTGCAGGCAGAGGTCGGATCCATCAGGATGGCCCAGGGGATATTGCAGCCGTACTTTTCTCTGGCCGCGATGGCTCTCGGGTTCGCCTGAACGTTGGCGTGGTAGACAAAGTTGATGAGGATCTTTTTCAGTACGTCTCTGTCGATGGTCTGGAACATGTCCAGCACGTACTTGTGCCATACATTGTCCGGATCCTTGGCAACCGCTTCGATCGTGGGCTTCTGATTGTGGAGGCCGTCTTTTTTATCGAGTTTAAAAACCAGGTCCACCACTTTCTGGATCGCTGCTTCCGGGTCTTTGTCGATCTCGTGGAAGACCAGGTCGAGCGCTTTTTCCGCAGCAAATTCTTTGATATCCATATAGATTTCTCCTTTTTCGCTGACGATAGGGATGTGAATTCTGTTATTCTCACTTGTGTATTATTTCACAGTTGTGATATAATGACTATGGTCAAAAATATCTTATAACATGGTATTTGCCACAAAGAGAAGTAAAATCGTGTAATATTCTTTCATGAATAATGGAAATAATCAAGATGCAGAAAAGCGAAGACAGACGGGTCATCCGGACGAAAAAAGCGATCCGCGGTGCCTTTGCGGCGCTCCTCTCGGAGAAGGATTATAACGATATCACGGTCACCGATATCGCGGACCGGGCGGACATCAACCGCAAGACCTTTTACAACTATTACAGAAATACAGAAGAGCTGGTAAAGGATATCGAAAACGAGGCGATCGCCACCTTCGATACGATCCTGAACGACCTGAAGGTGCGCAACATTCTGGACGATCCGGCGCTCATCGTGACCCGCATCAGCGATGCGGTCAACAGCAATCTGGATTATTTCCGGGACTTTCTCATCATGAGCAAAAACGCAGCGCTGTTCTCCCGCATCGCAGGCAGTTTAAAGCTGCAGATCAAACGGATCCTGGCGGAACAAGACGTCCTGAATCCCCTGAAGGCCGAGATCCTCAGCATCTACATCACGTCCGGCACGCTGTCCGTCTACCGGGAATGGATCTTTAACGGGGAACAGGAGCCCCGGGAGGAGCTGGATGCCTATCTGACTCGTCTGACCATCGCCATCGTAAGCGAAGCTCTGAAATAAAGCAGGCGTTTACGGGAATGCCGGAGCGGCCCTTTGCGCCGCTCTTTTTTGTTGCCGTTTCTCGAAATCGCGGAGAAAGTAACGGCGGCTGAGCCGATTTCTGCAAATCTGTCCTGAATTGATACGGTTGTAACAATCTTGAATTTATTCTGATATAATAACTATTATGGAAAAAGTTTTTCGTTTTCAGGTTCTGGATTCCACAAACACAAAAGCTATTTCTATGGCAAAGGGCGGAATCGCAGAAGCTGTCGTTACCGCTGCCCGGCAGACCGGCGGCAGGGGGCGTATGGGCAATTCTTTTCTCTCCCCGGAGGGAGGCTTGTACCTGTCCGTTCTGACATCCCGGCTGAAAGCCGGAGAGGGTGTTCTGGCGCTGACCCCCGCGGCGGCCCTGGCGGTCCGCCGCGCCATCCTCCGCACCTACGGCCTGTCCTGCGGCATCAAATACCCCAACGACCTGCTGCTGGAAGGCAGAAAAGTCTGCGGCATCCTGTGCGAGAGCGTCAGCTGCGGCGACCGGTTTTGCGTCGTCGTCGGCACAGGCATCAACGTCTGTTCGGACGTGCCTTTGCCGGAGGACGCGCCCGCCTATCCGCCCGGATCGCTGAAGGATTTCTGCGAAATAGCGGAAGACCCCCGGTCCCTGCAGGGACTGGAGCGGAATCTGATCGAGGAACTCGGCGCGGTCATCGACACCTTCGCCGCGGGCGGCAGCCTGAACGAGGCGGAATACCGCAGGTACTGCGTCAACTGTCCGGAAACAATCGTGCATTTTTAATACAAGGAGAAACGCCTATGATCCAATTCACAGAAACCGTCCTGCGGGACGCCCAGCAGTCGCTCCTCGCGACCCGGATGCCCTTCAGCAAGTTCGAAGCCATCCTGCCCGCCCTCGACAAAGCCGGCTATTATTCTGCCGAGATGTGGGGCGGCGCCACCTTCGACGTCTGCCTGCGCTTTCTGGGTGAGGATCCCTGGGAAAGACTGCGTAAGATCCGCAAAGCCATGCCCAACACCCGGCTGCAGATGCTGCTGAGAGGGCAGAACATCTTAGGATACGCCCACTATCCCAACGACGTGGTGCGCCGTTTCGTGCGGGCTGCCGTGCGCAACGGCATCGACATCATCCGCATCTTCGACGCGCTGAACGACGTCGACAACCTGCGGGTCGCCATCGAGGAGACCGTCGAATGCGGGGCGCACGCTTCCGGCGCCATCTCCTATACGACGAGCCCCGTGCATACGAGAGAAGCTTACGTCAAACTGGCGAAGGAAATGGCTGCCATGGGCGCCAAGTCCATCTGCATCAAGGATATGGCCGGTATCATGACCCCGGCAGCCGCCTACGATCTGACGGCCGCTCTGAAGGACGCGCTGGATCTGCCGGTGGTCATCCATACGCACTGCACCGCGGGCATGGCGTTCCTGTCCTGCCTGAAGGCCGCCGAAGCCGGCGCCGACGTGCTGGATACGGCGATCTCGCCCCTGTCCGGCGGCACGTCCCAGCCCGCTACGGAGACCCTGTACTATGCCCTGAAGGAGATGGGCATGGACGCGGGGTTGGACGGCCAGGTGCTGCTGGAGATCGCGGACTACTTCAAGAAAGTGCGCGCCGATTTCCTCGAGGACGGCACGCTCAACCCGATCTCCATGACGACGGACACCCAGTGCCTGACGTATCAGATGCCCGGCGGCATGATCTCCAACCTGCTGTCGCAGCTGAAGGGACTGGGCGCCGAGGACAAGTTCCAGGAAGCGCTGAAGGAGACCCCGCTCGTAAGAAAAGATATGGGCTATCCGCCCCTCGTCACGCCTACGTCGCAGATCGTCGGTTCCCAGGCGGTGCTGAACGTGATGGCCGGAGAACGCTATAAGACGGTCTCCAAGGAAGTCAAGGCCTACTGCCGCGGTGAATACGGCAAGACGCCCGCGCCCATCGACGAGGAAGTCCGCGCGAAAGTGCTGGGCGGAGAGCCGCCCGTCGTTGCGCCTCTGGATGAGGAAGCGTTTGCCAAGGCCGAAGCCTATCTGGGCAGCAAGGCGCGCTGCGAGGAAGACGTGCTCAGCTACATCGCGTTCCCCGCGGTGGCCGAGAAATTCTTCGAGGAGCGCGAAGCCAAAGAACAGAACATGTGCAGCTACAGCATAGAAAGGATAGACGAATGAGCATAGGAACCGGTGTGATCTATTCGCTGCTGGGGATCGCCGTCGTTTTTGCGGCATTGGCGATGCTCATGGTGATCGTCATCCTTTTATACCGGCTGACGATGCCGAAACCGGCAGCAGTCCCCGAGCGGACCGCCGCGCCGGCGCAGACGCAGGAGATCGTCGAATTCGGTTTTCCTGAAGCGCCGGGAAGCGCCGGAGGGGTCAAACTGTACGATACGCCTGAGCGCGACGCGGCCATGGTGATGGCCATCGTGGCGGACGCCATGGGCAAACCCCTGAACGAACTGAGATTTCTCTCCATAAAGCGCATCGACGCAGAGAACGGAGGCAGCGATGAAGTATAAAGTGAGCCTTGGAAAAAAGGTCTATGAAGTGGAAGTGGAAGAGGGCAAGGCCATGCTCCTCGACGAGTACGAGGCAAAGGCGCCCGTACCTCCCGCGGTGGCTGCGCCGATCCCGGCTGCAGACCAGACGCCGCAGACCGTGCACTCCGCCATCCCCCTGCCCGTCACTCCGGGCACGCAGGTCAAATCCCCGCTGCCCGGCACCGTGCTGAAGGTGAACGTATCGGTGGGCGACGCCGTGAAAGCCGGCGACGTGTTGATGATCATCGAAGCCATGAAGATGGAAAACGAGATCGCGGCGCCTTCCGACGGCACTGTCAAGCAGATCGCAAAGGAAAAGGGCGCGACGGTCGTCACCGGCGACGTGCTGCTGGTCATCTAGAGGTGCGTCTATGGGTGGTGTTTCCGGTATATTAGGCAGGCTCTGGAGCACGTCTGGCTTTATGCAGCTGACCGACGTGCGACAGATCATCATGATTGCCCTCGCCTGCGTCCTGTTATACATGGGCATTCATAAAAAATACGAACCGCTGCTTCTGGTCGGCATCGCCTTCGGCATGCTGCTGACGAATCTGCCCGGAAGCGGCCTGTATCATCCCGAACTCTGGGACGCCTACATCGAAGGCACGCTGGGGCTGGGCGAAGTCATCCACGAGGGCGGTCTGCTGGACATTCTGTACGTGGGCGTCAAGATCGGCCTGTATCCCTCGCTCATCTTCCTGGGCGTCGGCGCCATGACGGACTTCGGCCCGCTACTGGCGAACCCGAAGTCCCTGCTGCTGGGCGCAGCGGCGCAGTTCGGCATCTTTACCGCGTTTCTGATGGCCCTTATGCTGAAGTTCCCGGCCAACGTGGCTGCTTCCATCGGCATCATCGGCGGCGCGGACGGCCCGACGGCCATCTGGCTGACGAGCATTCTGGCGCCGGACTATCTGGCGCCCATCGCGATCGCCGCGTATTCGTACATGGCGCTCATCCCGCTCATCCAGCCGCCCATCATGCGCGCGCTGACCACGGAGAAAGAACGAACGACCGTAATGGAGCAGCTGAAGCCCGTCACGCAGAAGCAGAAGATCCTGTTCCCCATCGTGGTCACGATCTTCGTATGCCTGCTGCTGCCCTCGGTCGCTCCGCTGCTGGGCTGCCTGATGCTGGGCAACCTGCTGCGTGAGACCGGCGTCACGGCAAGGCTCTCCGACACTGCGCAGAACGGCCTGATGAACACGGTCACGATCTTCCTGTCGGTGTCCGTCGGCGCGACGGCCCGCTACGACCGTTTCCTGAACGTGCGCACGCTGGCCATCATCGGCCTGGGCCTGATGGCGTTCATCTTCGCGACGATCGGCGGCCTGCTGATCGGCAAGCTGATGTACAAACTGTCCGGCGGCAAGATCAATCCGCTGATCGGCTCTGCCGGCGTATCCGCGGTGCCCATGGCGGCCCGCGTTTCCCAGATGGAAGGGCAAAAAGCCAATCCGTCGAACTTCCTGCTGATGCACGCCATGGGTCCGAACGTGGCCGGCGTCATCGGCTCCGCCGTCGCGGCAGGCCTGCTGCTGGCGCTGTTTGGATAAGCAAAGTTGTCGCTGGGGACGGTTCCTGGCGACAACTTTTTGATCTGTATGACTGAGGTTGTCGCTGGGGACGGTTCCCGGTGACAACCTCTGTTCAATGAAGGAGCCATGAATGGACATTTTGAAAACACAGCTGGATCTGGGGCTAGTACAACCTATCCGCATCCTGCAGGTCTCCGATTGCCACTTGAGCGGCTGCTGCGAAGAGGATAGCGAAAAGGCGAAGGCGAAATCGAAGAAAAAGACAGCAGAATTCCTTAAGGAAACCGGCGGCGTGACCCAAGAGCAGCGCCTGAAAGAAGCGCTCGACTTGTCAGCCGAGTATGATGCGCTGGTCTTTACCGGCGACATGGCGGACAGTCCGTCGCGAGCGAACCTGGAACTTCTGGCGAGCATGCTGGAAGGCCGCCGCTATCTGTACACCTTCGGCAACCACGACTATTACACCTATGACAGCGACAACGGCAACGCGGACGACCGGGAACATTTCCTGGACGATTTCCTTCGCTTTCTGCCCTGCGACCCGACCATGGATTCCTTACAGGTGGGCGGGGTCAACCTCGTAGCGTTGGACGATTCTCTAGCTCAGTTCTCTGCGCTGCAGTTGGAATTTTTGAAAGCGGAAGCCGCAAAGGGGTTGCCTATTCTGTTGTATCTGCATTTGCCGGTTTATTCGCCGACGTTCGTGCCTCAGGCTTACGAATGGTGGGATTCTTCGATGTGTGTCGGGACACCCGCGGACGTGCTGGCGGCGCACGGCGAGATCGATCCGAAGATGCGGGCGGAGGCTGAGACGCTGTTGATGCTGGATTACATTCACGAGGAGCCTTTGATCAAAGCTATCTTTGCCTCTCATTTGCATTTTTCCGATGAGTCGAACGTTCTGGGCAAGCCCCAATTTGTGAATAAACCCTGTTATCTGGGGTCGGCGAGAGAAATCCTTATAAAATAATCGTTGCAAAGTTGACGCTGGGGACGGTTCTTGACGACAATCTCCATAAATTGACAATGTATCCTTAATTTGATATATTTAATCAAAAAGAGGAGCTGAAAAACAATGGCGAGGGCACCCAGAAAGCTAAGCGTAACCGGTTATATGCACGTCATCGTTCGGGGGATAGGAAAACAGATACTCTTCAACGAGCGGCCGGACTACAAGTTTTATTTGTCCATTTTAAAGAAGTACTCAATAGAGACTGGCATTTCCATTGTCGCGTATTGCATGATGGAAAATCATGTGCATTTATTGTTGTACGATCCCGGACAAAACGTATCTCTCTTCATGAAGAAAATGGGAATCAGGTATTCACAGTATTTTAATCACAAATACGATCGGGTCGGGCACCTGTTTCAGGACCGGTTTTTAAGCGAACCTATAGAAAACGAAGGTTATCTGCTGACGGTCTTCCGCTACATCCTTCAAAATCCGCAAAAGGCCGGTATATGTACTGCGAAAAACTACGAATGGAGCAGCTATGCTCAGTGTGACGACCCGCGCGCATTCGTCGATACGTCTGCAATAAAACCTGTAATAGGAGACCGTGAGCAGTTTGAGTCCTTTATGAAGGAACAACAGGAGGGAGATTGCCTGGAATATGAGAGACCAAAACGTGACGACAATTGGGCGAGATTAGTCCTCTGCGATGTCCTCGGGGTCAGAAGCGGAACGGAAATCCAAGGCTTTGACCGAAAGCGGCGTGACGCGGCAATACGGGAGCTGAAGCGCGCCGGGTTAAATGTAAAGCAGATCGAGCGTCTGACTGGAATCAACCGCGGAGTAGTCCAAAAGGCATAAAAAAGTTGTCACCGGGAACCGTCCCCAGTGACAACATCTGCTATACTTTAAGGGAAGGAGAAGTTGTCGCGGGGAACCGTCCCCAGCGACAACAAATGGAGTATGGTGACCGTAGCGATCGTAGACGACGAACCCATCACCAGGATGGACGTCGCGGGAATGATCAAAGATCTGGGATATGAAGTCGCCTTCGAGGCGTGCGACGGTTTCGATGCGGTCGCGGGCTGCCGCAGCAGGCGTCCGGACGTCGTGCTGATGGACGTGAAGATGCCCGTGTTCGACGGGCTGTCCGCGGCGGAGATCATCCTGAAGGAGGATCTTGCCGGCAGCGTCATCCTGCTGACCGCGTTCAGCGACGAAGAGATCGTGAAAAAAGCGGGCGAGATCGGCGTGTCCGGATATCTCGTCAAGCCAGTGGAGCAGAGGCTGCTGCGTCCGGCGATCGAAGTGGCCATGGCGCAGAGCGCAAGGCTGCGGGAAAGCCGCTGGGAGACGGAAGCCGCAAAGCGCAAGCTGGAAGAGTCCAAGCTCATCGCCAGGGCGCAGAGCGTCTACGCGAAAAAAGAAGGCGTCAGCGAGAGCGAGGCCTATCAGACGCTGCGGAAGACCGCCATGGACAAGCGCCTGCCCCTCGCGATCATCGCGAAGGCCTATCTGGAGCAGGAGGACCCGTCATGAGCCTGTCTGAGATGCTGAAAGCGATCCCGGAACTGAGCAAAGAGGACGAGGCTGTCCTGCTGCGCGTCGGGTCCCAGATGCAGTACATGGCGGACCTGAGCAACACGGATATCTTCCTGGACTGCCCCATCGGCGAAGGGAAGAGCCTTGTCGTCGCCCACGCGCAGCCCGCCAGCGGTACGACCGCCTACGAGCGCGACGTGACCGGCGAGATCGCCACGGCGGAAAAGGAACCGGCCGTGTTCACCGCGATCGCCGAGGGTATGCCCATCTGCGACATCAAGGCCGAGACGCAGGAAGGCCGGCCGGTGCGCCAGAACGTGTGCCCGGTCAAATCGGAGGACGGCAGGGTGCTGGGCGTGCTCATCCGGGAAAAGGATATCAGTGAGGAACTGATCCGCACCAAGAAATATGAGCAGCTGGCTAAACGCTTCGCCCAGGACGACCCGATGCTCCGCTCGGACGATCTGAACGGCAGCATCGAACTGCGGGAGGTGCACCACCGCATCAAAAACAACCTGCAGCTCGTGGCGAGCATTCTGAACCTGCAGGCCCGCACCGTGTCCGACGAAGAGATGCGCGACATCCTGAAGGAAAACGTGGGCCGCGTGCAGTCCATCGCGTCCATCCACGACATCCTGACCCACAGTTCCGAAGACATGAAGGCCGTGGACAGCCTCGTGCTGATGGAGCGCCTGCGCAGCAACCTGACGGCGCTGATGCCCGCGGGCAGATCCATCGCGATCACGGTGGAGGGCGATTCCATCCTGCTGCCGCCGGATACGGCGTCTTCCGTCGCTCTCGTCACGACCGAACTGGTGACGAACGCCTACCGCCACGCGTTCCCGGAAAAAAAGTCGGGCAACGTGACAATTACTGTTTGCCAAGGGTCGCTGATCCATACTATAATAGTGAGTGACGACGGATGCGGTTTCGATCCCGCAAAGGTGCGGGAGGGAAGCCTCGGCCTCTCCATCGTGAAGGCCACCGTGCAGGACAAGCTGAAAGGCAAACTGCGCATCGTTTCGTCGCCGGAAGGGACGAAAATCTCCTTCGACTTTAAACTCGCATAACAGGGCCGCCTTACAACAGCGTAGGGCGCATCAGACAACAAAGTCTGGACGATCGGAGGATCGTCGGGTTTTGTTGTTTTTTTATACCCATGGCACAGATCTTAAGCGTAGGAATCGATATCGGAACGTCGACGACCCAGGTGGTGTTCAGCCGCATCGAAATGGACAACACCGCCGGGTACTTCACCGCGCCCCGCATCGCGATCACCGACAAGGAGATCCTGTACAAGAGCAAGGTGTACTTTACGCCGCTCAAGACCCAGACCCTGATCGACGCGGACGCCGTGCGGGACATCGTGGCGCAGGAATTCCGCTCAGCCGGGTATTCCCCCGCGGACACGCAGACCGGCGCGGTCATCATCACCGGCGAATCCGCGCGCAAGGAAAACGCGGCCTCCGTGCTGCAGGCGCTGTCGGATTTCGCGGGCGAGTTCGTCGTTTCCACCGCAGGCCCGGACCTGGAATCCATCATCGCGGGCAAGGGCAGCGGCGCCTGGCAGTACTCGATCGACAACGACTGCACCGTCGTGAACCTGGACATCGGCGGAGGTACGTCGAACATCGTGTTCTTCAACGCGGGCGACACGCAGGGCAAGATCTGCCTCGACGTGGGCGGGCGCCTGATCCGCCTGGACGGTGGGGACAGCCCGAGGATCACCTATGTCAGTTACGCGGCGGCGGCTGCGGCAAAGCTGGCAGGCGTAAGGGCGGAAGCGGGCCAGACCATCTCCCGCAGCGATCTGCGCAGGATCTGCGACGTGTTCGCGGACTGCCTGGCTGGTGCCGTCGGCATCGCGCCGAAGAGCCCGCTGCAGGACCAGATCCTCACCCCGGGCAGCGACGTGTACGCGCCGGCGAGGCCTTCGCGGCGCATCTGCTTCTCCGGCGGCGTGGCGGACTGCATCTACAGCCAGAGCGGCGAAGACGACCTGCGCTACGGCGACATCGGTCCCATCCTGGGCCGGGCCATCGCGGAAAACAGGTATTTTAAGGATCAGAAGATCATTCAGGGCGGCGAGACCATACGGGCGACCGTGGTCGGCGCCGGCACCTATGCCACAAATCTCTCGGGCAGCACGATCTTTTACAGCGAAGGCATCTTCCCGGTCAAGAACGTGCCGGCCCTCAAACTGACGAAGGATGAACAATGGGCTGTCATCGGCGGCGACGCGCAGCTGCTGGCGGATAAGATCCGCTGGTTCCTGCAGCAGAGCGATTCTCCACGCATGCTGCTGGCGCTGCAGGGTCTGCCGGACCCGGACTTCGCGACGCTCAAGAAGTTAGCCGCAGCCATCGTAGGCGCGCTGGACGCCTCGCTGGCGCCGGGAGAGCCCATCATCGTCGTCGTGGAGCGCGATATCGCCAAGGCGCTGGGCATCGCGCTGCAGCAGACCGGATGCCAACGGAAAATGGCGTCCATCGACAGCGTCAAGATCGAAGCAGGCGACTACGTGGACATCGGCAGGCCCCTCATGGACGGCCTCGTGGTGCCCGTCGTGGTCAAAACGCTGCTGTTCGGATAGAAGAAGGGTGGAAAGACAAGATGAACCTATCGGCAACCTTATCCGGAAAAACCTACACGTTCCGGGACGTCAAGGACGTCTTAGCCAAGGCGAGCGAACAGAAATCCGGCGACGTGCTGGCCGGGATCGCGGCGGAGACCGCTTTGGAACGCGTCGCCGCCAAGTATGTGCTGGCGAATCTGCTGGTCAGGGATCTGCGCGAGAACCCGGTCGTTCCCTACGAGGACGACGAGGTGACCCGCATCAACCAGGACGGCCTGGACGAAGCGATGTACGAGCGGATCAAGAACATGACGATGGCGGAGCTGCGCGAGCACATCCTGGATTACGGCATGAGCGAAGCGAACCTCAAGGCCCTCGGCAAGGCGCTCACCGCCGAGACTGTCGCGGGCGTCTGCAAACTCATGACGAATCTGGACCTGATCTACGGAGCGAACAAAGTGCGCGTCGAAGCGACGTGCAACACCACGATCGGAAAGCGCGGCTGCCTGTCCACGAGACTGCAGCCCAACCACTCCACCGATAACGTGGAAGGCATCACGGCGTCCCTGTTCGAAGGCCTGTCTTACGGCTGCGGCGACGCGCTGCTGGGGCTCAACCCGGTTAACGACACCGTTTCGAGCCTGGCAGAGGTCCAGAAGCGCTTCGACGAGGTCAAGAACCGCTTCGAGATCCCCACGCAGATCTGCGTGCTCGGCCACATCACGACCCAGATCGAGGCCGTGAAGAGAGGCGCTCCCTGCGACATGATCTTCCAGTCCATCGCGGGCAGCCAGAAGGGCAACACCGCCTTCGGCTTTTCGGCGGCGACCGTGGAAGAAGCCATGGCGCTGCTGAAGGAGAAGGGAACGGCCAAGGGTCCGGACGTCATGTACTTCGAGACCGGCCAGGGCAGCGAACTGTCGTCCGACGCCCACTACGGCGCGGACCAGGTGACCATGGAAGCCCGCTGCTACGCGTTTGCCCGTCAGTATCACCCGTTCATGGTGAACACGGTCGTCGGCTTCATCGGGCCGGAGTACCTGTACGACAGCAAACAGGTGATCCGGGCGGGCCTGGAGGACCACTTCATGGGCAAGCTGTCCGGCATTCCCATGGGCTGCGACTGCTGCTACACGAACCACATGATGGCGGATCAGAACGACATCGAAAACCTCGCCCTGCTGCTGGGCAGCGCGGGCGTCAACTATATCCTGGGCGTACCCGCCAGCGACGATATCATGCTGAATTATCAGACGAACGCGTACCACGACGTCAACGCCGTGCGCGAAGTGCTGGGTCTGCGCCCCATCGCGGAATTCGAGCGCTGGCTCGAGAAGATGGGCATCATGGAGAACGGTCATCTGACGGCCCGCGCCGGAGACCCCACCATCTTCACGGCGCGCAGCAATTTCTAAGAGGGGAGGAAGAGACATGCTCGACGAAAAACTCATCGCCCTCATCACAGAAGAAGTCGTACGGCAGCTGACGGCGAACGGCAGGGTCGTTTTGCCGGACCGCTCGCCGGGTCAGGAATCCTCCGCGGACCCGCAGAACGTCGTAGGCAGCGACCGCCTGCTGGAAGACCCGCTGGACCCCGAGGCGCTGGAGCGCATGAAGAAGCGCACCACCGCCCGCATCGGCGTCGGCAAGGCCGGCGCCCGTCTGAAGACCCAGACCATGCTGTCGCTGCGCGCGGATCACGCCAGAGCGCAGGATTCGGTCTTCGCGGACGTGGACCCCGCCTTCATCGAAAAACTGGGGTTGCTGTCCATCGAATCGCAGGCGGGCGACCGCAACACGCACATCACGCGGCCGGATCTGGGCAGGAAGATCTGCCCGAAGGGGGTCGAGGCGCTGCGGCAGCACTGCGAAATGTCTCCGGACGTGCAGATCTACGCGTCCGACGGCCTGTCGAGCGCGGCGATCGAAGCGAATCTGGAAAAGATCCTGCCCGTGCTGACGGAAGGCCTGCAGGCGAAGGGCCTGAAGGTCGGAACCCCGTTCTACATGCGCTTCGGGCGCGTGGCGGCGGAAGACCAGGTGGCCGAGGTGCTGGGCGCCAAGGTCGTATGCGTGCTCATCGGCGAACGCCCGGGCCTGGCCACGGCGGAATCCATGAGCGCCTACATCGTGTATAACGCATACGTGGGCATCCCCGAAGCCAAGCGCACGGTCGTCTCCAACATCCACAAGGACGGCCTGACCGCGGTCGAAGCGGGCGCCTACATCACAGAAGTCATCCAGCAGATCCTGGACCGCAAGGCGAGCGGCGTGGATCTGGTGAAATAAAGGAGGGATGCGAATGACCGGAGAAAGACTCCAAACCACTGTCTTAAGCGTTCAGATGCTTCCCAACGCGGATCCTCTGCTGCTGAAGAATCTGAAGGCGCCGAAGGCGCACCACAGCCTGGGCATCTTCACGACGGACTGCGACGATGCCTCCTACGCGGCGCTGGACGAAGCCACGAAGAAGGCGGACGTGCAGGTGGTCTACGCCAGGAGCATGTACGCAGGAAGCGGAAACGCCAGCACGAAGCTGGCCGGCGAGTTCATCGGCATCCTGTCCGGACCCGACCCCGCGGAAGTGCGCAGCGGCCTGGAAGCGGCGATCCGCTACATCGAGAACGACGCGGCGTTCTACACGGCCAACGACGAAGGGAGCGTCGTGTATTTCGCCCAGCTGATCTCCCGCACCGGCAGCTACCTGTCGAAGGCTGCGGGAGTGCCCGAAGGAACGTCCATGGCGTATCTGATCGCGCCTCCCATGGAAGCGATCATGGGGCTGGACGCGGCGGTCAAATCCTCCGGCGCGCAGATCGCGCTGTTTTACGGACCGCCGACGGAGACGAACTTCGCGGGAGGCCTGCTGGTGGGAGAACAGTCCCAGTGCCAGGACGCCTGCGAGACGTTCGCGGCAACCGTCAGGAAAATCGCGGCTTCGCCGCTGGAATATTAGTGAAACCACAAGGAGAAAGGAGGAACCAGACCCTTGGAATTCGATAAAGATCTGCGATCCATACAGGAAGTGCGGGACATCGTTGCGGCAGCCAAGGCAGCCCAGGCCGAGTACGCGGAATACACCCAGGAGCAGATGGATAAGATCTGCCTGGCGGTCACCCGCGCGTGCGAGCAGAACCTGGAAAAGCTGGCGAAGATGGCCAACGAGGAGACCGGCTACGGCGTATGGCAGGACAAGGTGCTGAAGAACAGGCTCGGCAGCACCATGACCTATAACAGCTTCAAGGATATGAAGTGCGTAGGCATCCTGAAGGAAGACAAAGAAAAGAAACTCATCGAGGTGGGTGTGCCTATGGGCGTGGTAGCGGCTCTCATTCCGTCCACGAACCCCACGTCCACCGTCATGTACAAGAGCCTCATCTGCCTGAAGTCGGGCAACGCGATCATCATCAGCCCGCATCCCGGCGCCCTGAAGTGCATCCTGGAGACCTATAAGATCATCGCCCAGGCGGCGAAATCCGCAGGCGCTCCGGATAAGATCGTCCAGTGCATCTCCCTTCCCACCATGCAGGGAACGGACGCGCTGCTCAAGCACAAGGACATCGGCATCATCCTGGCGACCGGCGGCGAAGCGATGGTCAAGGCGGCCTACTCTTCCGGCAACCCGGCGCTGGGCGTGGGTCCCGGCAACGGCCCGTCCTTCATCGAAAAGAGCGCGGATATCCCCAAGGCCATCCAGAGGATCTTCGACTCCAAGACCTTCGACAACGGCACGATCTGCGCGTCCGAGCAGAGCATCGTCACCGAGCGCTGCATCAAGGACAGGGTGATCGACGAGGCAAAGCGCCAGGGCGGCTACTTCCTCAGCCCCGAGGAATCCGACAAGGTCGGACGCTTCATCATGAGAGCCAACGGCACCATGAACCCGAAGATCGTCGGCAGAAGCGCCCAGGCGATCGCGGACATGGCCGGCATCTCCATCCCGGCAGGGACGAAGGTCCTGATCTCCCCGCAGACGACGGTGGGCAAGGACAATCCGTATTCGAGAGAAAAACTCTGCCCGATACTGGCGTTCTACGTGGAAGAAAGCTGGCAGGACGCCTGCAAGAGGAGCATCGAGATCCTGTTCAACGAAGGCAAGGGCCACACGATGACCATCCACAGCCAGGACGAGAGCGTCATCCGCGAATTCGCCCTGAAGAAGCCCGTATCCAGACTGCTGGTGAATTGTCCCGGCGCTCTGGGCGGCACCGGCGCAGCCACTTCCCTGGCTCCGGCCCTCACCCTGGGCTGCGGCGCGGTGGGCGGCTCCGCCACTTCCAACAACGTGGGACCCATGGATCTCATCAACATCCGCAGAGTGGCTTACGGCATCTGCGAACTGGCGGATCTGAGAGCGGCGAACCCCGTCTCTTCCGGATCTGCGACCGGCTACAGCTACAACTCTGACGCGCCCGGCGAGGCGGCCAGAGCGGCGACATACACAAGAGAAGACGTAGAAAGTATTACCCGCGCGGTGTTTGCACGGCTCGGCAGACAGTAGTTTAAGATTCAGGAGGAACAAAAATGGCAACTTTACAGGCATTAGGAATGATCGAAACCAAGGGACTCGTCGCTTCCATCGAGGCAGCGGACGCGATGGTCAAGGCAGCGAACGTTAAGCTGATCGGCAAGGTGCACGTAGGCGGCGGCCTTGTCACCGTCATGGTCAGAGGCGACGTCGGCGCCGTCAAGAGCGCGACGGACGCGGGCGCGGCAGCGGCAGAGAGAGTCGGCGACCTCATCTCCGTGCACGTCATCCCCAGACCCCACGACGACGTGGAATACATTCTGCCCACGCTCAAGACCAGCGACAAGTAGCTTAGCAGCTTGAAAGGAGAACAATCGAAATGGCAACGTTACAGGCATTAGGAATGATCGAGACCAAGGGCCTCGTCGCATCCATCGAAGCAGCTGACGCGATGGTCAAGGCGGCTAACGTCAAGCTCATCGGCAAGGTACACGTAGGCGGCGGCCTCGTCACCGTCATGGTCAGAGGAGACGTCGGCGCCGTCAAGGCGGCTACGGACGCAGGCGCGGCGGCAGCCGGCAGAGTCGGCGATCTCGTTTCCGTACACGTCATCCCCAGACCCCACGACGACGTGGAGTACATCCTGCCCACCCTGGAAGGCAGCGACAAGTAGTTCCGCCGCCGGGACAAAGGGGATGGTTCCCCGTCCCGGCACAGAAAGGAATAGCTTATGGATTTTAACGAAAAAGAGATACGCGACATGGTGGAAAGCGTGCTGAACAATCTGGGTGCTGTGAAAAGCGCGGGACAGGGAATTGTCCCCGCAGCCCAGCGCGGCACGTGCTGCTGCGATCCGTTCCCTGTGGAAGTCTCCGCGCGGCACGTGCATCTCACCCGCGAAGCGGTGGACATCCTGTTCGGCCCGGGCCATCAGCTTGGCAAGAAGAAGATGCTCAGCCAGCCCGGCGAGTTCCTGTCTGAGGAGAGGGTCAAACTCGTGACCCCGAAGGGGCAAATCGACAACGTGGCGGTGCTCGGCCCGGAACGCAAAGCCGTGCAGGTGGAGCTGTCCGCGACCGACGCGAAGAGCCTGGGCCTGAAGGCCCCGGTCAATCTGTCGGGCGATCTGAGCGGCGCCGCGGACGTGGTGATCATCGGGCCGAACGGCATCCTGAAAGCCGACTGCACCGTCATCATCGCGAAGGCGCATCTGCACCTGACCCCGGCGGACGCCCAGCATTACGGGCTGCGCGACGGGCAGATCATCAGCGTGCGCATCGATTCGCCCCGGCCCATCACGCTGAACGGCGTCGTGGCCCGGGTCAGGAGCGATATGGCCCTGGCCATGCACATCGACTTCGACGAAGCGAACGCCGGCATGGTAGGCCCCGGCGCCACAGGGATCATTGTCAACAGGGACGGTTCCCAGCGACAACTTTCTCCGTGCTGCAGTGCGGAATCCGGCCAAAAGGTGTCAGCAGGAACCGTCCCCGGCGACAACAAGCAGCCATTTTTGGTCACGAAGAAGCTGATCACGGAAGAGGATGCCAAGCAGCTGAAGGGAGGCGTGGGAAGCGGCGGATGCATCACCATCCCGAAAGGGACGCTCGTGACCCCCGCAGCCAGAGACGTCTTCAACGGCAGCAGGATCACCGTAAACATCGCGAAATAATAAGGAGACGCACATGATTATCTGCAAAGTGATCGGACACGTCTGGGCTACGAAAAAAGAGCCTAACCTGGAAGGCCTGAAGTTGATGGTCGTCCAGGAAGATGAACCCAAAACGGACAAGACTTACGTGGCGGCCGACGTCGTCGGCGCCGGCATCGGCGAACGCGTGATCGTCGTCTCCGGCAGCACGGCCCGCAAGGCGTTCGGCAACGACGACATTCCGGCGGACATGGCCATCGTAGGCATCATCGACAGCGTTGAGATCAACAGAAAGGCAAAATAGCGCCATGAACCTGATCGAAAAGATCGAGGCAGCGGGCGTCGTGGGATGCGGAGGCGCAGGCTTTCCGACCCACCGCAAGCTGTCCGGCACATTTGAATACCTGATCGCCAACGGCGCGGAATGCGAGCCATGCCTGCGCCACGACCGCTGGCTGATGAGAAACAAGGCAAAAGAGATCGTGCAGGCGATGGACGCCATCGCGGCGGAGCTGAACATCCCCAACGCGGTCGTGGCCCTGAAAGGCCATTACGAGGCGGAGGCGGAAGCGATCGAGGCTGCCGCGAAGGAACTCGGCTCCAATGTGCGCGTCCACAGGATGGAGAGTTTCTATCCTGCCGGCGACGAGCAGACCATGGTCTATGAAGTGACCGGCAGAGTCGTCCCGCCCGCAGGCATCCCCGCGGCCGTCGGCGCCGTCGTGGACAACGTGGCGACGCTGTACGCGGTGTGGGAGGCCATGCAGGGCATCCCGTTCACAAAGAAGTTTCTGACGGTCACCGGCGAGGTGAACGAGCCCTCCGTGCTGCACGTTCCCGTGGGAACGCCCTTCACGAAGTGCATCGAACTGGCCGGCGGCGCGAAGCGAAGCGAGTATTTCGTGGTCACCGGCGGCCCCATGATGGGAAAGCCCGTGCCCCCGGAAGAACTGGCGGACGCCGTCGTTACGAAGACGACGGGCGGCATCCTCGTGCTGCCTGCGGACGGCTATCACGCCAGGGTAAGCCAGCTGAACGTCAAGCGCATGCTCAGCCGGGCGAAATCCGCCTGCATCCAGTGCACGAGCTGCAGCCAGCTCTGCCCGCGGCATATGCTGGGTCACCCGCTGCAGCCGCATATGATCATGCGGAAGATGGCCATGGGCGGCGAACCCAAGGACATGTTGGACGATCCCGTCATCCGCAGCGCGGCGCTGTGCTGCGAATGCGGCATCTGCGAAGTCTACGCGTGCCCCATGGGGCTCAACCCGAGAAAGATCAACGCGATCATCAAGGGTGAGCTGCGCGAGGCAGGCATACGCTACGAACGCACGGGAGACAGCTGGACGCCCAGCCCCGAACGGGAAGTGCGCAAGGCCCCCACGGATAAAGTGGCGGCCCGCGCGGGCGTATACCGCTACAACAAACTGGAAGTCGGCAATTACGTCGAGTACGACGGCAGGTGAAGAATATGAAGCGAGCAATAGGATTTATCGAACTGAACAGCATAGCCAAGGGCGTGGAGACCGCCGATATCGTGCTGAAGACGGCAGCGGTGCGGCTCCTGTTCTCCAAGGCCAGCTGCCCGGGCAAGTATTATATCTTCTTTACCGGCGACGTGGCGGCGGTGCAGGCTTCCGTGGACAGCGGTCTCGTGATCGCGGGTGACCACGCGGTGGACTCCTGCGTCATCCCGAACATCGACGAGAAGGTCGTGCAGGCTGTGAACATGACGAACATCCCCGAGGAGATGGCCGCGATCGGCGTCATGGAGTACTTCTCCGTGACCGCGTCGGTCTACAGCGCGGACGCGGCGGTCAAGGCCGCGGACGTGGATCTGGTGGACGTCCGTCTGGGCACGGGCATCGGCGGCAAGTCGTTCGTCGTGCTCACCGGCGAGGTGGCGGCGGTCCGCGCGGCCATCGAGGCGGGCATCCATACCCCCGCGGCGGAGGGCATGCTGATCTCTTCCGTGGTCATCCCCAGCCCGCATCCGGAACTGCTGGAGAGCCTGCTGTAAAGGAGCTGACCCATGGATTTCGATAACGAAAACAAACAGAGGATCATACAGGAGTTCGTACCGGGCAAGCAGGTGACGCTTGCGCATCTGATCGCGAACCCGGATACGAGCCTGTATAAAAAGCTGGGTGTCATCGGTACGCCGGAGGGAGCGCTGGGCATCATGACCATCACGCCTTCGGAAGGCGCGATCATCGCCGCGGACGTGGCGACGAAGGCTGCGAGCGTCGAGGTCGTGTTCGTGGACCGCTTTAACGGCACGCTGATCGTCAACGGCGACGTGGCGTCTGTGGAAGCGGCGCTGAAGGACGTGCTGGACGTGCTCCACAACCTGATCGGCTTTACCCCGACCGTCATCACGAGGACCTAGCGTATGAAAAAAGTGCTGATGGTCGGAACGGTAGCCTGCGGCAAGACGACGCTGCTGCAGGCGCTGGCAGGACAGTCGCTGGAATACAAAAAGACCCAATCCATCGAGATCGTAGCCGGGCATATCGATTCGCCGGGCGAGTATCTGGAGCGCCGCGTGAACCTGCAGAATCTGCTGGTCACCTCGGTCGACACGGACCTCGTCCTGTTTCTGATGGACCCGACGCAGGACCGCTACATGTACTCGGGCGGCCAGGCGATGGCGTTCCCGGTGCCGGTAGCCGGCGTCATCACCAAGGCGGATCTGGCTTCGAAGGAGCTGCTGCAGCAGGCGAAGGAACTGCTGGAACTCACCGGTGCGGACCCGATCTTTGTCGTGAGCAGCTACACGGGACAGGGTTTGGACGAGCTGAGGGCGTTCCTGGAAGAGGACTAGCGTCCTGCAATACAACTGTAATTTGCTAAAATCTCTCTGCAGTATATAATCTAGGTATGCTGCAGAGTTTTTCTTTGGGGATCTGCAGGGGAGGAGAGAGTATGTCTGAAGTATTGGAATTCAGTGAAAGCGTCGGGTCGAACGCGGCGGTCAATTCGCACTTCGGCCTGATCGTGGATATCGCGGTCGCCCTGATCTTCCTGCTGTTCGCGGTCTGGCACGCGCGGAAGGGTTTCTATAAAACGTTCGCCGGCATCATCGCCGTCGTGGTCGCCATCGCGATCGGCATCATAGGCGCGGGGTACCTGACCCCGCCGGTCATGGAAAAGGCGTGGCCGAAGGTGGAAGAGACGGTCGTGGAAAACTATGACTCCAGCGTGGGCCACACTGTCGCGGAACTGCACGACCTGGTGGGCAGCGGCGCGGAAAAGCTGCTGAAGATCACCCACCTGGAAGAGAAGGCGGAGAATATCCTGGATGAGAGCAAAGCGGTCTCCTGGACGGAGGCGCCGAAAGCGAAGCTGCTGGAACTGGTGCACAAGGCGCTGCGCGAAGTCGTGCACGCGGCGCTGTTCATCGTCATCACGCTCCTGGGGCTGCTCCTGTTCAAACCGATCAACGCCCTGGTCGATAAGATCAACGACGCGCCGGTGCTGAAGCAGCTGGACTGGCTGGGCGGATTCGTCATCGGCCTGCTGGAGTGCCTGGCGGTCTTCTTTATCGTCATCAAGATCTGCGAGATGCGGGACGTCAGCTTATTCCGGGACATCCAGGAGGGCAGCTGGTTCGTCACAAAACTGTTAGGGCTTTAGTTTCCCGAAGCGGCGCGGCAACGCGCCGCTTTTGTGATATAATATTCTGTACGGCAAAACATAACATTCTCAGAAGAAGAGGTGAATCATATGACGAAAATTGACATCTACTCCGGTTTCCTCGGAGCAGGTAAAACGACACTGATCAAGAAACTGGTCGCGGAAGCCTATGCGGGCCAGAAGATCATGATCATCGAGAACGAGTTCGGCGAGATCGGCATCGACGGCGGCTTCCTGCAGGATGCGGGCGTACAGGTGCGCGAGATGAACTCCGGCTGCATCTGCTGCAGCCTGACGGGCGATTTCAAGGTCGCGCTGAAGATGGCGCTGGAAGAATACGCGCCCGACCGCATCGTGATCGAACCCTCCGGCGTCGGCAAACTGTCCGAAGTCGCGGCGGCGGTCATGGCAACAGGCGACGAACGCCTGGAACTGGGCGGTCTGACGACCGTTGTGGACGCGTCCAAGTGTAAGATGTATCTGAAGAACTTCGGCGAATTCTTCAAGGACCAGGTCGGAACGGCCCACACCATCGTGCTGAGCCGCACCGGCAGGATCTCCGCGGAAAAGGTCGAAGAAGCGGTTAGACTGCTGCGCGAGCTGAACGACAAGGCGCAGATCGTTACGGCGGACTGGGACGATCTGGACGGCAAGGAGATGCTGGCCATCATCGACGGCAGAGACGCGCTTTCCGAAGAACTGGCAGAACTGATCCGCCAGCACGTGGAAGAAGACGCCAAGTGGGAAGCGGAAGATGCCGAGCACGAAGAGCACGAACATGAGCACGA
>JAFPXN010000150.1 GCA_017412505.1 Bacillota bacterium | reverse complement strand
GTCGTGGGCGCCGCCTTCCACGATGGAGGTGGCGGAGACCATGGTGAGTTTGGCCTTCTGCTGCAGTTCGGGGATCGTCAGGGCGCCGCAGTTGCACATGGTGGAGCGGACCTTTGCCAGGGACTGGCGCACGCCGTCGGACAGGCTGCCTGCATAGGGAACGTAGGAGTCTACGCCTTCTTCGAAGGACAGTTTCGCGTCGCCGCCCAGGTCGTAGCGCTGCCAGTTGCGGGCGCGGTTGGAACCCTCGCCCCAGTATTCTTTGACGTAGGTGCCGTTGATCATCAGCTTGGCCGTCGGAGATTCGTCGAAGCGGGAGAAGTATCTGCCCAGCATCAGGAAGTCCGCGCCCATGGCCAATGCCAGGGTCATGTGATAATCGTGCACGATGCCGCCGTCGGAGCAGATGGGCACGTAGATGCCGGTCTCCTTAAAGTATTCGTCCCGGGCCTTCGCGACTTCGATGACCGCCGTCGCCTGGCCGCGGCCAATACCCTTCGTCTCTCTCGTGATGCAGATGGAGCCGCCGCCGATGCCGATCTTTACGAAGTCCGCGCCGGCTTCCGCCAGGAAGCGGAAGCCTTCTTCGTCGACCACGTTGCCGGCGCCGACCTTGACGGAGTCGCCGTAGCGATCGCGGATCCACTTGATGGTGTTGGCCTGCCAGGCGGAGAAGCCTTCGGAGGAGTCGATGCACAGGATGTCCACGCCGGCTTCGATCAGCGCGGGAACGCGCTCCGCGAAGTCACGGGTGTTGATGCCTGCGCCGACGATGTATCTCTTCTGGCTGTCCAGCAGCTCGTTCGGGTTGGACTTATGGGAATCGTAGTCCTTGCGGAACACGAAGGCCTTCATGCGGCCGGCATCGTCCAGCACGGGCAGGGCGTTCAGCCGGTGATCCCACAGCATGTCGTTCGCTTCAGACAGCGAGATGCCGTCGCGGGCGAAGATCAGCTTTTCCAGCGGGGTCATGAATTCCTTGACCTTGGTGTCCATGGACATGCGGGACACGCGGTAGTCGCGGCTGGTGACCAGGCCGACGACCTTGCCTTCGCTCGTGCCGTCTTCCGTGACCGCTGTCGTGGAGTGACCCGTGCGTTCCTTCAGGCGGAGCAGGTCCGCCAGCGTCGCTTCGGGAGAGATGTTCGTGTCGCTGGGTACGAAACCGGCTTTCGTCGCCTTGACGCGGGCGACCATGGCCGCTTCGTCCTCCACGCTCTGCGAACCGTAGATGAAGGAGATGCCGCCCTCCTTGGCCAGCGCCACCGCCAGCTTATCGCCGGAAACGGCCTGCATGATGGCGGACACCATGGGGATATTCATGGTGATGGCGGCCTCTTCGCCCTTCCTGAACTTGGTGATGGGCGTTTTCAGGCTGACGTTCGCGGGAATGCAGCGCTCGTCTGAGTATCCCGGCACCAGCAGGTATTCACTAAAAGTATGGGAAGGTTCTTCGTAGTAAAAAGCCATTGTTCCTCCTTTTCTAATCCAGGATGCCCAGATATTCTTCCAGCACCAAACCGTTATCGTAGATATATTTCGCGACGTCTTTGCCGACGTAGCGGATATGCCAGGATTCGTAGATATAGCCTGTGATGTCCGTCTTATCCGCGGGATAGCGCAGGATAAAGCCGTATTTCCAGCAGTTGTCCGCGACCCACACCGCTTCGGGACGGTAGTCGAAGTCCGTCAGGCCCACGCCGATGACCCCCACGTCGCAGCACCAGCCGGTCTGATGTTCGCTCTGGCCCGGACGGGCGCTGTAGGTGTTCGCCTCTTCTTCGCCGTATTTGGACGCGTAACTGTCGAACAGATAGTCCTGATAGTCGTAGGACCGGTAGCCGGTGCGCATCACGATGTCGTAGCCGTCTGCCTTTGCTCCGGCGATCAGCTCCTCGATGGCGTCCGCCGCGGTCTTGCGCATCTTCTTCGTATCCGCGTTGCCCACGTTCGGGTCGCAGTGCTCGACGGTCACCAGGTCCGGCGCCACGTAGTCGCGGGTGACCGGATGGGTTTTGTTGACCAGCACCAGAACGTCGTCCGTCGCAGCTTCGAGCGGATAGGCGTCCAGACTCGTCTCCATCGTGGGCAGCTGCGGCTCCTGTGTCTCTGCGCCTGCGGAATCGTCCGCGGGCTGCTGCGCCGCCGTTTCCCCCTGCGGATCCGCGGCCGGATCCGTCTGCGCCGGCTTTTCCTTATGCCCGCAGCCGGTAAAAACAAGCATGGCTGCCAAAAGCAGTATGATCAGCGTTTTTAATCTCATCCCAACCTCCGTTTTTCGGAATTATTACCCTATAGTATAACACCAAAACCCTTGAGAAAAAAGAACCGCCGCAAAAATCGCGGCGGTAGAAAAGCGATATGGCCTCTATTGGAATAGCAATTCGATCTCGGCTTCGGTACCGTTGCTCAGGTTCGGATAGATATGCGCGGATTTCATGGTCGTTCCACAGGCGAAGAGCAGAACCACAGCAGCCGTCTGTCCTGCGCCTATCGTTCCGCTTGGCGCAGCGAATTCCTTGAACGCGGTATAGGATGCCGTGTCCACCAGATAGGTCTTTCCGTCGAAGTCTGCGGTGAACGAAGTCGCGCTGTAGGGGATCGGCGACGCAGACGTGTTTTCGACAAGCAAAGTGATCCCGTACCCTTCCGTCCTGCGGCCTCCATCTTCTACGGAATAGCTGAAATCTCTGCCGAGGGTCACGCTATAGCTGGTCCCCTTGTACTTGAAGATATCCGGGTTATCATTCCAGGCGATGATGGCGTCGCGGATGAAGCAGGATACGTTGGCGCGGGTCGCGGCATTCGAACCCAGCATGGCGCAGGTGTTCAGGATGCCCAGATCTCTGGCCTTATTCGTAAAGGCTGTGGGGTAGGTCCCGCCAAGGTCCGCCAGTTTGTAACCCATCAAAGCGACGATCATCGTGAGCGCCTCGTCGTAGGAAACGTTGCGTTCCGGCTTGAACGTGCCGTCCGGATAGCCGCTGATGAAGCCTGCCTGGGCAGCGGCCTCGACGTATTTATAGGACCAGCGGGAGCTTGGCACGTCGGAGAACTTTGCCGTTGCAGGCGTATACGGCGACAGCTGCCGCATGTTTACCAGCATAACGGCCAGCTGCTCCCGTGTGATGGGTCTGCCCGGACCGAATGTGCCATCGGGAAAGCCATTGATGATCGAGTTCCACGCGATGTTGTAAACAGGTTCGTAATAATAGGCGCTCTGCGGGACATCCGAAAAGCCAATTGCCGATACCGCGGACACGCTGCCCAGCAGCAGGCACAGACAGAGCAAGAGTGCAATGATCTTCTTCATAAGCTACAACCTTCTTTCTGAAGAACAATAAAGATAATTACACCTTTATTTTAGCAGGTCTGAGGCGGCTTGACCAACAAAAACCCGGCGCTTTCGCGCCGGGTCCTTATGAGTTTTGTGTTCCGGAAATTACATCATTCCCATGCCGCCGCCCATGCCTGCGCCTGCGGGCATAGGAGGTTCGGGTTCCTTGATGTCCACGATGCCGGCCTCTGTGGTGAGCAGCAGGCTGGACGCGGAAGCCGCGTTCTGCAGCGCGGATCTCGTGACCTTGGTCGGGTCGACGATGCCGGCTGCCATCATGTCTTCGTACTGTTCGGTGGAAGCGTTGAAGCCTACGCCCTTGTCAGCTGCCTTGACGGCTGCCACGACGACGCTGCCTTCATAGCCTGCGTTCTCCGCGATCTGGCGTACGGGCTCTTCCAGAGCTCTTACGATGATCTGCGCGCCGGTCTTGACGTCGCCGGTCTGCGCGTCCGCATAGGCCTTGACGGCCGGGATGACGTTGCACAGCGCGATGCCGCCGCCGGGGACGATGCCTTCTTCGACAGCCGCTCTCGTGGCGTTCAGCGCATCTTCGATGCGGAGCTTCTTTTCCTTCATTTCGGTCTCGGTAGCTGCGCCGACCTGGATGACGGCTACGCCGCCGGACAGCTTGGCCAGTCTCTCCTGCAGCTTTTCCTTATCGAATTCGGACGTGGTCTCTTCCAGCTGCGCGCGGATCTGGGCAACTCTGGCCGCCAGTTCTTCCTTGGCGCCTGCGCCGTCCACGATCGTGGTGTTGTCCTTGGTCACCTTGACGGTGTTCGCGGTGCCCAGCATATCGACGGTGGCGTCCTTCAGCTCGTAACCCAGTTCGGAGGAGATGACGGTGCC
>JAFPXN010000149.1 GCA_017412505.1 Bacillota bacterium | reverse complement strand
TGCTGCAGGGCAAACTGTCCCCCCACTGCGTCGATATGGCCGCGGCGGACGCGGCAGAGGCGATCGCGCTGACCGACGAAGACGCCCTGGAAGAATATCTGGCGGACGGAATCCTCCCGCAAAGCACAGTCCGACGCCTCGTCCGCGAGCGCAAGGTCTTCCCCTGCTGGTTCGGTTCCGCGCTGAAGCTGGAAGGCGTGCAGGATTTCCTGGACGGCCTGAAGGACTGCGTCGAGGAAAAGCATTGGCCGGCAGATCTGCGGGGCCGCATCTTTAAGATCACCCGCGCCGAAGACGGCGCGCGGCTCACCTGGATCAAGCTCACCGGAGGGCAGCTGAAAGTGCGCGAGGAACTGGAGGGGGAAAAGATCAGCCAGATCCGCGTCTACAGCGGCGCGAAATACGAAACGGCGGACCGGATCGAAGCCGGACAGGTCGCCGCGCTGTGCGGACCCGTCGAGACTTATGCGGGTCAGGCCGTCGGAAAAGAAAAAGAAGCGCGCAAACCCCTGCTGGAGCCTGTTCTCTCCCACAGGATCACGCCGACGGACGGCACGGATCCCCATACCGCGCTGCAGAAACTGTCGCAGCTGGCGGAGGAAGACCCGATGCTGCGTATCGTCTGGGACCCGCAGCTGCAGGAGATCTGTGCCCAACTGATGGGCGAAGTGCAGATCGAAGTGCTGCAGCAGATCATCGAAGACCGCTTCGGCATGAGCGTCTCCATCGACGCCGGCCATATCCTGTATAAGGAAACGATCGAAGAACCCGTGGAAGGCGTCGGCCATTTCGAGCCGCTGCGCCACTATGCGGAGGTCCATTTGCTGATGGAGCCGCTGCCCGAAGGGTCCGGCATCCTGCTGGAATCCCTGTGCCACGTGGACGATCTGGACTTGAACTGGCAGCGCCTGATCCTGACGAATCTGGCGGAGAAGACGCACGTGGGCGTGCTGACCGGCTCTCCCATCACGGATATGAAGATCTCCGTCGTGGCGGGACGGGCGCATTTAAAGCACACCGAGGGCGGCGATTTCCGCCAGGCGACGTACCGGGCCGTGCGCCAGGGACTGATGCAGGCGAGAAACGTGCTGCTGGAACCCTGGTACCGCTTCCGCCTGGAAGTACCGCCCGAATGCATCGGCCGCGCCATCAGCGACGTCAAGGCCATGCACGCGGAATTCGAAGGTCCCGCAGACAGCGTGGACTCCCTGCTGCTCACGGGCACCGCGCCGGTCTCGGAGATGCAGGACTATCAGAAGGAGCTGCTTTCCTATACCAAAGGCCGCGGGCGGCTCACCTGCCGCTTCGAGGGCTATTTCCCCTGTCACAACACCGCGAAAGTCGTCGAAGAGATCGGTTATGACCCGGAGCGCGACGCGGACAATCCCGCGGATTCCGTATTCTGTTCCCACGGCGCGGGCATCAACGTCAAGTGGGACAAGGTGAAGGACTTCATGCACGTGGACAGCGGTCTGCGCGTCGCGGACGGCGAAGTGGTGGAGGCCTCGTCCCCGAAGGTGCGCACCGGGCGCAGCCTCGATCTGGACGAGCGCGCGCTGGAAGAGATCATGAACCGGGAGTTCGGACCGATCAAACGGCCGGTCTACAGCGCCGTGACCCGCGGAGAAAAAGCCGCCAAAGACGCGAAGCGCCGGGAGATCCAAAAGGATTACCTGATCGTGGACGGCTACAACGTCATCTTCGCCTGGGACGAGCTGAAGGAACTGGCGAAGGGAAGCTTCGCCGGCGCCCGCGAGCGTCTGACGGAGATGCTGGTGAATTACCACGGCTACCGGGGCGGCGAACTCGTACTGGTGTTCGACGGCTATAAAGTGAAGGGCAACCCAGGCACGAAAGAGGATACGGGCGGCATCCACGTCGTCTACACAAAGGAAAACGAAAGCGCCGACAATTACATCGAAAAGCTCGTGCACGAGATCGGCAAGAACTACCGCGTGCGCGTGGCCACGTCCGACGGGCTGATCCAGCTGACCGCCCTGCGCATGGGCGTACAGCGGCTGTCGTCCCGCGAGCTGGAACACGAAGTGCGAAAGGCGCTGGAGGAGATCGACGACCTGCTGGAGGCGCAGGACCGGGGCGGCTACAAACTGGGCGATCTGGTGGATCTGTAATGGAGAAAGACGAAAAACTGCTGCTGGCGCAGGCGGAGGACAAAGCCCGCCAGCGGGACAATAAGAATATCCTGACGCACACCGGCTTCCTCTCCATGGCGGAACAGGCGGCGCTGGAACGCGCGCATCCGGACGGGACGTTTTTCGGCGGCTACGCGGACGCCGAGCGCTGCATGCTGGTCTTCCTGCCGGACTGGCTGGAAGAGGTCCCGGAGGACGGACCCATCTGCGTGCTGCGGGTCAGCCTGCCCAAGGGCTCGCCCAAACTGACGCACCGGGATTACCTGGGTTCCCTGCTGGCTTTGGGCGTTGAACGTTCCGTTGCCGGGGATATCCTCGTGCATCTGGACGGCGCGGATCTCCTGATCGCGTCTGATATGGCGGATTTTCTGCTGCAGAACTACGTTCAGGCAGGCCGCGCCGCCCTTTCCTGCGAGATCTGTCCCCTGTCCGATCTGCGGCCGGCGGCTTACGAAGTCAAGACCTGCCGGGACACAGTGGCATCCCTGCGCCTGGACAGCGTTCTCGCGAGCATGTTCTCCTCTTCCCGGGGTCATGCGCAGGAAGCGATCCGCCAGGGACTGGTGGCGGTCAACAACCGCATCGTGCTGAAGCCGGACCATTTCCTGCAGGAAGGCGACAAAGTCAGCCTGCGGGGCAAAGGAAAAGCAGTCCTCATCCGGGTGGGCGGCAAGAGCCGCAAGGACAGGGACTGCATCGAATTCGAGCGGTATCTATAAACGGGCGTCACGCCCGTTTTTTATTTCAGCAATTTCGGTGCGAGGACGATCGCGAGGGCAAGTCCGCAAAAGCCCGCGGTCAGCTTTGCCGCGATCATGGCGGCGGAAACTTCCGGCGCGGCCGCTGCCAGATAAGCAAGGTGGTCGCCGAACACAAAGCAGGCGGACGTGGCGAACGCTACGTTCAGCATACGGCCCTTCTCATCCATCAGCGGTAGATCCGCCAGCGTTGGAAGGGAATTGGCCAGCGTGGTCAGGAAGTCGCCGCAGGCCGTCTCGTTGATGCCCAGTTTCCGGCTCGCCGCAGTCAGCGGCCTGTCCGCCAGCCGCTTGATGACCGCCAGCAGCGGAAAGACCCCTGCGATGAAAATGCAGATCTGGCCGATGATCGTGCAGACCTCCTGCAGGCTCGTCATACCTTCGATGATCGTCCGGTTCAAAAGAAACTCCAATCCGGACACGACCATGCCGAACACGGCGATGGCCAGAATGCATTTGCCGAACACCGTCAGCACGCGGACGATGAAGTCCTTCGCGAACAGCAGGAGCAGGGACAGGACGGCGGACAGCACGATCACGGGAAGTGTGTTCTTCAGCACGCCGGACATCCCGTATCCGCCTACAGCGCCGCCGGCCAGGCAGCCGACGGGGATCGTGATCAGCCCGCAGATCAAACCGTAGATCATGGGCGGCCGCTCCTCCGGCTTCGTGCAGGCGATGCCCAAAGGGATGGTACACAGCAGGGCAACGCCCAGCATGGAGCCGACGATCGCGCCGTTGAAATAGCCCATGGCAGGGTCATCCGCCAGACGGAGCGCCAGCGGCAGACCGCCAGCATCCACGCCGGAAAAGATGCCGGCGAACAGCGACGGATCCGCGCCGATGCTGCGGAAGAACGGGCAGACGACGGGGGACAGCACCCGGGCGATGACCGGCGCCAGCGCGACGAATCCACCCATCGTCAGAAACAGTTTGGCGGCGCAGCCGAAACCTCGCTCGAACTCCGGTCCGAGCCCCAGCTTGCCGCCCAGCAGGTAGTCCAGCGCGCCGAGCACCAGGAAGATCGCGACGATTGTGTTGATGATTTGGACGATCATAATGCAGTCAGTATAGCACAAATATCACAAAAGAGTAAAGCCGGGCGTTGAAAGCCCGGCTTGAAAAGTTTGAAGGGATCATCTTATCCGGAAGATCCAGTCATTTCAGCAATTCGTCCAGAGAATCGGGGTCGATCATGACATATACCCGATTCAGTTCGTCGATCAGATTGTCGTAGATGGTCCGGGTCTCCGAATGCGGATAGCCCACGTACATCAGCAGACCCAGAATGACTGATCTCGGACACTTCAGGATGGCATCTCTGTTTTGAAACAGCTTTCCAGACGTAACAAGGAACTTTTTATTCTCTTCTTTTTCATTCGGATCTGCCAAGACCAGTTCCTTTTTGATCTCGATTTTCTCCCGGATCTCGTCCAACAACATATGCGTTTCCTAATAAGTGATGGTCACTGTCCGCGTCGTACCGTCCCAGGAGATGTTTGCCCCGAAGTACAGAACGATGGCGGCGACAGGAAGCATCGTGCGGCCGTTGATGATGATCGGCGGGCTGTCGAGCTGAGCGACGGCCTGCCCGTTTTCATCCCAGGCGAAACTGGTGCCGATGCGCAGGAACATGGTCTTTCCGTCCCGCTTGAGCGTTACGGTCTTCGTGGAACCGTCCCAGCCTACCGTACCGTTCATTGCGAGCATGACGGACGCGATCGGAAGCATCGTACGCTGATTGCGGATGACAGGCGTATTGCCCAGTTCATCCACCGGCGTGACCTTGCCATTGACCAACATGAGCGGATCATCGATCTTCATGACGATAGTGTTTGAGGAAGGCGTTTCAGGTGTGACCGGTTCGATGGGAGAAGCAGGTTCTTCCTCATCCGGATCGAAACTGATCGTTTCCAGATCCACATCAGGGCCCATCTCCTCCGGTTCATATTCGGGCTCGTCGTAAGTCCAGTGCGCATAGACCCGGAAATTCCCGTCTTTTACGGCGGTGGAACTTGTGATCAGGCTGCCGCCCTCAGCTGCCGTATACCAACCTTCGAAAGTGTAACCGTCTCTTACCGGATCCTCGGGCAATATGTACTTGCCGCCGGCTTTTTCGGTCAATTTGGCATAGATACCGCCATTCTCCGGCACAAACTCCGTCGCAGAGCTGCCGTCTTCCAACTGCAGTTCCGCAAGCCATACGGTGCCCGCCGCATCAATATAGGGGTGGAAGCAGTCACCGAAATCCGCAGTCTTATTCAGAACGAGCACATATTTCTGCCAGCTTGTGGTCAGCTGCACGGAATGATAGCCTGTGCTCTCATAACCCCAGCGGAAGTGGATCGATGTGCCGGGGTTGGAACTCTTAGCCCAAAAACTCAGGGTCATGGTTTTGTTGTCGCCCACAAAGTTATTGTCTTTCTTATTGCCCTGGGTCAGGGTGCGGATCAACAGATCCTTTCCGCTCCCACCGGCAGCAGAACTGTCGACGCGCAGCGAATTGTAACCGTTGTGCGTATTCGAACGGTCGATGGAGACCGTTGCGACAGACGTGTTTCTCGATGCCCAGTAATACGGATCCAGATCGTTCGTGAAATCCGAATTCAGCAGGTAATTCACGCTGCTGTAATTGTTCATGAACTGCAGATAATACGAAGTGGATGCCCAGGCCGCGTACAGCGTTACGGTAGCGTCACCGTTCTTGACGGCCGGGTAGATGTTCTCCGCGACTAAAGACGTGTCATCCTGATCAAAGATGCGGCTGCTGCCGTCTTTTGACAGGGACCAGCCAAGGAATTCGTAGCCACTCTTCGTAAGGCCGAAAGAAGTGGCATTCCAGAGTCCGTATTCAGGACTGCCATGGCCGTAAGCCCAGGTATTGGCAACTTTTGTACCGCTCTTATAGACGTTACCCGAGGAATCCTGGGTAAAACCGGATGCGCTTACCGTTCCGCCGTTGGCATTGAAGTTCATTGTCAGTTTGCCTGTCACAGCCTTAGTACTGGTGTAGGCCGGGGTCACGAAGCCCTGGATGCGGTAAATGGTATTTTTCCCGTTGGCATCTGGGCCTTTTGTATTGATCGATTCGTAAAACTCCTTTACGACAGCGCCGCTGCGCTGAATCGTCCGGAACTTGCCTGTAGATGCGTTATAATCGCCGGAAACGATGCCGACATGGCTTGTGGAAGTCGGAAAACCGTTCGAATCTCTCTTAACAACATAGTATTTATAATTGCCGCCCATGGACTCATAAAGAATGATATCGCCGACCTTCGGCTTATAGCCGGATTCCCGGGAATGATACGTCGCGCCTTGGTTCTTCACAGTATTGCGGATCTTGCCGCAACCTGTAGCGGAAGGCATGATGGATGTGGGGATGCCGGCTTCCCGGAAGCACCAGGTGACAAAAGTCGCGCACCAGGCATTGCCCATGGTGGACGGAGAGATTCTGTTGAAATACTCCACATAACCGTCACCGGATGTTGCCGTACCGGACAGATTGCTTTTCGATCCGCTGGCATGGTATCCCACCTGGCTCCTGGCCACGTTGATCAGGTCCGCGATCTGATTTCCCGTCAGATTGACGTTCATCAGCTTGGTATAATAGGGCCCGCTCTTGTACGACGCGCTCATCTTATCGTAGACCGCAGGGCTCGCTGCACTCACCGGTACCACGCAAAGCGAAAGCGCCATGCACAGGACAAGCAAAAGGGATAAGAAACGTTTTTTCATCAATGGTAACCTCCTACTCCAATTCCTTCAGACGTTCTTCCACGTATATCGTTTTCGGATGACCCGAAGCATAGACGGTTGAAAATACAGGCTGTGCCTGCAGCAGATACTCCTTTTCCCGGACCGGATCGCCCAGCTGCCGGTAGGCTTTCGCGAAATTGCAGGCGGATTCTGCCTTCCCAACGGTGTTTTCCTCATGCAGATACTGCAGTCCATCCTGCAGCGCCTCGATCGCTGCGTCCGGATCCTCTTTTGTCAGATAGGCGACCGCCAGATTATTGAGCCACAGCGCCAGTCTCTCGAGACCCGGGTACAGCACTTTCGCCTGCTGAATGATATCCCGGTAGATCGCGATCGCTTCCTCAGTCTGTCCTGCCTGATTCAGAACGATCGCCAGTTCTGCATTTTCATTCAGGAAGTTGAAGTTCTGTTCCCCGAAGAATTTCCGGGTCAGTTCTACGTTCTCTCTACCCTTTTCGATCGCCGTCTTCAGGTCGCCCTCCGTGCGGGCCAGCAAAGTTTCAAAATTCAGTTCCGTCATCGACAGATTGGAACCCCTGTCTACTTTTCCGAGTTTTTTCTCCTGCGCATAATATTTTTTGCCGGACTGCACATCGCCGAGAAGCAGCGAGACGGTCGCACGGAGAGCGTAGGCATACGCCATCGTGGCCCGCGCAAAGCGGTCGCTTTGCAGTTTGCTGCTGCTCTGATAGACTTCTTCCAAATCTTCAAAAGAATCCAGGATCTTCTGTACATCCCGGCCGCCAACGGCATAATAGCTGAATTCACACCGCGCAGCCCTCAAACGAGAGAAGGGATCGGACACCGCAGCTTTCATCCGGTTAAGGCAGTTCTCCACATCTTCCTGCGGGATCTGGGCAAGCAATGCGTTAAACACAAACTGGAGATGGAGATCGACCAATTCCTGTTCCGTCAATTCTCCTGCTTCACTGCAGAGCTGCATCAGAGACAGCGTCTGTTTCGAATCGAAAGGCTCGTGCAGCAGCATTGCCGTCAGCTGCCACAGCAGCTGTATGGATGCAGGCTGCATTTGCACATCGCCCAACAGTTTTTTTATGGCAGCGATATCTTTTGCAGAAACCGGCATCATGCCATACCCTTCTATTAGCGCGGACAGGAGCAGCTTCAGGGCCATCGGATCCAAACCGCCCCGGATACTGCGGGCTGCGCAGATCGCGTTCTCGCAAGTCTGCAGGAGATCCCGCTCCGTTTGAAGCGGCATAAAATTTATATTGCCGACGCTTTCCAACTGCTCCTTCAGGCAGCGGAACAACCCGGCAAAGACCTCAGCCGGGTACCCATCCTCCCGCAGACATTCTGCGATCAGCGGATGCATGGAATATCGCTCGGAGCCGCCTTCGATCCAGCCTTTGCCGAAAAGAGAGGAAAGGATCTCCCGGACCTTCCCGGCCGTAAGATCCGGCAGCGCATAAGCCTGCAGCTGCTCCGCTGTGTACTGGCGATACGGCAGCGCAGACAGCACGCGGCACAGCTGCTTTTCATCTTTCGAAAGCTTTTCTTCCCGGTAGAGGCTCCGGTAGATGCGCTTGATCTGCGGATATCCTGCCGATGCCAGCGCTTCTTCCGCAGAGCGGACAGAGCGCTCGATGATCTCATCGATGGTCCAGTCGCTGCGATTTGCGCTGAGCGCGATCAACCGTATCGTTAACGGATGCTGAAGAAAACGGTAGCGGGGAATGCTTTGGATCAGCAGATCCTTTTCCCGTTCCGTCATCGTTTTCTGATAATGCCTGCGCATCAGAAGCAGCGCCGCATGCTCCTGCAGTTCCTCCAGACGGATCTCGGTGAAGCCCTCCGGGGCATTTTCCCGGGATGTGACCACCACAGGGCATTTCAGTTCCGCAAGCTCCTGCCAGAAAGGGAGCTCCTCTTCGGCGATCTCCGCATTATCGATCGTAAGGATGAGGGAATCCGGTGCAACGCTGCCCATCAGATACAGACATTCGTGAAACGCCTGATCCGGATCTTCCGACTGCAGGGAAGAAAAGCATCCTGCCAGGCTGCTCCGCAGACTGCCGGCATAGGGTACGGCGACGCAGTTTGAAAAACGGTGCGTTTTCGAAAAATGTGCGTGCAGCTGGCGCAGCAGCTCGGTCTTGCCGATGCCGCCGATGCCTGTAATGAAGATCTTCTGTTTCTGGTTGACCGCTTCCGTCAGGTCGTAGAGTTCTCTTTCCCGTCCGAAAAACAGCGCAGCGTCTTCCGCAGCGCCGAATACAGCTTTGCTTTTTCTCTGAAGCGGGAGACTTCCGGCTTTCCGGTCGCTTTCAATGCGATCCAGAGACCGCGGATCATACTCCCTTTCTTCCACCTGGCGGACAAACTGCGCTGTTCCGGCCGAATTGCCGCACATGGCACAGACCATCATCATGGTAAAGATCCACGCATCGCAAAACAGAGGAGACAATTCCTTGCGCGTCCCCTCGCAATAGTGCTTCAGGAAAAACCGGCAATCCTGTTTGGAGAGCAGCCCATTCTCCTGAGAAGCATTGATCAAAAATTCAAACTTGCGGAAAAAGACATCTTCGTGATAACGATGCTCGCTCAGGAAAGATGCGGTTCGGTCGATCTGCTCCAGAAGAAGACCCGGGTCCAGTGTATGCAGGATCTCTTCCCGGTATTCTTCATAAAAAGGTACCGTGTCCTTCAAGTTGCAGAAATCAGAGGCGTAGCGGCCCTTCTCTTTATCCCAGAGCTCTCTGCCGTAAGGCCCCTCCTGCCATTCCGGCGCAAGGACCTGACGCCAAAAGGACATCAGCGTAAGCCCGCTGCGGTATTTCTTGGTAAGCACGCCGTTCGAAAATATCGGATAATCGTTTACCGTTAAAATGCGATATAGATTTCTTAGCGTAATATTGTACTGATCCATGTGTTAACCGCCGAAATACATTTCAAATCTGGATTTATTATAGCATTTGAATTTCTTTCTTTAAGTTCTGCTAAAAGACGAGGTATTTTTTCACAAAAAATAGTCATTTTTTTACGAAGACGAAAAAACCCGGTCTTTCCGGGACCGGGGTTCGTATTTACTCTGATTCAGTTCTTCAAACTCTGGATCGGTGCCGGAATGCGTCCGCCCCTTGCGATAAAGGCTTCGCTGGATTCGGGATGCACGGTCATGATGGGTGCGCTGCCGAACAGGCCGCCGAATTCCACGGCATCGCCCACGCCTTTACCCGGTGCGGGGATGAGCCGCACAGCGGTCGTCTTGCTGTTGATCATGCCGATGGCCGCTTCGTCCGCGATGATGGCGGAGAGCGTGGAAGCCGGGGTATCGCCGGGAACGGCGATCATATCCAGGCCAACGGAACATACGCAGGTCATGGCTTCCAGCTTATCCAGGGTCAGCGCGCCGGATTCGGCTGCTGCAATCATACCTTCGTCCTCAGATACCGGAATGAAAGCGCCGGACAGACCTCCGACGGAGGAACTGGCCATAACGCCGCCCTTCTTCACCGCATCGTTCAGCAGGGCCAAAGCCGCCGTGGTGCCGTGCGTACCGCAGACTTCCAGTCCCATCTCCTCCAGGATGCGGGCTACGGAGTCGCCAACGGCAGGCGTAGGCGCCAGGGACAGATCCACGATGCCGAAAGGAGTATCCAGGCGGCTGGCCGCTTCCTGCGCCACAAGCTGGCCCATGCGGGTCACTTGGAACGCCGTCTTTTTAATGGTCTCCGCCAGCGCGTCGAAGGGAGCTCCTTTCGCCTGCCTGATGGCGGAATGCACCACGCCGGGGCCGGAAACGCCCACGTTGATGACCTTTTCCGCTTCTCCCGCGCCGTGGAAGGCGCCGGCCATGAAGGGATTGTCCTCCACCGCGTTGCAGAAGATGACAAGCTTGGAGCAGCCGGCACCGCCGCTCTCCTTCGTGCGCTCCGCCAGATCCTTTACGGTATGGCCCAGCAGCTTAACGGCATCCATGTTGATGCCAGCCTTGGTGGAACCCACGTTGACGGATCCGCAGACCCGCTCGGTGGTGGACAGGGCTTCCGGCAAAGCGCGGATGAGCCGTTCATCTGCCAGGGTCATCCCCTTTTGCACCAGGGCGGAATAACCGCCGATAAAGTTGACGCCGCAGGTTTTCGCCGCCTCGTCCATCGCCTTCGCGAAGGGGACGTAGTCCTCCGTATCGCTCGCAGCGGCGATGAGCGCCATCGGGGTCACCGAAATGCGCTTGTTGACGATGGGGATGCCGAACTCGGACTCGATGTCTTCGCCCACCTGCACCAGGTTCTGTGCATAACGGCAGATCTTATCATAGATCTTTCGGCAGGCTTTTGCCGGGTCCTCATCGGCGCACGAAAACAGGGAAATCCCCATGGTGATCGTGCGGATGTCCAGATGCTGCTGATCGATCATCTGCAGCGTGGACAGGATCTCTTTCTGATTGAGCATGGCAGCCTCCTAGATGCGGTGCATCGCGTCGAAGATATCTTCGCGCTGGATGCGGATGATCTGCCCGATCTCCTTGCCGAGATCCTCCAAAACGCCGCTCATCTTCTTGATGGAGCAGGTCGCCTTATCCATGTCCACGATCATGACCATGCTGAAGTTGCCGTCCATGATCGTCTGCGAAATGTCCAGGATGTTGATATTGTTTTCAGCCAGTTTCGTACAGACGGCCGCCGTGATGCCTACTCTGTCCTTGCCCAGCACGGATACGATCGCTTTCATGTTCGTCTTTCCTTATTTCTTCAGACTGTCGCGGATCTCACGCAGCAGAACGATATCCTCGGGGGGTTCTGCGGGCGCTTCGGGTTCTGCGGGCTTCTCCTCTTCCTTTCTCTTCATTTTGTTCATCGCCTTGACGATCATGAAGAGCACCCAGGCGACCAGCAGGAAGTTGATGATGGCCTGGATGAAGTTGCCGTAGGTGAGCTGCGCGCTGCCCACGGTGACCGCCAGTTCGCTGAAGTTGATGCCGCCCATCAGCATGCCGATGATCGGAGTGATGATATCTGCGACCAGAGAGCTGACGATCGCGGTGAACGCGCCGCCGATGATAATGCCTACGGCCATGTCCATGACGTTACCGCGGGAGATGAATTCCTTAAATTCCTTCATCATAGTAGTTTTCCGCCTTTCTTGATTGAACTTATAAAAACTAATAAAACGTTGCCACTTCCTGTTCGGGAGGCTCCGCCCCCTCGACCTTCTGCACCACCAGGATGGGTCCGGTCTTGCTGCCGTAAGCCCTGCTCTTGCCGATGCGGATCTTCGCAGTCACGATGACCCAGGAGCGCTTCGCGGGCTTCACCCCGTGCCATTCGCACACGAGTCCGGCCATCTGGATGTCCTCGACGCAGCAGGTCATCACCTGCCGGCCGAAGATGAAATCGCTTCCCTCGAGCACGCCGGACGCGCCGGTGATGCCCTTGACCCGCACGGTCTTGCCGTCGTAGCCGTTCATATCTTCCGACAGGTCGCGGTACCACAGCGCAAAGTCCTCGTCCCTGATCTCGATGACGGGCGCCTCCTTATCGAACGGCAGAGGATCCTCGATATCGTCCACGATGGCGTCGCCGGAGGGCAGTTCATAGAAGATGTCCGGCCGGCGGGACACGCCCCGCACGACTTTATGCAGCGGCATCCGGTCCATGCCTTCCCGGTAGCGGTTGAACACGACGCAGTCCGCGCTCTTCAGTTTGTCGTAGACCAGTTGGCGCATGTTCTGATTGTACGTCAGGAACGTGTTCGCGTCGTAAAAACTGTATTCCTGGTAAATGATCCAGTTCTCGGGCATCTCCTGGAACAGCTGGTCCAGCATCCACATGCCGTTGTACTCGATCATGACCCGCTCGGGCTTGTGCTTTTTCTCGAGGGACTTCAGGAACGCGTTGTTGATCTGCTGCGGTTCGTCCAGCACCTCGACTACGACGTTATCTTCCCAGAAACGCTCGTGGCGGAACTCCTCGATCCCCTCTTCGCACTGGATGACGAGGGTCTTCTCCCCCGCGTTGAAATTCGGGTCTTCCAGGGTCGTCTGTATAAACTGGGTCTTGCCTGCTTCCAGAAAACCGGTGAACAGGTAGACCGGCATCTCTTTTGCCATGTTACGCTACTCCAAACAGATGCTTGACTTCGTCTTCCTTCATCTGGGCGCCGATGACGCACAGCATGCCTGTGGCGGCCGCGGGGCCCTTGCGCACGTTGATCTCACCCGGCGTGTAGTCGAAGTGGATCCAGCCTTCGGTCTTGTCCTGTACGATTCCCTTGGCTCTGAGCACGAAACCGTAGGTCCAGGTATCGTCCAGCGCGGCCAGTTTCTCGCGGATCTCGTCTTCGGTGAACCGGGCAGCAGTCGTTTCGCCCCAGCTCGTGAACACTTCGTCCGCGTCGTGCTCGCCGTCGTGA
>JAFPXN010000148.1 GCA_017412505.1 Bacillota bacterium | reverse complement strand
TCCGGATCCGTCAGATCCAGCACCGTGGATTCGATGCCGCCGATGCAGGGGTCACCCATGATGCAGGCATCCATCCGGCCGTCCAGGTCGTGCTTTACGTGCTCCCAGCGGGTGGGGCTTGGCCGGCCCGACAGGTTGGCGGAAGGCGCCGCGATGGGGACGCCGGACAACTCGATGAGCCGCCGCGCCGCTTCGTTCGCAGGACACCGGATGGCCACGGTCTGCAGGCCGCCGGTGGTCTCGTCCGGCACGCAGGGCTTCTTCGGAAGCACCATGGTGAGGGGCCCCGGCCAGATGGCTCCGGCCAGTTTCCACGCGTTCTCCGGAACGGACGCCGCAAGGGCTTCCATCTCCTCCGCCTTCGCGATGTGCACGATCAGCGGGTTGTCGGAGGGTCTGCCTTTGGCCGCGTAAATGGCTTTGGCCGCCTGCGGGTCCAGGGCATTGCCGCCCAGGCCGTAGACCGTCTCGGTCGGAAACCCGACCAGGCCGCCGCGCCGGATGACGTCCGCCGCGCGGGCGATATCCGCTTCTGCAGTTGTCAGATACAGCGTGTCCACTTACTGCTCGTTCTTCATCTTCTCCGCCTGGTCGCTCGTGATCAGCGCGTCCACGATCTCGTCGATGTCGCCGTCCAGGAAGCTGTCCAGCTTGTAGATCGTCATGCCGATGCGGTGATCCGTCACGCGGCCCTGGGGGAAGTTATACGTACGGATGCGTTCGGAGCGGTCGCCGGAGCCGATCTGGCTCTTTCTGGCGTCCGCCTGCTCCTTGTTCTGCTGTTGCTGCATCATGTCATACAGCCTTGCGCGCAGCACGCCGAACGCCTTTTCCTTGTTCTTCAGCTGGGACTTTTCGTCCTGGCAGGTGACGACGAGGCCGGTCGGAATGTGGGTAAGGCGCACCGCGGAGTCCGTCGTGTTGACGCACTGTCCGCCGTGACCCGAGGAACGGTACACATCGACCCGCACGTCGTTCGGGTCGATCTCCACCTCCACCTCGTCCACTTCGGGCATGATCGCGATCGTGGCGGCCGACGTGTGGATGCGGCCGGAGCTCTCCGTCTCGGGCACGCGCTGCACACGGTGTACGCCGGATTCGTACTTCAGGCGGGAGTAGGCTCCCTTGCCCTTGATCATGACGACGGCTTCCTTGATGCCGCCGATCCCGGTGTCGTTCATATCCATGACTTCCGTCTTCCAGCCCCTGCGCTCCGCGTAGCGGGTGTACATGCGCAGCAGGTCCGCGCCGAACAGGGCGGCTTCCTCGCCGCCAGTGCCCGCACGGACTTCCAGGATGACGTTCTTATCGTCGTTGGGGTCTTTGGGCAGCAGCGCGATCTTCAGCTCTTCGGTAAGCTTTTCGGACTTCTCCTTGAGCTCGGCCAGCTCTTCCTTGGCCATGTCGCGCATCTCGTCGTCGGAACCGAGTTCGTTCAGCATCTCCTCGGTCGCGGCCAGGTCTTCCTGCACCTTTTTGTATTCCTTGTATTTCGTCACGACGGGCTCCATCTCGCCCAGTTCCTTGATCTTCTGCTGCCAGAGAGACTGGTTGGCGATGACCTCGGGGTCGGAGACCGTCATGCTGAGTTCTTCGTATTTTTCCAGGATAAAATCGAGTTTTTTAAACATACTTTTCCATTCCTACCTTATATACTTGCATAACTGATATATTATATCCCATTTCATGGGGATGTGACAAGGCGAAGGCATAGAAAAATACCCGGGCGCAGAAATGCGCCCGGAACTTGTTTTTATACTGTTACAGGGTCCTCTTAAGTGCGATTGATATGGATTTCCAACGTGCCGCCCACGGCCTTCGCGATCCGTTCCAACGTTGTGACAGACGGATTCAGCTGCCCGCGCTCCAATTTGGAAAGATCAGACTGGTCTATGCCGCAGACATCGCTCAACATTGCCTGGGTCATCCCTGCCTGCGCCCTGGCCGCCGCAATCTCCTGGCCGACACGGTATCTGGCCGGGATCTCCACGGTACGGACGAACTCGCCCTCTTCATAGACCGTTTCCGCTTCTATATCCAGGTCTTCGTTCCAGATGACCCCATACGACCCCATCAATTTGCCGGAAAGAAATAGCTCCCGGTTCTCCAGATCCTTTAACTGCGGATAGGAGGAAAAAAGCCATGCCATATCGTATCGCATGACTTTTCCATCCAGGAACGTCAGTTCAAACGCGGTTCCCTCTTTAAACTCTAAAAACAGCGCTCTATGAAACATCACATAAGGGGCGGGAGTCTTCTGTATTTTCCGGTTTCCCACATTTCTAAGAGCTCATTCTGATACTTCAGGATAAACTCCCGGACGAGGGCCTTTGCTTTCGGCGGAAACCCGCTGTCCAAAGGTTCGCCCGTGACGATGGAGAACGGCGCGGCAAAATCCTGCATAATAGCATGAATGTGCGGTGGATTGTGTTCTTTTCCACGCAAATACATTACGATCGTGATCCCGTAAAAATGACTGATCGTCGGCATATTCTGTTATACCGCATCCATGATCATTATAGGGGATATATACCCTATTGTCAAGGCTCACCGCAGGGTTTTGTCTTTGGAACTATTTCCTCCATAAACAGCAAATCATCAGCATTTTCTATCGAATTCACACAATCAATTAATTTTACAAATCGTATACAATCCGTTATAGTGGATACACAAGATGCAGAGTTATGAAAGGAGCGTCACCTATGAAAACCACAACGATCGCCGTACACGCCGGCACCAGAAAGGACGATTCGTTCGGTTCCGTCAACCAGCCGATCTATATGACCTCGAATTACAGACTTCCGACCGACGGTTCCTACTTCGATCCGACCGGGATCAACGATTTTGTTTACCAGCGGGAACGCAACGTGAACATGCTTGTCCTCCAGGACAAGCTGTGCGGGCTCGCTGACGCGGAAGACTGCGTCGTTTTCGGCAGCGGCATGGCTGCGCTTTCTTCCGTATTCACCACGTTTCTGAAGTCCGGAGATCACGCGATCGTGTCCAAGGTCTGCTACGTTTCCACAGAAGCGCTCTTCAACGAAGCGCTGAACGGAAAGTACGGCGTAGAGGTCACGTTCGTAGATACAGCCGACACGGAAGCGGTAAAAGCCGCCATCCGGCCCAACACGAAGCTGATCCACATGGAGGATCCGGGCAATCCGACTACGGAGATCGGAGACGTCGAAGCGGTCGCGAAACTGGCGCACGACAACGGCGCGCTTCTCTCCGTGGACGCCACGTTCGGCGGCCTTCTCTGCTTCCGGCCCCGAAAACTGGGCGCGGATATCGAGATCCACTCCATGACGAAGTACATCAACGGCCACGGAGATTCTCTGGGCGGCTGCGTTATGGGGAAGAAAGAACTGGTCTCCAAGGTGCGCGAGCTTTGCCTCGTCAAATACGGCGGCGTGCTGTCCCCGTTCAACGCGTGGATCATCTCCAGAGGCCTCGTGACCCTTCCGATCCGCATGAAGCAGCACTGCTACGCAGCGCAGAAAGTAGCGGAATTCCTCGACACCTGCCCTGCGGTCCGCTTCGTATACTACCCCGGGCTGAAGGATCATCCCCAGCACGAGCTGGCTTCCAGAGTGATGGAGAACGGCTATTCGGCCATGATGTCCTGGGACCTCAAAGGCGACAGAGAGACGCATTTCAAGTTCCTGAGCGCGCTGAAGCTCGTGTCCTACGCCGTGTCCCTGGGCGACGTGGAGACGCTCATCACATACAGCGAAAGCAGCGATCCGAAGCTGCAGGATTATCCCGAACCGTTCAGAGCCGGATTCTTCCGTTTCTCCCTCGGACTCGAGGATCCGGAAGACATCATCGACGATCTGACGCAGGCCTTCCGGGCGGCGGGTCTTCTGTAAGTCAAAGTAAGGTGGAAAATCGAGAAGAAAAGACAGAGAAGTAACCGATCTCGCAGAGATCCGCATATCTGCGTTCAGGTAGACTTCGAGGCGGAGACTCTTCCGGCAAAACCTGCCTGCGGCTACAACTCCACGTTCGCTTCCGTCATCGCGAAAGGCAAAGCGGAGATCCATAAGAACAGCTGAACAGAATGCATCGCCCAGGATTTACTTCTGAATTCTATATAAGCGATACGAAAACCGTGACCCATGTCATAGCGGGTCACGGTTTTTGCGTGACCCGAGAGTACAAACACTTATATGGGTCACGAAAACACGATCTTTACCGTGCCCCCTGATCCCTTTTCCATGGTTGGGTCACGGCAAATTTGTGACTCACTTGCTTCAGGGTCACGATACGGCCTACTGCGCGTAGCGGATCCGCTATTCTCTCGGCCACTTGCTGTCCTTGAACAGCTGCATCATCTCCCCGGTGAGGGAGTAGTCGAGCGTCTGCGGTTCGATCTCCTCACGGGTGGTCCAGGCCGCCTGCTTCAGCTCGTTCTCGTCGATGCGGATGGTGTCGTCGCCGTCCACGTCGCAGAAGAAACCGGTCAGGATGTCCGCCGCGATGCCCCAGGGCTGGGACTTGTAGTAGCGGATGTTTTTCACCTTCAAGCCGACCTCCTCCATGACTTCCCGGGCGACGGTCTCCTCGAGCGTCTCGCCGATCTCGGTAAAGCCGGCGATGAGCGCCATGCCGCCGTAGCCCTGGCGGTAGCGTATCGTCACCAGTTTGTCGCCGTTCGTGACCCCGATGATGCACGCGGGATTGATCCGCGGATATTCGATCTTGCCGCACACCGGGCAGCGCATGGCGCGCTCGGCCTTGTCGTAGGCGGACTTCGCGCCGCACCAGCCGCAGTAGCGGTTCGCGTCGTACCAATCCGCCAGATGGTAGGCGGTGAAGGCCGCGTAGACGTTCAGCCGCGGTTCCAGGCGGCTGCGGCGCAGATCCTGCAGCGTATGAAACGCGTAACCCGACGGATTTGCCAGAACGTCTTCCGGCTTTGTCTCCGCTTCGCAGCGCAGCAGATAATATCCGGCGGCATCGATGGAAAACAGATAGACCAGTCCATTCGGACCGGCTTTCAGCTCCGAGACCTTCGGATAGGTCAGCGACTCTTTTTCGAAGTCCGCGGCAGCCAGGAACGCCTTGCCGTTCCAGGGCATCACGAGATCGTCCGGACCGGCTTTCGCGTCCGGACGGAATTCGTTGCGCAGTTTGTGGGGGTAGATATCCTGTATCATAGGTGCTCCTCTATTTCGCCTGCTTGATGGACAGGGAGATGCGTTTCTTCGCCGGGTCCACGTCCAGGACGACCACGTCCACGATGTCGCCCACGGACAGCACTTCCGACGGGTGTTTGATAAAGCGGTTCGCGATCTGGGA
>JAFPXN010000147.1 GCA_017412505.1 Bacillota bacterium | reverse complement strand
CGCTGCCGCAAAGGGTTCGAGCAGTTCCTCTTCCGCCCGTGACCCTTCCAGCACTGCTGCCGCTTCTTCGCAGAAGTACGGCGTCTGGCCGGCGGCGCCGAGCACGACGCTCACCGCAGACAGTCTTCCATCTCTTATGACAGATTTTGCAGCCAGTTGGATGCGCGCGACCGTAACGATATCCCGGTCGCCGAGTTTGGCGAAGGCCGAGACCGGGGTCCCTGAATCCGCCGAAGGGTCTTCCGGCAGCGGCACGCAGAATCCGGTGATGCATTCGCCGTTTTCGCCAATGACCTCGCGCTCCGCGCCGAAGAGCATCAGGCAGGGCATGGTGTCCGCCGCAGGCGAGGCGTTGGCGACGTTGCCGCCTATCGTGCCACGGTTGCGGATCTGCACGGAGCCCACCTGCGCGCAGGCCTCCGCGAGCGCCTTGAAGTATTTCTGTACGAGTCCGTTTTCCGCGATCTGCGCGTGCGTACAGCAGGAGCCGATGAATAACTCGTTATTCTCGACAGCGATCTGCTGCAGCTGCGGAATATGTGTCAGATCGATGATGCGGTCCGCATCCCAGGGCCTTCCGATCTTGCCGGGCAGAATGTCCGTGCAGCCGGCCGCCAGGATGGTCTTTCCTTCCTTGTCCGCCAACGCGGCGGCGAGTTCGATGATCGATTTCGGCTGAACGAAGATCATAGGCTCACCTCCTGCAGGCGTTTCGCCGCGTCCTTAACCGCCATGACGATCTGCCGGTAATCCGAGCAGCGGCAGATGTTGCCGGACAGCGCTTCGCGGATCTCTGCCTCCGTCGGGTCAGGGTTTTTCATAAGCAGTCCCTTCGCGCTCATGATCATGCCGGGCGTGCAGAAACCACAGTGCACGGCGTTGTTTTCGACGAAGGCGTTCTGGAGGAGGTCGAGTTCGCCGTTTTGTGCCAGTCCCTCGACCGTCAGCACCTCATGGCCTTCCAGCTGTCCTGCGAGCACCAGGCAGGAATGGACGGGCAGCCCGTCCATCAGGACGGTGCAGGAACCGCATTCTCCTTCTCCGCAGCCTTCCTTGGCGCCGGTCAGAAAGAAATCATCTCTTAAAATATCGATCAGGCGGCGGGACGGATCGAGATCCGGACTCACCAGCTCGCCGTTCAGTACGAATTTTACGATCATCTGCCGGCCTCCTTTTCCAGAAATGCGAGGACTTTCTCCGGGGTCACGGGGACGGAAGAGAAACTGCTGCCCAGCGCGTCGTTGAGCGCGGCCAGCACCGCGGGCATGACCGGGACCAGCGCGGCTTCTCCGATGGATTTGGCGCCGAACGGGCCGTCCGCCGAACCGTCTTCGAGGAACTCGACTTTGACGTCGGGCAGCTCCGCGGCCCGCATCACGTGATAGCGCTCCAGGCTGTCGTTGAGGATGGCGCCCGTCTTCGGGTCCAGCCGGACCTCTTCGCAGAACACCATGCCCGCGCCGCTCTGCACGGCGCTGCCGATCTGCGAGCGGCAGATCTCGGGATTGATGGCTTTGCCGATGTCGTGCACGCAGGCGAAATCGACCAGCCGGCAGTGACCGGTATAGGTGTCGACCTCCACCTCCGCGAAGTCCGCGGAAGCAGGACCCGGATTGGACTCGGGCCAGTAGGTATGCGCCGCGAACAGCGCGCCCCTGCCGTGGTCCGCCGCGTAATACGCGATGTCGGTGTAGCGCAGCGCTGCAGCAGGGTCGTCGGCGCGGCGCACCGCTTCGCCCTCGCAGTAGAGAACGTCCCGGCCGCAGTTCCAGATCTCCTGCGCGTAGTCCAGCAGCTGGCCTTTCAGGACCTCCGCCGTCTCCATGACGGCGCGTCCGAGCACGAAGACGGAACGGCTCGTGTAGCAGCCGTTGTCGATGGCGTTGTACAGCGTGTCGCCCTCGGGGATCGCCACGCGCGCGGGATCCAGTGACAGCACCTCGCCCACGATCTTCTGGAACGCCAGCACGCTGCCGCAGCCGTGATCGTGGATATTGCAGTTGACGGACACGGAACCGTCCTCCTCCATCTTGATCACGATGGTGCCCCAGTCCGGGCGCCTCGGGAAGTAGCCGGACGTGTGCGTGCAGATAGCCATGCCGATGCCCCGCAGATAGCGGCCGTCCTGCTTCGGACGAGCCTTCTTTTTCTCCCAGCCGAACAGCTTCGCGCCGCGGTCCATGACCTCGGCCAGCGGCAGGCTGCCCAGGTTGAAATTGCCCACCTTCGTGACCGACCAGGGAGGTAGGATGCTCTTCTTGCGGAATTCGACCGGGTCCTCGCCGTAGTGTTTCGCCGCCATGTTCATAAAATTCTCCATGGCGAAGCAAAGCTCCGGACCGCCCCAGCCCCGGTAACTGCCGGAGACGGGCGTGTTCGTGCATACGGAAACGCTGTTGACGGACGCACTGTCCATATCGTACGTCCAGTTGATCTTCTTGGCCATGGACAGGCAGTAGTCCGGGCTGACGGTCTGATACGCGCCGGCGTCCAGCAGGATGTCGAGATGCACGCCGGTCAGCTTGCGGTCTGCGTTGAACTTGCCGCGGACGAACGTGCCGACCGGGTGGCGCAGCACCGTGCATGCCATGACTTCCGCGCGGTTCAGCCACAGTTTGACGGGTCTTCCCGCCGCGATGGCGCCTGCTGCGGCCAGCGGCTCCAGGATCATCTCCTGCTTGCAGCCGAACGACCCGCCCATGGGCGTCTTGTGCACGCGGATCTTGTGCAT
>JAFPXN010000146.1 GCA_017412505.1 Bacillota bacterium | reverse complement strand
GGCAGCCGGCAGCGGAGAACTATATCAAGTTCCTCAAGTCCGGCGGCTGCGACTATCCCGTCGAACTGCTGAAGCTGGCGGGCGTGGACATGAGCACGCCGGAACCCATCGAAGCTGCAATGGCAACGTTTGAAGAACTTCTGGACGAACTGGAACGTCTGATCGGTTAACATGAAAAACGTTTACGTATACCGCAACCCCGGCGCGGATACCGCGCCTGTCGCGGAACAACTGAAGGAAAAACTCAGGGCTGCCGGCTTTACGGTGCCGGAGGAATTCGGTCCCGATGTGGAATTCGCCTGCGTCGTAGGCGGCGACGGCACGTTCATGCACGGCCTGCGGGAGTGCGGCTTTCCGGACATCCCCTTTGTCGGGGTCAACACAGGTCACCTGGGCTTCTTCCAGGAATTCCAGCCCGAGGATCTCGATAAGCTGGTGGACATCATCCGCACCGGCGATTACCGGGTGCAGCGCCACCGCCTGCTGAAGGCGACGGTGCGCACCGAAGACGGCGCCGTGCACAGTTTCCGGGCGCTGACCGACGTCATCTTCCGCGGCAGCATCTCGAAGGTGACCCACCTGAACTTGTCCATCGGCGATAACTTCATCGAGAAGTTTTCCGGCGACGGCATCCTGATCTCCTCGTCCGCGGGCAGCACGGCGTACAACTATTCGCTGGGCGGCAGCATTGTCGATCCGCGGATCGCGCTGCTGCAGATCACGCCCATGGCGCCCATGAACACCACGGTGTTCCGCAGCTTCACGTCGAGCATCCTTGTGCCTCCCGGACTGGACGTCCATATCTTCCCGGACCGCAATTTCAAGGACAGCGGCTACCTGATCGTGGACGGCGAGGAATACTACTTCGAGCACGTGGAAGACATCTCGGTCGATCTGGCGACGGACGAGATCCAGCTGGTCAGACTGGCAGACTACGACTTCTGGTCGAAGGTCATGTCCAAGTTCCTGTAGGCCATGGAAAACGCCATCACCTACGTCTGGACAAAGGAAGACGAGGGTCTTTACGTCAAGGAAGTGCTGCAGAGACGCTTTGCCGTTTCGTCCCGCCTGATGCGCAAGATCAAGACTTCAGGGCAGATCGCCCTGGACGGCCGCGCCGCAAAGCTGCGGGACAAGGGCAGGACAGGTCAGACCCTGACCGTCGCTTTCCCCAAAGAAAGCAGTTACTTCGAGCCGGAGGACATCCCCCTGGACGTCGTGTACGAGGACAGCGACCTGCTCGTCGTGAACAAACAGCCGTTCCTCGTCGTCCATCCGACGAAGAACTACCAGAGCGGCACGCTGGCCAACGCGCTGGCATACCGGCTGCAGGAAAAGGGCGAACGCTGGAAGATCCGCTTCATCAACCGTCTGGACCGTGATACGTCCGGCCTGGTGCTCGTGGCGAAGAACGGCCACGCCCAGGACGCCGTCAGCAGCCAGATGGAAAAGGGGACGACCGTCAAGAAGTATCTGGCGCTGGTCCACGGCATGTTCGAAAAAGCGGAAGGCCGCGTCGATCTTCCCATCGACAAGGATCCGGACCACAAAGCCCGCCGCATGGTGCGGGAGGACGGCTATCCGAGCACGACGCTCTACAAAGTCCTGCAGAGCTGGGACGTGCCGGACCTGGGCCCGGATTTCAAACCCTGGACCGGGGAGAAGCGCATCGAGGGCTACAGCCTCGTGGAACTGACGCTCCTGACCGGCCGCACGCACCAGATCCGGGTGCACATGACCCATCTGGGTCACCCCATCGCCGGGGACGAACTTTACGGACAGCTGTACGGCTATGAAGCCGGAACGGATGTCCTGGGCCGCCAGGCGCTGCACGCGTACAGCCTGAAGCTGGCGCAGCCCATGACGGGAGAACCCATAGAACTGAAAACAGCGATGCCCGCCGATATGGCGGAATGCATCGAAAGGATAGAACACTTTGAACACTGAAACCAAACCGTTAAGCGTCCTGCGGATCGGCCTGATCTACACGGGCTGCCTCGTAGGCGCGGGGTTTGCTTCCGGGCGGGAGGCCTGGCAGTTCTTCGGCGTATTCGGCAAATACGGATATGCCGGCGCGCTCGTCGCGACGCTGCTGTACATCGGGGTCGGCCTGATGACGGTCACCATCGCGCACCGCAAGAACACCGGAGACGTCTCCGCTCTGATCAACCCCACGAACAACAAGCCGCTGAACACGTTCGTCGGCGTTATGATGTGCTTCTTTCTGCTCGTGGCTTACGTAGCGCTTACGGCGGCGGGAGGAGCACTGCTGGAAAGCAAGACGGGCCTGAGCCACGCCGTCGGAAGTCTGGTCATCTGCCTGCTGTGCATCATCACGGCGCTGGGCGGATTCTCCAGCATCTCGGACAAAGCCGGCAAGATCTCCCCGGTCCTGGTGGCCGGAACGCTGGTCCTGGGGATCTACCTGATCGTTACGCACACGCAGCAGGTCGCAGATCTGCAGCCTCACCGGGCGAGCAAGGTCGCCAGCCACTGGCTGACCGCCGTGATCGGTTACGTAGGCTATAACGCCTCGGCCGCGGTCCCGGTGCTCGGACAGTGCGCCATGCACTCGGATTCCCCGAGGAAGAGCCTGCGGGGCGCCGCGCTCGGCGGGGTCATCCTGGGGACCTGCACGCTCATCCTGTTCCTCGCCACGTCGACGGATCCGCAGCTGAGCGGACAGAGCAGCTTTCCCATGATGGATCTGTGCGAACGGGTGTTCCCGGTGCTGGGCAAGGTCTACGCCGTATTGCTGCTGCTGGCTATCTTCATGACCCAGACCACAGTCTTCTACGGCTTTACGACGAAACTGGGAGACCAGAGATACAGCAAACAGATCGCCTGGGCGGTCGGCCTGGCGGGCTACGCGTGTTCCCTGTACGGCTACTACAATTTCGTGGCGAACATCGTGCCCCTCGTGGGATATCTCAGCCTGGCGTTCTTCGCTCTGGAGATCGTCAATTTGATCAAAGTCAGACAATAATTTCAGTTCAGATAGAGAGGATCGTTATGGAAAACAATCTCGCAAAGAATTACAGACCTAAGGATTTCGAAGACCGCATCTACGCGCAGTGGGAGGAGAGCGGCGCTTTCGCTCCCGACGCGAACGCGCCGAAGGACCCCTTTACCGTCATGATGCCGCCGCCCAACATCACCGGGCAGCTGCACATGGGTCACGCCCTGGACCAGTCCCTGCAGGACGTGCTGATCCGCTACAAGAGGATGCAGGGCCACGAAACGCTGTGGCTGCCGGGCACGGACCACGCGTCCATCGCCACGGAAGTCAAGGTCGTGGATAAGCTGAGGGAAGAGGAAGGACTGTCCAAGGAGGATATCGGCCGCGAAGCTTTCCTGGAGCGCGCCTGGGAATGGAAGAGACAGTACGGAGGCCGCATCAACGAGCAGATCCGGCGTCTGGGCTCCTCCTGCGACTGGAAGCGCGAACGCTTCACCATGGACGAAGGATGCAACAGAGCGGTCAAGGAGCACTTCATCAACCTGTACAACAAAGGCCTGATCTATAAAGGCGCGCGCCTGATCAACTGGTGCCCGGTCTGCGGATCCGCCCTGTCCGATATCGAAGTCGAACACGTGGACCACAACGGCAGCTACTGGTACTTCCGCTATCCCGGCGCGGACGGCAGCGAAGGCATCGTCGTCGCCACGTCCCGCCCGGAGACCATGTTCGCCGATACGGCTGTCGCCGTCCATCCGAGCGACGAACGCTACAGGGACCTGGTGGGCAAGAAGGTCATCCTGCCGCTGGTCGGCAGAGAGATCCCCGTCATCGCGGACGAGTATCCCGATCCCGAAAAGGGCACCGGCGCCGTAAAGATCACGCCGTCCGCGGACCCCAACGACTTCGAAGTCGGTCTGCGCCACGGTCTGGAGATGATCGAATGCATCGACGAAAAAGCGAAGATGACCGCCGCTGCAGGCAAGTACGAAGGCATGGACCGCTACGAGTGCCGCAAGGCCTGGGTCGCCGATCTGGAAGCCGCGGGCTATCTCGTAAAGGTCGAAAAGATGGTGATCCCGGCAGGCGAATGCTACCGCTGCCACACTGTCGTGGAGCCGCGCATCTCCGAACAGTGGTTCGTGAAGATGAAGCCGCTGGCAGAGCCCGCGATCGAAGCCGTCCGCAAGAACGAGACGAAGTTCGTGCCCGAACGTTTCGATAAGACCTATTATCACTGGATGGAGGACATCAAGGACTGGTGCATCTCCCGCCAGCTCTGGTGGGGTCACCGCATCCCGGCGTATTACTGCGAAGACTGCGGCGAAATGGTCGTAGCCAAGGAAGAACCCTCCGTCTGCCCGAAGTGCGGCGGTACGCATTTCCATCAGGACGAAGACGTGCTGGATACCTGGTTCAGCTCCGCGCTGTGGCCGTTCTCGACCCTGGGCTGGCCTGAAAATACGGACGATCTGAAAAAGTTCTACCCGACGAGCACGCTCGTCACCGGCTACGACATTATTTTCTTCTGGGTCGCGAGAATGATCTTCTCCGGCATCGAAGTCATGGGCAAGACGCCGTTCGAGCACGTGCTCATCCACGGCCTCGTGCGCGACGCGCAGGGCCGCAAGATGTCCAAATCTCTGGGCAACGGCATCGATCCGCTCGAAGTGATCGACACTTACGGCGCCGACGCGCTGCGCTTCATGCTGCTGTCCGGCATCTCCCCGGGTTCCGATATCCGCTACCAGGTGGAAAAGGTCGAAGGCGCCAGAAACTTCGCGAACAAACTGTGGAACGCATCCCGTTTCGCCATCATGAACATCAAGGACGAGGAAGGCAACTTCCTGCCCATGGCGGACGAAACGACCGCGAAGCTGCAGGCGGAAGACCGCTGGATCCTGCAGACCGTCAACGATGCGCTGCCCGAGATCAACACGAATATGGAGCGTTTCGAATTCGCGCTGGCCGCCCAGAAGATCTACGAACTGATCTGGGGAGAATTCTGCGACTGGTACATCGAACTGATCAAGCCGAGACTGTACGGCGCGGACGAAGAGGACAAGGCGAGCGCGAGATACTGTCTCGTCAAGTGCCTGAAGAGCATGCTGAAGCTGCTGCACCCGTTCATGCCGTTCATCACGGAAGAGATCTGGAGCTTCCTGCCCGGAGAAGAAGGCGCAAAGCAGTTCCTGATGCTGGAATCCTGGCCCGCCTATGACCCGTCCATGAACTATGAGCAGGACAAGCAGGTCCTGAACCTGTCCATGGAGATCATCAAGGCCATCCGCGGCATCCGCCACGAAGCGGAAGCGCTGCCATCCCGCAAACTGCACGCGGTCATTCTGGCGGAAAAAGACCAGGAAGAGGCCGCGAAGGCAGGCGAACGCTACATCAAGACGCTCGGCAACCTGGAAGGCATCAGCTGGATCGCTTCCAAGGACGAACTGCCCGTAGAGACCATGTCCGCGGCGCTGCCCGGCGTGGAAGTCTACGTGCCGCTGGACGATCTG